>CAJTOM010000005.1:0-35917 GCA_910577915.1 uncultured Oscillospiraceae bacterium
GGGGAGGTCCTTGACACGGCCGCCGCGGATCATGACCACGGAGTGCTCCTGGAGGGAGTGGCCCACGCCGGGAATGTAGGCGGTGACCTCGTAGCCGTTGGTCAGGCGCACACGGGCGATCTTCCGCAGGGCGGAGTTGGGCTTCTTGGGGGTCTGGGTACGCACCGCAGTGCACACGCCCCGCTTCTGGGGAGAGGGCAGATCGGTCTCCTTGTTCTTGAGGGTGTTGAGTCCGTACTGCATAGCGGGGCTGGTGGACTTGTAGGTCGCTTGCTCTCTGCCCTTGCGAACCAGCTGGTTGAAAGTAGGCATAGTTTTCTCCTTTCTCTAAAGAATGGGAGCGGGATGCTCCGATTTATTTTTTGCAGGATACCCAAAAATATCCTGAAAAAACCACATAAACGGAAATTTTCACAGCAGGGCCACCACAGCGGCGTCCACCTGGATGCCGGCGGCCTGTCCCAGTTCACGCATCGTGTACTGGGTGAACACGGGGACTGCTCTCTGCCTGCACTGCTCGCGCAGGGGCGCGACCAGATCCGGGTCCGCGTCGGCGGCCAGAAACACCCGCCGGGCGAGGCCGTCCCGGATGGCGCGGCGGGACTGCTTGACACCGATCACCTTGTCGCTGGACCGGAGTTCTGTCAGCAAACAAATCCCTCCCGTTTTGACGCGCCAAAATTCGCGGACTATTTCCACGCAGTTGCTGATTATACCACAGCCGGAGCAGTGAGTCAAGAGCTATTTTCATTGATTTTCCAAGGTTTTTTGACAGCGCCTTTTGACAGCAAAAACATCCCGCGGGGAGCGCCGTCTTGCTCCCCGCGGGATGTTCCTTTACCGTCTTATCTGACGCTCACGCCTCCGCCAGCGCCGCCGCCAGAGCTCTGGACAGCTGATCGGGGCAGCTGGTGGGCTTTCCTCCGCACCGGATGCCCTGGAGCTTGCCAATAGCCTCCTTGGCGTCCATTCCCTTTACCAGGCACGAAATCCCCTGCAAATTCCCGTTGCAGCCCCCGGTGAAGGCCACGGACCGGATGACGCCGTCCTCCAGCTCCAGATCGATCTGGGAGGAGCAGACGCCGGTGGGGCGGTAAGTATATGTCATACGAAGCATCTCCTTCTGCGTGATTTCCGCCGTCTCGGCGGTTCCAGCCGCCAGTATACCAGAAAACCGCGCCCCATGCAACCCCCGCTTTGTCCCGCCGCCTGTGCATACAGGTCCTCACACCAGCAGCCCCACGCCCAGCCCCAGCAGGGCCCCCATGAGCACCTGAAGCGGCGTGTGCCCCATGACCTCCCGGAGGTCGTCGGCGAAGTCCTCCGCCGTCAGCTTCTCCACGTGGGCCAGGATCTGATTGACCAGCCGGGCGGTGTCCCCGGCGCTGCGGCGGACGTTGCACGCGTCGTACATCACCACCGCCGCCACGATGACGGACAGGGCGAAGAGGCCCCCCTGGACGCCCTCCAGCTTCCCGATGGCGGCGGTGCAGGCCACCACCAGCGCGGAGTGGCTGCTGGGCATTCCCCCGCTGGAGACAAACAGCCGCAGATTCAGCCGCCGGGCCAGCACGGCCTCCAGCAGCACCTTGATCAGCTGGGCCAGAAACCACGCCAGCAGTCCGCAGTCGACGACGGGGTTGGTGGTGAGCATCCCGAAGTGCATGGGCTATTTCCTCCTGTCCGCCAGGCTGTCCGCCAGCTCCAGCAAAAATTCTCTGTCCCGGAATCCCGCCACAGCCTCCCTGGCCAGCCGGGTCTCCTCCGCCACCAGCGCCCCGCAGCGCTCCAGGCCCAGCAGGTCCACGAAGGTACGCTTGCCCTCCTCCCTGTCGGAACCCACCGGCTTGCCGAACTCCTCCTGGTCGGCGATCACGTCCAGCATGTCGTCCCGGATCTGAAAGGCCAGGCCGATATGCTCCGCATAGGCCAGCGCCTGCCGCCGCTCCTTCGGCGACGCCCCGGCGGCAATGCATCCAAGGTCCGCCGCCGCGCCCAGCAGCCCGCCGGTCTTCCGCAGGCACATGTCCCGCAGGGACGCCTCGTCCCGGGCCAGCCCCTCCATATCCAGCACCTGACCGGCTACCATGCCGTCCCCGCCGCAGGCGGAGGCCAGCGCCTGCACCGCCTCGCACCTCTGCTCCGCGCTCAGTCCCGGCGCGATGGCGATGAGCCGGAAGGCCTCCGCCTGGAGGGCGTCTCCCGCCAGCACGGCCATGGTCTCGCCGTAGACCCTGTGGCAGGTAGGCCGTCCCCGCCGGAGGTCGTCGTCGTCCATGCAGGGCAGATCGTCGTGGATGAGGGAGTAGGTGTGGACGCACTCCAGCGCCGTGCCCAGCGGGAGGGCCCGCCGGGCCTCCCCGCCCAGCGCCTCGCAGAAGGCCAGGGTCATCACGGGCCGCACCCGCTTGCCCCCCGCCAGCAGACTGTAGCGCATGGCCTCCTGAAGCCGCCCATAGGGCTTGCTCCGCAAAAAGAGGCTCTGCAGAGCCTCCTCCACGGCGGCGCGGTAGCGGTCATATCGCTCCTGAAAACGCCCCATGGTCACTCCTCCGCCTGGAAGGGCAGCTCCACCGGCTCCCCGTCGGGGCCCTTCTGGAGCTTAACCACCTTCTGCTCCGCCTCATCCAGCAGGGCGGTGCAGGCGCCCGCCAGCCCCGTCCCCTCCTCGAAAAGGGCCAGGGAGTCCGCCAGAGGCGCGTCCCCCCGCTCCAGCAGGGCGACGATTTCCTCTAAGCGGCCCAGCTGCTCCTCAAAGCTCTTTTTTTCCTCTTTCTTCCTCGGGCTCATGGCCGTTCCTCCTCTATTATGGCTTCCTCCACCCGGCACATCAACCGTCCGTTGGACAGCCGCGCCGTGATCCGGCTCCCCGCCGGCGCGTCCTCCGTCCGGCGCAGGGGCCTTCCGTCCTCCTTCGTCACCAGGGCGAAGCCCCGGCCCAGCACCTTCAGGGGGCTCATGGCGTCCAGGGCCGCCGCCAGGGCGGCCAGCTCCCGCCTGGGCGCCGCCAGCCGGGCCAGGGCGGCGCGGCACAGCTCCCTCTGGACGTGGTCCAGCAGCAGCCGCTTGTCCTGCACCGCCGCCATGGGGTCGGTGAGGACCCGCCTGCCGGTCAGCTCCGCCAGCCGGCGGCGCAGCAGCTCCAGCCGCTTCGACTGGCTGCGGAGCATGTGGAGCCGCAGGCTCTCCAGCCGCTCCAGCAGCTCCGTCTGATCCGGCGCCGCCAGCTCGGCGGCGTGGGAGGGGGTGGCCGCCCGGGCGTCCGCCACGAAGTCGGCGATGGTCACATCCGGCTCGTGACCCACGGCAGAGATGACGGGGATGTCCGCGTCAAAGATGGCCCGGGCTACCCGCTCGTCGTTGAAGGCCCACAGGTCCTCGATGGACCCGCCGCCCCGGCCGGTGATGATCACATCCGCCACCCTGTGGCGGCAGGCGTAGCGCAGGGCCCCCGCGATCTCCGCCGGGGCCTCCGCCCCCTGGACCCGGACCGGCAGCAGCTTCACCTTGGCCAGGGGAAACCGCCGCCGGAGGATACGGATCATATCGTGAACCGCCGCCCCCGCGGAGGAGGTGATGATGGCGATGGTCTCCGGACAGGCCGGCAGGGGCTTTTTGTGGGCCTCGTCGAAAAGGCCCTCCTTCCACAGCTTCTCCTTGAGCTGCTCAAAGGCCACGTGGAGGTCCCCCACCCCGTCGGGGCTCAGCTCGTCGCAGTAGAGCTGGTAGACCCCGTCCCTGGGGAACACGCTCACCCGCCCCATGGCCACCACCTTCATCCCGTTCTCCGGCCGGAACCGCAGGCGCAGGGCCTGGCCCTTGAACATGACGCACCGCACCGCCCCCTCGGCGTCCTTCAGCGTGAAGTAGTGGTGCCCGGAGGGGTAGAGCTTGTAGTTGGAGATCTCCCCCCGGACATAGATGCTCTGCAGCTCCGGGACGCTCTCCAGCAGGGCTTTGAGCAGATGATTCAGTTCGCTGACGGCGTACACATGGTTTTCTATAAATGGTCACCTTCTTCCCGCAGGAGGGGCGGAGAATTTCCCCGCCGCTCCGCAAAGCCCCGCGCCCTGTATCGGCGCGCCCCTTACGGCTCTGCCGGATACCACTCCAGCAGGTCCCCCGGCTGACATTGCAGCATGTCGCAAATCGCGTTCAGGCTTTCAACGGTTATTGTCGTGTTATTATGGCGCAGCTTGACCAATGTCGTCGTCGCAAGCAGCTTTTCCTTCTGCAAACGGTATGTGGAATACCCTGCTTCCTTCAACAATTTTAATACATCTGCTTTATATCGAATCATAAAACCTCACAGCGGGCAAACTTCCTATTGACATTTTTGATAATTCAAATATAATTGAATTATCAAAAACAAAAAGGAGACTGCCGCAATGGACAAACTGATGAGGACATTATTTTGCCACCTCATGGAAAACCAACTGGCGCTATACTATGCCCGGACCGCTCTGGCGGAGCGGGAGCGGGCGCGGGACGAGGTGGGCCGCAGGCTGTGGGAACAGCTGGAGGGCGAACAGCGCGCGCTTCTGGAGGAGCTCCAGCGGGCCTACGACTACGCCCAGATGGCCGAGCTGGAGGCCATGTATCTGGCCGCCTTCGACCAGTGCGCCGCCCTGCACCGCCCCCACACCGCCTGACTACCGCAGAAATTCCCTCACGACCTTCTCCATCTCCTCCCGGTCCGCCACCTGGCCGAAGCGGGGCGTTTTCCCCTTCAAAGCCGCCAGGCGGGACGGGGCGGCCGTGCCGGTGACCGCCTGCAGCTGGGCGATGCGGTCCACGCTGTCCGCCGCCGGCTCCTGGCCGATGGCCCGGAGGACGCTGTCGCAGAACTTGTAGGGGCTGGCGGTGGAGACGAACACCGCCGGGGTCCTGTCGCCGGTCTCCTTGCGGTACTCCGTGAGCACCCGGGCCGCCACGGCGGTGTGGGTGTCGATCAGATATCGGTAGCGGTAGAGCATCTCAATGGAGGCAACGGTCTCCTCCTCGCCGCAGAAGCCGCCGTAGAACAGGGACTGGAGCCGGGCCAGCATCTCCGGGGCGATCTCGTAGCGCCCCTCCTCCGCCAGCCGGTCCATATAGCCCCGCACCAACCCGTCGTCCCCGCCGCTCAGGTCGAAGAGCAGGCGCTCCAGGTTGCTGGAGATGAGGATGTCCATCGAGGGGCTCATGGTGGTGTGGAAGGGCCGGTTGCGGTCGTAGACGCCGGTGCGGATGAAATCCGTCAGCACGTCGTTGCGGTTGGAGGCGCAGATGAGCCTGCCCACGGGCAGCCCCATCTTCCGGGCGTAGTAGCAGGCCAGGATGTTGCCGAAATTCCCGGTGGGCACGCAGTAGTTCACCGGCTGGCCCAGCTTGATCTCCCCGGCATTGAGCAGATCGCAGTAGGCGGAGATGTAGTAGACCACCTGGGGCAGGATGCGGCCCCAGTTGATGGAGTTGGCGGAGGAGAGGAAGTACCCCCGGCCCGCCAGCTCCTCCCGTATGGCCGGGTCGGAGAAGATGCGCTTGACGCCGTTCTGGGCGTCGTCGAAGTTGCCCCGAACGGCGCACACCCCCACATTGTCCCCCTCCTGGGTGACCATCTGCAGCTTCTGGATCTCGCTGACCCCGTTTTCCGGGTAGAAGACCAGAATCTTGGTCTGCTCCACATCGGCGAAGCCCTCCATGGCGGCCTTGCCGGTATCCCCGGAGGTGGCCGCCAGAATGCAGGCGGTCCTCTCCTCCCCCGTCAGGCGCAGGCTGGCGCCGAGCAGCTGGGGCAGCATCTGCAGGGCCATGTCCTTAAAGGCGCTGGTGGGCCCGTGCCACAGCTCCAGGCACCAGGTGTTGGCGTCCATCCGGTGCAGGGGAGCCACGCCGGGGTGGTCAAACTTCTCCGGGCCGTAGGCGCTCTCTGCGAAGGCCTCCAGCTCCTCGGGCCGGAAGTCCTCCAGGTACTTGCCCATGACATAGGCCGCCCGGCGCTGGTAGCTCATGCCGCACAGCGTCTCCATCTCCAGGGCGCTGAGCACCGGGAAGTGCACGGGGGTAAACAGGCCGCCGTCACGGCTCAGGCCCATCTTGATGGCCTGGGCCGCGCTCAGGCGCAGGGTTTTGTCTCTCGTACTCAAATATTCCATGGCGGTTTCCTCCACTCCGCCTCCTCCAGGGCTGTCTGCACGTTGTCAAAACACCCAGGCAGTCCCTAGAAGAAGGCGCTGATCATATAGTTAATCCGGCGGCGGCCCTCCTGGTCGTACACCTCCGCCACGTCGAACCGGCAGGGGCAGTCCAGACCGGTCTGGGCCAGGTACCAGGAGGCCGCGTCCCGCAGGCGGCGGCGCTTGGCGGGGGTCACCGCCTCCCGCCCCTGGGCCATCGGGCGGCCGGAGCGGGTCTTGACTTCCACGAAGCACAGCACCCCCTCCGGCGAGCGGGCAATCAGGTCGATCTCCCCCCAGCGGCAGCGGTACTGCCGGGCCGCAATGGCGTAGCCACGGCGCTCCAGGGCCGCCGCCACGGCGGCCTCCCCCCGGTCGCCCCGCCGCTTCCGCTCATCCATGGCGGGCGGCCTCCCACTTTTTCAGGAAGCTCCGCCGGTGGATGGGACAGGGGCCGTACCGGTCCAGCATGGCATAGTGCAGCTTGGTTCCGTACCCCTTGTGCTGCTCAAAGCAGTACTCGGGGTATTGTTCCGCCATTTCCTCCATGTGCCGGTCACGGCTGACCTTGGCCAAAATGGAGGCGGCGGCAATGGACGGGCTGCGGCTGTCGCCCTTGACGACGGTCTCGTGGGGGGTGACGAGGGCGAAGCGCTTCCCCTTGTCCCGGTTGCCGTCGACGAGGGCGTAGTCCGGGGCGGGGGCGAGCGCGTCGATGGCCAGCTGCATGGCCCTGATCCGGGCGCTTAAAATGTCCGCGGCGTCGATCTCCTCCGGGGAGACGGACGCCACCGCCCAGGCGACGGCCGAGGCCTTGATCTGATCGAAGAGCAGGTCCCGGCGCCTGGGGGTCACCTGCTTGGAGTCGTTGAGCCAGGGCAGCGCCAGGCCATGGGGCAGGATCACCGCCCCGGCGTACACCGGCCCCGCCAGGGGCCCGGCCCCCGCCTCGTCGCAGCCGCAGACCAGGGCATGGCCCCGCTCATGGGCGGCCGTTTCCAGCTCCCATCCGGGGAGCGTTTTTTTATCCATTCTGCATCTCACCCGTAAAAATTGTGTTTACTCACTGCCGTTCTGCTATATCTTCTATTAATGAGAGGCGGGCGGGAGCTCCAGGGTGAAGCGGCCCAGCTTGCCGGAACGGAATTCGTCCAGGAGAATGCGGGCCATCCGCTCCGTGTCGATCTCCCCGCCCCGGAGGACGAAGCCCCGCTTCCGCCCCGCCTTCACCAGCAGGTCGTATCCGCCGTCCTCCGGCTCCCGCTCCACCTTGTACCGGTCCAGCAGGGCCTGGGGATAGTGCTCCCCCAGGTAGGCCGTCAGGCGGGCCGCCAGCTCCTCCAGGTCCATGATCTCGTCCCGCACCGCGCCGGTGCAGGCCAGCCGGAAGGCCACTCCAGGGTCCTCAAATTTGGGCCACAGCATCCCAGGGGTGTCCAGCAGCTCCAGACTCTGGTCCACCGGGACCCACTGCTTGGCGCGGGTGACGCCGGGGCGGTCCTCCGCCTTGGCGGTCTTCCGCCGGGCCACCTGGTTGATGAAGGTGGACTTGCCCACGTTGGGGATGCCCAGGATCATCACCCGCAGCATCCGCCCCGCCTGGCCCCGCTCCGCATAGGCCGCCAGCTTGTCCGAGAGCAGGCTCCGCACCGCGGCGGGGAACTGCCGGGTCCCCTGGCCCTGCCTGGCGTTGCACTCCAGCACGGCGGCGTCCTGCCCCCGGAACCAGGCCCCCCAGGCCTTCGTGGCCGCCGGGTCCGCCAGGTCCACCCGGTTGAGGACGATGAGCCGGGGCTTGCCCGCCGTCAGCTCCCCCACGTCCGGGTTCCGGCTGGAGAGGGGCGCCCGGGCGTCCAGAATCTCGCACACCGCGTCCATGTGCCGCAGCTGTTCGGCGATCATCCGGCGGGTCTTGGTCATGTGGCCGGGGTACCACTGGATGTTCAGGTCCTTCTCGCGCGCGTCCATAGCCCGCACCGTCAGGCGATGGGGCCGATGCGGCCCCAGTCGATCCGATCCGTATCCGGCGTCTTCCCCGGCAGGAGCAGGAACAGGGCCTTCCCCTGCAGATACCGCTCGTCCACCGGCCCCAGCTTGGGGTCCCGGCTGTCGGTGCTCTGGTTGCGGTTGTCGCCCATGACGAAGACCTCCCCCTCCCCCAGCGTCAGGGGGAACTGGACGCCCTCGCTGGTGTAGGTGGGCTCCTTGATATAGGGCTCGTCCAGGGGCCGGCCGTCCACGTAGACCTGGCCGCTCATAAAGTCGATGTCCACCGTCTGGCCCTCCACGGCCACGATGCGCTTGACCAGGGTGTCGCTGAGCTGGGCGTTGTAGTCGTTGATGACCACCACGTCCCCGGCCTTGAAGTCGCAGTAGGCGGCGTTGAGCACCAGCAGGCGGTCCCCGGTGTAGAGGGTGTCCTGCATGGACGGCCCGCTGACCCCGATCAGCCGCAGGCCGAAGGTGAACAGCAGCACCACCCCCACCACCGCCGTGATCAGCGCCTGGGCCCAGCAGTAGAGCATCCCCTCCAGGGTCTCCGGCTCCTTTTTCGCCGCGGAGCCGTCCGCCGGCCCCGCCGTCGTTTCCTCCATCGTCCCCGCCGGGACGGCGGTCTCCAGTTCCTTTTTTTCCTCTGCCATGGCAGTTCACTCCTTAGTCCATAGGATTTCTAGGGTACAGCATAGCACAAAACAGGGAGAATTACAACAAAGAAGTTTGGCTGGCGGGGAAATCGGCTCCGGGGCTTGTCCGGCGGCGGACATGCTCCCTATGAAATTGTCGAGGTGCGCTCTGTGCGGTCTTCTTGACCCCGCCGCACGCGGCCCGGTACCTGGGCCTGGTTGCACTTACTTCCGGACTTGGTTACCGCGGTGGTGGTGCTCCCTACAATAGAGGGGGCGAAAAGGGCGGGCGGTTGCACGGGGGCGTGCAAACCGGGGGAGCGATTTTTTGATTTTGCCGGAAACAGGACAAGTACCGGGGCGGGGCCGCCTCGGTACTTGGATGTCGGGGGAGGGGTCAGCCTCCCAGATACGCGCGGCGCACCTGGTCGCTGGCCATCAGCTCCGCGCCGGTGCCGCTCAGGGAGACGCGCCCCGTCTCCAGGACGTAGGCCCGGTCCGCCACGCTCAGGGCCGCCTGGGCGTTCTGCTCCACCAGGAGAATGGTGGTGCCGGCGGCGTGGAGCTCGCGGATGATCTCGAAAATCTGCTCCACCAGCAGGGGCGCCAGGCCCATGGAGGGCTCGTCCAGCATCAGCAGCCTGGGCCGGCTCATCAGCGCCCGGCCCATGGCCAGCATCTGCTGCTCGCCGCCGGAGAGGGTGCCCGCCACCTGGCTGCGGCGCTCCTCCAGCCGGGGGAAGCGCTTGTATACGTCCGCGACGCCGGGGGCCACGGAGGACTTGGGCTGGGTGTAGGCCCCCATCTCCAGGTTCTCCTCCACGGTCATCTGGAGAAAGATCCGCCGCCCCTCCGGCACCTGGGCCAGCCCCCGCTCCACCACCTTGTGGGGGGGCACGCCCCGCAGATCCTGGTCCATGAAGCACACCGATCCCGTCCGGGGGTGGAGCAGGCCGGAGACCGTATTGAGCACCGTGGACTTCCCCGCGCCGTTGGCCCCGATGAGGGTGACGATCTCCCCCTCGCCCACCTCGAAGGAGACCCCCTTGACGGCGTGGATGCTACCGTAATACACGTGGATGCCGTCCACCTTCAGCATGACGCCCATCTCACTGCGCCTCCTTCCGTTTGCCCAGATAGGCCTCGATGACCGCCGGGTTGGCCTGGATGTCGTCGGGGGTCCCCTTGGCGATGATGCGGCCGAAGTTCAGCACGCAGATGCCCTCGCAGACCCCCATGACCAGATTCATGTCGTGCTCGATGAGCATGATGGCAATCTGGAAGGTGTCCCGGATTTTGCGGATGTTGTTCATCAGCTCCGCCGTCTCCGACGGGTTCATCCCCGCCGCCGGCTCGTCGAGCAGCAGAAGGCTGGGTCCGGTGGCCAGGGCCCGGACAATCTCCAGCCGGCGCTGGGCCCCATAGGGCAGGGAGCCCGCCTGGTGGTCCGCCATGTCCTGCATGTCGAAGATGGACAGGAGCTCCAGGGCCCGCTCGTGGGCCTCCCGCTCCCTGCGCCAGTAGGAGGGCAGGCGCAGCACGCCCGACAGGGCGCTGTACTTCACCCGCTCGTGGAGGCCCACCTTCACGTTGTCCTCCACCGTCAGGTTGCCGAAGAGGCGGATGTTCTGGAAGGTGCGGGCCACGCCCATGTGGCTGACCTGGGCGGTGCTCTTCCCCGCCGTGTCCCGGCCGTCGATCATCACGGTGCCCCGGGTGGGCTGGTAGACCCGGGTGAGCAGGTTGAACACCGTGGTCTTCCCCGCGCCGTTGGGGCCGATGAGGCCCGCGATCTCCGTGCGGCCGATGGCCATGTTGAAGTCGTCCACCGCCGTGAGGCCCCCGAAGTCGACCCCCAGGTGGCGGCACTCCAGAATCGGGCGCTTGTCAATATCCCGCTCGGGGATGATGTTGGTGCTGGGAACCGGCACCAGCTTGGGCTTGGGATAGCTGCTGTTGGGCTGCTCGCTCATTTGACGGCACCCTCCTTCCTGCGCTTCTTCCGGCGGAGCTTCCCGTTGAGGAAGCTCTGCACCGACGGGTTGTTGGTCCCCAGCATCACCAGAATCAGCACCACCGCGTACACCAGCATCCGGTAATCCGCCAGGCCCCGCATGGCCGGGGTCTCCGGCAGGGCCGTGAGGAAGGCGGCGGCGACGATGGAGCCCCACATGTTCCCCAGGCCGCCCAGCACCACGAACACCAGCACCAGAATGGAGGTGTTGTAGTCAAACTTGGAGGGGGCCACGGAGGAGTAGTTCAGCCCGTACAGGGCCCCCGCCGCGCCGGCCAGGGCCGCAGCCACCACGAAGGCCATCAGGCGGTACTTGGTGGAGTTGATGCCCACGCTGGCGGTGGCGATGCGGTTGTCGCGGGTGGCCATGATGGCGCGGCCCGCCCGGCTGTTCACCAGATTCTGCACCACCGCCAGGGCGACCAGGATGAGGAGGAAGCCGGCGGTGAAGGAGGCAATCTTCGTGACGGAGACGGTCCCCTTGGGGCCGGAGATGATGGAGACGCCCCCCTCCATGTGGAGCTCCGCGTCCAGAAAGTTGAAGTGGAGCCCCCCGGCGTCCACGCCCAGGTAGACGCACTGGAGGATGTTGACGATGATCTGGCCGAAGGCCAGGGTTACAATGGCCAGGTAGTCCCCCTGGAGCCGCAGGGCGGGCACGCCCACGATAAAGCCCGCAGCCGCCGCCAGGACCGCTCCCACCGCCATGGCCGCCACCAGCCGCACCGCCGGGGAGCCCACGCCGCCGCTCTCCAGGCTCACAGCCGCCGCCACGCCGGAGAAGGCCCCCACGCTCATAAAGCCCGCGTGGCCCAGGCTCAGCTCGCCGGAGATGCCCACCACCAGATTCAGGCTCAGGGCCATGACGATATAGCAGCAGATGGGCACCAGCTGGCCCTGGATGGACCGGGACAGCATCCCCTGGCCCTGGAGGAGCCGGATGACCAGGTAGGCCGCCGTAACCAGGGTGTAGGAGATGAGATTCTGCCGCGCGGCAGGCTTCATGGTCCGCAGTCTGTTCATATCCCTCACCTCACACTTTCTCGGGCACGTATCTGCCCAGCAGGCCCGACGGCTTCACCAGCAGCACCACGATCAGAACGCCGAAGACGATGGCCAGGCTCAGCTCCGAGGAGAGGTAGGCGCTGGCGAAAATCTCGATGATCCCCAGCAGCAGCCCCCCCAGCAGGGCCCCGGGGATGGAGCCGATGCCCCCGAAGACGGCGGCGGTGAAGGCCTTGATGCCCGGCATGGCCCCGGCGGTGGGGATGAGCGTGTTGTAGGACGAGCACAGCAGCACCCCCGCCACCGCCGCCAGGGCGGAGCCGATGGCGAAGGTCATGGAGATGGTGGCGTTGACGTTGATGCCCATGAGCTGGGCGGCGGCCTTGTCCTCGGAGCAGGCCCGCATGGCCTTGCCCAGCTTGGTTCCGCCGGTGAAGAACGTCAGCCCCGCCATGATCAGAAGACAGGCCAGCACGGTGACGATGGTCTCGCCGGTGATGGTGAGCCGGCCGCCAAAGAGCCGGACCGAGGGAAGGCCCACCACGGAGGTGAATACCTTGGTGTTGGAGGTCCAGATCAGCTGGGCCGCGTTCTGCAGGAAGTAGCTCACGCCGATGGCGGTGATGAGCACCGCCAGGGACCCCGCCTGGCGCAGGGGCTTGTAGGCCAGGCCCTCGATCACCACGCCCAGGGCCGTGCACACCGCCACGGCAAAGACGACGCTCAGCCACGCGGGCAGGTGCAGGTAGCTGGTGGTGCAGAAGGAGATATACGCGCCCACCATGATCACGTCGCCGTGGGCGAAGTTAAGCATCTTGGCAATGCCGTACACCATGGTGTAGCCCAGGGCGATGATGGCGTAGACGCTGCCCAGGCTGACGCCGCTGACCAGGTAGGTGAGAAATGTCATCATAGGCCAAAGCACCTCTTTCTCTTAAAAAATTTGAAACGAAAGGGGGCTGCCGTGGGGCAGTCCCCTTTCGGAACGGAGGCGGCGGTTACTGGCTGACGTAGACGCCGTTGGTGATCTGGACGATCAGCGGGTCCTTGGAGACCTCGCCGTTGGTCCCCCACTGCATCCCGCTGCCGGTGAGGCCGTCCACGGAGAAGCCGGGGTCGGTGAACACGGGGATCAGGGCCTCGCAGACCTGGTCGGCGGTCATGTCGGCGGTAACGCCGGCCTTCTGGCAGGCGGCGTACAGGGCATACATGCAGTCGTAGCCGTCGGCGGCAAACTGGTTGGGCTCGCTGCCTGTGGCGGCCTTGTACTTCTCAATGAAGCGCAGGGCGGCGTCGCTGGCGGTGTCGAAGGGGGTCAGCACGTACACGCCCTCGGCCAGGGAGGTGTCAAAGCCCTCCAGGGTGAGGATGCCGTCCAGGCCGTCGCAGCCGAAGTAGGTGAAATCGTAGCCCTTCTGGCTGGCCTGGATGAGGATGTTGGAGGCCGGGGTGTAGTAGATGGGCAGGAAGATCATCTCCGCGCCGTTGTTGTAGGCGTCGGTGATCTGGGCGGAGAAGTCGGTGGTGGTGTCCTCGGGAAAGGTGGTGGTGCTGACGATCTCAAGGCCCACGGTCTCCGCCTGGGCCTTGAAGCCCTGGTAGATGCCGGTGGAGTAATCGTCGCTGTTGTTGTAGATGACGGCGACCTTCTGGGCCAGGCCGTTGTTCTTGATGAAGTCGGCGGCGGTCCTGCCCTGGTTGGGGTCGGTGAAGCACAGCTGGAAGACGTTGTCGTGGCCCTCGGTGACGGTGGTGGAGGAGGCGGAGGGGGTCAGCTGGAAGACCCGGTCACCGAAGCTCTCCGCCGCCACGGCGGCGCAGGAGCCGGAGGTGGTGCAGCCGTAGAGAATCTGCATCCCCCAGTCCATCAGGTTGTTGTAGGCGTTGACGCCCTTCTCGCCGTCGGCCTCGTCGTCCTGGCCGTTGAGCTCAAACTGGAGGCCGCCCAGGGCGTTGATCTCCTCAATGGCGATCTTGGCGCCCTCGTCGGTGGCGATGCCGTACTGGGCGGTGGAGCCGGTGAGGGGGCCGATGCCGCCGATCTTAATGGTTCCGGCGGCCCCGCCGCCACCGCAGGCCGCCAGGGCCAGGGTCATCGCAAGGGCCAGCAGCAGTGCAAGAAATTTCTTCTTCATACATCCATACTCCTTTTATCAAAACACTGGGCTCCGCCGGGCCGCCGCAGGTAAAAAGCGGCCCGGATCCCGCGCGGAGCAGGTTCATGATAAAACCTAATCCTATAAAAGTCAACCGTCATTCTATACACAATTTATTCACAGTTTATCCCGGCGCTTTATTGCGATTTCACACAAAATCGCCGGATATTCCCCCTCAAGCGGAGAAGTATGCCGGTTTTCTTTCAAAAAACAGGCCGTTTTTATATGAGAGATATTCATGTCTGTTACAGAAACGTTCATGGGGCGGGCCCGTCAATAGCGCATCATGGTCTGGAAAAATACGGGCTCGTCGCCGGTATTCCCGTACCCGTGCTCCTCGTCCCCGGCAAAGGTGATGGAGTCCCCCTCCTCCATGGGGTAGACCTTGCCGGCGATGTGCATGTCCAGCCGGCCGGAGGTCACCACCACGTATTCCTCCTGGGCGTTGGGGTGACCGGTGGAGGGGTAGTAGTGGTGGGGCTGGAGGATGATATACAGGTAGTCGAAGGCGGTCACCGGGTTGAAGGGAAAGATGTTGTAGACCTGGATGCCGCTGTCCGGCTCCCGCATGGGCGTCACCTCCGAGAGCTTCACCACCCGGTAGTCCGCGTGCAGGTTCTGGGCCAGCAGGGTGGCCATGGGGAGGCGCAGGCCGGCGGAAATCTTCCAGACGGTGGAGAGGGTGGGCGAGGACTCGCCGCGCTCGATCTGCCCCAGGGTGGCCTTGGATACGCCGGTCTTCTGGGCCGCCTCGTCCAGGCTGATGCCCAGCTTCTTCCGCTCGGTGCGGATGACGCTGCCGATGTCCAGTTTCGCTGATTCCATGTGCTCATCTCTTTCTTTGTTAAAGTGGGGCGCTCCAGCGACCCCCAGGGGAGCGCCGGGAGAGAAGCGCCGGTTTTTGTATATATTGTACAAATCAAACAAAAAATTATCGGGTAAATTGACAAAAAATAGATAGGACTTGCAAATCCGACAGTTTTCTGCTATGATGCAGAAAGGACGGTATAACGCACAAACGGTGTAGAATAGTGTCCGCCGTCCCCATCACCCGCCGCGCCAGCGGCAGTCCATTTTTAAGGAGGGAATTGTATGGCAGACAAGAAAAAGCTGGAATTCTACGGGGGGGAGTGGGTCTCGTTCCTGCCCTTCGTGGTGTTCCTGGCGCTGATTGTGGTGACCACCCTGATGTGGGGGTCCATCTCCGACGGCGCGCTGTGGCTCCCCGCGTTTTTGGCCCTCATCATCGCCTTCTTCTTCGTGAAGGACAAGCGGCACTACGCCGAGGTCATCATCGAGGGCATGGCCAGCAAGGAGGCCATCACGCCGGTGGTCTGCTGGCTGTTCGCCGGCGTGTTCTCCCGCATCCTGCGCTCCTCCGGCCTGGCTGCCGCCATCGCGGGCCTGGCCGCCGGCATCGGCGTGGGTCCCGCCCTATTCACGGTGATCACCTTCGTCGCCGCCTGCCTCTTCGCCACCGCCTCCGGCACGGGCTTCGGCACCATCGCCGCCGCCATGGCGGTGCTCTACCCCGCCGGCGTGGCCCTGGGCTGTCACCCCGGCCTGCTGGCCGGCATCATCATCTCCGGCGCTATCTTCGGCGACAACCTGGCCCCGGTGTCCGACACCACCATCTGCTCGGCCACCTCCCAGGGGGTGGACGTGCCCGGCGTGGTGCGCTCCCGGCTGAAGTACGCCGCGGTGTCCGCAGGCGCTACCATCGTCATCGCCGTGATCCTCTCCCTGGTGCTGGGCTCCGGCGGCATCGCCATGGACGCCAATCTGAGCTATGACCCCATGGCCTTCTTCATGCTGATCGCCGTAGTCATCACCATCGTAGTGGCCATCAAAACCGGCGACATCATCATCGCCACCACCCTGGGCACGGTTTCCGGCGGCGTAATCGGCGTGCTGACCGGCCAGTTTGACTTTTTGCAGATCGACGCGGCCGACCCCGCCAAGGGGGCCCTCATCGCCGTGCACGGCGAGGGGCTGGACCGCACGGTGGACGGCATCCTCCAGACCGGCCTGAGCAGCATGCTCCAGGTGTGCATCCTGGCCCTGCTGCTGTTCGGCTCCATCGCCATCATGCGGGCCGGCGGCGGCGACGTGCGGCTGCTCAACGCCCTGGGCAGCGTGGCCAAGACCGCCAAGGGGGCGGAGGTCGTCACCTCCTTCATGGTCATCATCCTCTCCACCATCATGGGGCTGAACGCGCCGGCCATCCTGGCCGTGGGGCCCTCCTTCGCCAAGCCCCTCTCCGAGAAGCACGGCATCTCCCCCTACCGCACCGCCAACCTGCTGGACGCCCAGTCCAATACCCTCGTGTACGCCATGCCCTGGGTGCCCGGTATGATCTATACCCTCAGCTTCGCCTCCGGCACCTCCGCGCCCCTGACCGCCGCCCAGGTGACGCCCTTCGTGATCTACGGCTACGTACTGCTGGTGGTCATGTTCGCGTCCATCTTCCTGGGCATCGGCCGCCACGACGGCGAGGACAAGCTGGCCGCCAAGGCCCGCTGAGGTTCTCAGGCATATGAAATATAATAAGGAGGTTTTCCTGTGAACGCTGCAAAAAAGGGCGACTGGGTGCAGATCCGAAACGTGGTACTGCCCGCCGGCAGCCGCGCGCCCCACGTCCCCGACGACACCCAGAGGTGCGACCTCGTGATGTGGGTCAAGGGCGCCATCCAGTCCGACGCCCAGGTGGGCGACACCGTGGAGGTGGTCACCATGACCGGCCGCCGGGAGACCGGCGTGCTGTGCGAAGTCAACCCCGGCTATACCCATACCTACGGGCAGTTCGTCCCCGAGCTGCACCAGATTCAGACGCAGCTGCGCCAGCTGGTCTTTGGAGGTGAGCAGTGATGGCGAAGGACATGTCCTACGAGGGGCTCAACGCCCGGAAAACCGAGATCATGCAGGCGGCCATCGGGGTCGACTACAACGCCTTCGAGCTGCCCGGCATCGGCTTCGACTACGAGCGGATGATGCGGGAGGCGGGCTACCCCATGGAGAAGATGCGGGAGATCCAGCGCAGCCACGCCGTGGGCGACACGCCCCTGATCGAGCTGCGCAACCTCACCCGCCTGGCCAGGAGGTACGCCCCCGCCGGAAAGGGCGCGCGGATCTTCCTCAAGGACGAGGCCTGCAACATCTCCGGCAGCTTCAAGGCCCGGCGGGCCTCCATCTCCCTCTACCAGGCCAAGGAGAAGGGGTACAAGGGCGTCATCTGCGCCACCTCCGGCAACTACGGCGCCGCCGTGGCCGCCCAGGCGGCCCTGTACGGGCTCAAGTGCATCGTGGTCCAGGAGTGCTACGACAGCCGCAAGGTGGGCCAGCCGGAGATTCTGGAGAAGCAGCGCATCTGCGAGGCCTTCGGCGCGGAGGTGGTGCAGCTGACGGTGGGGCCGGAGCTGTTCACCACCACCCTGAAGCTGCTGGAGGAGACGGGGTACTTCAACGCCTCCCTCTACACCCCCTTCGGCATCGCCGGCATCGAGACCCTGGGCTATGAGCTGGTGGAGCAGTGCCGGCAGATCGCCGGCCGGGACCCGGACGCGGTAGTCTGCACCAACGCCGGCGGCGGCAACATCACCGGCACCTGCCGGGGCGTGCGCAAGGCCGGGTGCGGCGCCAGAATGATCGGCGCGTCCATCGACCTGCGGGGGCTCCACATGGCCTCCGACCACGACTTCAACCGGAAGTCCTTCACCACCGGCCACACCGGCTTCGGCATGCCCTTCATGACCTGGCCGGACCGGTCCGACTGCCCCCGCAACGCCGCCAGGGTGCTGCGCCACATGGACGCGTTCTATCTGGTCAAGCAGGGGGAGACCTTCTACATCACCGAGGCCCTGGCCTGCCTGGAGGGCTACGAGCGGGGACCCGCCGGCAACACCTCCCTGACCGCCGCCTTCTCCCTGGCCCAGCAGATGGACCGGGACCAGATCATCGTGGTCCAGGAGACGGAGTACACCGGCGCGGGCAAGCACCCCATGGCCCAGCTCTCCTTCGCCCGGCAGAGCGGCATCGACATCCGCTTCGGCAACCCGGACGGCGACAGGCCCGGGGAGAGCATCATTCTCCCGGAGGACCCGGGCCAGATCAGGGCCAGGCCCTACGATCTGGACGCCTGCCGCCGGTCCTACGTGAAAAACTGCGTGAACAACTACCACATGACCGCCGCCAGCGAGGAGGACATCCAGTTTATCATGGATGAGACCCGGGAGGACCGGTCGTTTGTAACCGAGGAACTGCGGAAGCACGGCGTGGCGGTCTGACTCTCTCTCCACCGCCGCCCGTGGGAAGTCCGGCCGGGGAAGGACAGCTCCGGCCGGCCGCATGGCCGGCCGGCAGCGCCGCAGCACAGCCGCCGCGCTGCCGGTCATCATAGGGAAAACGTCCGACAGAGGATCTGTCGGGCGTTTTTTTGCCCCGGCGGCGGGGATCGGGCCGGGTTTTGACGGTTAAAGAGGCGCTCTGATAAAAATAGCACACCGGGGGGAAAGATGCAAGGAAAACTTTGGCGGGGGCCGGGCGCGGGGCGGGCGGCTGTTTTTCTCCGCTCCCGCAGAAATGGAGGGCTGGGCAGGGATGTCCTAAAGAAAGTACCAATAATTCCGCTATTTTGCAAGATAGGCGGAGTCAAAGGCGCTAAAATGGAGACAAGAGCAGCGCTCATGCCGGACAAAAAAGGAGGAAAACAAATGACTTCATACGAACGTGTAGCGGCCGCCCTCGCCCACCGGCAGCCGGACCGGGTTCCGGTCTGCCCCATCCTCTGCGGCGTCAGCCGCAAGCTGACCGGCGCGTCCTACGAGGCGTGGTCCACGGACGCGGAAACCTGCGCGGCCGGCTTTCTGAAGGCGGCGGAGGAGTTTGACGTCGACTGCCTTGTCACCCTGATCGACCTGTCCATCGAGTGCGAGGCCTGGGGACAGCCGCTGATTTTCCCGGAAAATGAGGCGGCCCATCCCGACTACGCCAACGCGGTCATCAAGGACATCGCCGACTACCGGAAGATTCAGCCCGTGGACTACCGCACCGGCAGGCGCATGATGATGCACATCGACGTTTGCCGGCGGCTGGCGGCGGAAAAAAAGGGGGAGCTGCCCATTGTGGCCTTTGTGTTCGGCCCCCTGGGGACCCTGTCCATGCTGCGGGGCCAGCAGGACATGTACATGGACCTCTACGACGCCCCCGACGAGGTCAAGCGGGCCACCTGGAGCGTGGCCGAAACGCTGGCGGACTACGCCGATGCGCTCTGCGACGCGGGGGTCGACGCCATCATGTGGGACACCCTCTTCGCCAGCGGCTCCATTATGAGCAAATCCATGTGGAGGGAGATGGAGGCGGCCCCCATGGCCATGCTGGCCCAGAGAGTGCGGGACCGCGGGTGCGTCAACATGATCCACAACTGCGGCCAGCGCATCTACTTCGACGCGCAGATCGACGCGGTGCACCCGGCGGCCATCTCCTTCCTCTACCCGCCGGACGACTGCGCCGATTTCGCGGAGTGCAAGCGGAAATACGGGGACTCCGTGACCCTGATCGGGGCCGTGACGCCGGCCAACGCCGTCGTCGGCACCGACGAGGAGTGGGACAGGCAGTGCGTGGAGCAGATCGAGGCCATGGCCGCCGGCGGGGGGTTCATCCTGGCCACGGGCTGCGAATACCCGGCCAACGCGGACTTCGCCCGCGCCCAGCGCATGATCGATATCGCCAAGCGCCGCGGCGTCTACCCGCTGTGAGAGGGCGGCACACGCCGCCCCTCAGTCCGGCGTGAACGCGCCGCGGCTGCTGCGGTATTTTTTGGGGGACATCCCCTCGTACTTTTTGAATACGCGGGAAAAATAGCTCTGATCCCCAAAGCAGCACTCGTTGGCAATCTCCACCAGAGAGAGGGAGGTCTCCCGCAGCAGCTTCTTGCTGTAGTCGATGCGGGCGCGGTTGATGAACTCGGTGATGCTGATGCCGGTCTCCTGCTTGAAGATGTTGCTGAGGTAGGCCTTGCTGAGGTAGACCTCGTTGGCAATCTCCTCCAAGGAGAGCTTGCGCAGGCAGTTCTTGCGGATGTAGTCCATGGTCTTGTAGACGATGTCGGAGTGCTTGATGTCCGTGTAGTCGAAGGACACGGCGATAAAGCGCTGGACTATGTCGGAGAGCCAGCGGCTGAGGGCGTCGATGGAGGAGAAACTGAGGATCTCCTGGAGATAGGTGGTGTTATAGCGGAAAATGTCCCCTACGTGGGCCCCCGCCGCGATGACGGAACGGGATATGACCACGATCAGCTCCAGGGTGCGGGCCTTGATGTCCGCCAGATCGCCGGCGTGGTAGAAGAAAATGTGGCCCAGCAGACGGTTGAGGAGATCCTGGGCCCCGTTCTTGTCGTGGTGGTTGATGAGGGTGCACAGCTGGCTCTCCGCCGTGAGGATATAGTCGTAGTGCTCGCTCTCCCCCATGCAGTTCTCCCGCATGTCGTAGATCGCGTTGAGAAACTGCTGCTGGTTGTAGCTCCGCTTGGCGGTGAAGCTCTCGTAGTACAGCCCGCCGGTCATGGTGCACAGCGTCTCCGCCAGCTGGCTGACCTGGGCGGTGCTCAGGCGGGGAATTTTCTCCATGCTGCCCCGCATCTCCGGGTGCTCAATATAGCAGATGGAGTCCTCCGGTTCCCCCATGACAATGGGGCCCGCGATGATGCCCCCGGCCAGCCCGCCGTCCTCGCTCAGAATGGCGGCGGCCACAAAGATCATCGCCATGGGGCAGTAGTAGATGAACTTACCGTCCCAGCGGTAGGCCTCGCTCAGGCCGTAGAAGTGGGTGTTGAACTCGTTCTTATGGCTGTGGGGACACCCCAGGCAGAACCGGTCCGGGCAGAGCCGGCCGGCAAACCGCTCGGGCTCGTCGGGATAGATCGGCGTCACGTTGATCCCGGTGAGTGATTGCAGGTTTTGGCATAGGGCGTCACATTTTTCGATCATTGCAGGCCTCCTGTGGGACATGTGTCATTCTTTTGGTCATTATAGCAAAACACCGGTCGGAACGCAAGTGGCGGGACGGCAAAGAGGAGGAACAGGATGGTGCAAATTTTTTACAGGGGACGGCTGTTCGCCCGCATCCCCTGGCAGGGCGGGCCGGCGGACCTGGCGGACTGCCTCGCCGCCGCCGGCGCGCCGGCGGATCACCCCTGCGGGCGGCACGGAAAATGCGGCAAATGCCGCGTCCGGGCCTACGGCGATCTGAGCGAGCCCAGCGCGGCGGAGCGGGCGCTGCTCTCACAGCGGGAGCTGCTGGAGGGCGTCCGCCTGTCCTGCGAGGCGCAGATCGTCGGCCCCCATGCCCGGATCGAGCTGGAGGAGGACGGGGCGCCGGCCATCGAGACCTCCCTCCTCCACCGGAGCGCGGAGTGGGCTCCGTGGGCGCGGGGCCTGGGGCTGGCGGTGGACATCGGCACCACCACCGCGGCGGCCTACCTGTGGGATCTGGAGACCCGCGCCCTGCTGGGGGTCCGGGCCTGCAAAAATCCCCAGGAGATCTATGGCGCGGACGTGGTTTCCCGGCTGGAGACCTCCATGGGCGGCGGCGGCCAGGCCCTGCAGAGCGCCCTGCTCCGCTGCCTGGACCAGCTGGCGCGGCAGCTCTGCCGGGAGGCCCGGCGCTCCGTGGACGAGCTGGGCGGTGGGGTCATCACCGGCAACACCGTCATGCTCTACCTGCTCCACGGCCTCCCCGTGGAGGAGATCGCCCTCGCCCCCTTCGCCGCGCGCCATCTCTTCGGCGTATTCCGCCCCGCCGCGGAGCTGGGCCTGCACTGGGGCCGGTCCTGCACGCTGTATATCCCCCCCTGCATCTCCGCCTATGTGGGCGCGGACATCAGCTGCGGCCTGCTGGCCTGCGACATGCTGGCCGCCCGGGAGGGGCTCCTGCTGGCGGACATTGGGACCAACGGGGAGCTGGCCTTCTTCACCGGACGGCGGCTGCTCTGCTGCGCCACCGCCGCCGGGCCGGCCTTCGAGGGCGTGGGCATCTCCTGCGGCAGCGGCGCCATGGAGGGCGCGGTGGAGGCGGTCTCGCTGGAGGAGGGGCATCTGCGGCCCCACGTCATCGGCGGAGGGCCAGCGCGGACCCTGTGCGGCTCCGGACTGCTGGACGCCGTATACTGCCTGCGGCAGCTGGGACAGCTCGAGGAGAGCGGCTTTCTGGAGGCGGAGGAGGTCCCCCTGGGGGAGCGGGTCCGCCTGACCCGGCGGGACATCCGTGCGCTCCAGCTGGCCAAGGCCGCCGTCTGCGCGGGTATGGAGACGCTGTTGCATACCGCCCAGGCGGTCCCCGGCCGCGTCTGCCTGGCCGGCGGCTTCGGCTGCAGGCTCTCCCTCGAAAGCGCCGCCGGCATCGGGCTTCTCCCCGCCGCCCTGGCGGCGCGGGCGGAGCCCGCGGGGAACACGGCGGCGGCGGGCGCCTCCCTCCTGCTCCGCTCCAGGGCCATGACGGCGGAGGTTGAGAGGATCGCGGGCCTGGCGGAGACGGTGGAGCTGGCGGCCAACCCCCTCTTCCAGGAGCGGTTTATCAGCGACATGGCGCTGGAGGTGATCCCATGAACCGCGTGCGCGCGGCGGCGGAGCGCTGCGGCTTCTCCCGCACCGCCCCCCTGCGGCCGGAGGCGCTGGCGTTCCGGCAGGAGGTCCGGGATATGTGCGCGGCGAACCGGTGCGGAAATTACGGCAAAAGCTGGAGCTGCCCGCCGGCGTGCCCCTCCCTGGAGGAGATGCGGCAGAGGGCGGCGGGCTTCGGCCAGGGGCTGCTGGTGCAGACGGTGGTGCAGCTGGGGGACGCCTTCGACTTCGAGGGCATGATGGCGGGAGAGCGGCGGCACAGGGACCGCTTCCGGCAGCTGGCCGGCCTCCTGCGGGAGCAGCTGGGGGAGGGCGCGTTTCTGCCCATGGGGGCCGGCGTCTGCGGCAGGTGCGCCGCCTGCACCTGTCCCGGCGCGCCCTGCCGCTTCCCGGAGGAGCGGATCATCTCCATGGAGGCCTACGGCCTGCTGGTCAGCCAGGTGTGCGAGAGCTGCGAAATCCCCTACTATTACGGCCCCGGAACCGTGGCGTATGTGAGCTGCGTGTTGTTCAACAGCCACAATCCGGAACCGGGCGCAAATCAAAATAAGTGACAAATACTCTAAAAATCCGGCAAGACGCCCCCTCTCCTTTGTGGGATAATAGCAGTACAGGCGACCCTCACAGGGCTGAACGGCGTGCGGACAGCGGAAATGAAGGAAAGGATGCGGCAACTATGGTAACAATGCAGGAAATTCGGTCGCTCATCTACGAGGGACGGGCGAAAAAGGTATGCGATGTGATCCGCCAGGCGCTGGAGGAGGGCGTCTCCGCCAAGGACATCCTCCAGCAGGGCATGCTCCCGGCTATGAGCGAGGTGGGCCTGAAGTTCAAAAACAACGAGGTCTTCGTGCCGGAGGTGCTGGTCTCCGCCCGGGCGATGAACATGGGGCTGGAGTGCCTCAAGCCGTATATGAGCGACATGGGCCTGGAGCCCGCCGGCACCGTGGTGATCGGAACAGTGAAGGGGGATATGCACGACATCGGCAAGAACCTGGTGCGCATGATGCTCGAGGGCAAGGGTCTGCGGGTGATCGACCTGGGCGTGGACGTTCCCGCAGAGCGCTTCTTCGAGGCTGCCGAGGAGAACGGCGCGGACATCATCTGCTGCTCCGCCCTGCTGACCACCACCATGGGGGAGATCAAAAACGTGATCGCCTACCTGGAGGAGAAGGGCGTCCGGGGAAAGTACCGCGTCATGATCGGCGGCGCGCCGGTCTCCCAGGCGTACTGCGACACCATCGGCGCGGACTGCTACACCCCCGACGCCGCCTCGGCGGCGGAGGCGGCGCTGGCGCTGTGCGGGAAGTGAGGGACGCTCTGCCGCGGCACGCCGCGCAGAGGATAAATGACGACAATTGAGGAGGAAAGATCGATGAGAAAGGCGACAGCGATTCTGATGGCATTGGTCATGGCCCTGGCCCTGGCGGCCTGCGGCGGGGAGACCGGCGGGAAAAGCGGCGGGTCCGAGATCAAGGTCGGGCTGATCATGGACGGCTCCCTGGGCGACGAGTCCATCAACGATCAGGCCTATGAGGGGCTCAAGCAGGTGGAGGAGCGATTCGGCGTCGAGACCAAGTACGTGGAGTGCACGGACCCCTCCATGTGCAGCGACTACCTGGAGGGGCTGGTCGAGCAGGGCTTCAATGTGATCTGCTGCGACGCGTTTAACCAGGAGGAGGCCCTGCGGGCCTTTGCCCCCAGCCACCCCGACGTCGGCTTCCTGATTCTGGACACCGAGGTCTCCGATATTGACAACGTGGCATCCTTTATGTACGCCACCCACGAGTGCTCCTATCTGGCGGGCGTGGCCGCCGCGATGAAGTCCGAGAGCAAGGTCATCGGCTTTATCGGCGGCATGCAGGTCCCCACCATCGAGAAGTTCCAGGTGGGCTTCGAGGAGGGCGTCCGCTCCGTGGCCCCGGAGGCGCAGGTGCTGGTAAAGTACATCGGCAACGACAACTCCGCCTGGAACGACCCGGCCACCGCCAAAACCCTGACCCTGGACTGCATCTCCAACGGGGCCGACGTCTGCTACCACGCGGCCGGGGCCAGCGGCCTGGGCATGATCGAGGCCTGTGCGGACAACGGGCTCTGGGCCATCGGCGTCAACATCGACCAGGAGCACCTGGCGCCGGAGAACGTGCTGACCAGCGCCCTGACCAAGGGCGACCGGGCCATCTACCTCTACGTTGAGAGCATCGTCAACGGCAGCCCGATGACGGGGCTGAACATCCTCAACTGCGCCAACGAGGGCGTGGGCGTGGTGGAGAGCCGGTTTATGACTGAGGATATTATGGCGGCGGTGAACGAGGCCGCCCAGGGGATCGCCAGCGGCAAAATCAAGGTCACCAACGTGATGGACAACTGACCGGCGGGCTGGGCGCTCTCATCTGCCGGGCCCGCGCCGGCTCCGGACGGAAGCCCGCCGGAGCGCGGCGCGGGCCTCCGGGCAGGGAAAGGAGTGGATGTATGCAGGGGATCGTCATGCGGGGAATCACCAAGGATTTCTCCGGAAAACTGGCGCTCAGGGACGTCAGCCTGACCATCGCAAAGGGGACCGTCCACGCCATCGCGGGGGAAAACGGCGCGGGGAAATCCACGCTGATGAACATCCTCAGCGGCGCGCTGGCGCCCACGGCGGGCGAGGTCCTCGTGGACGGCCGCGCCGCCGTGCTCCGAGGCCCCCAGGACGCGGGGGCCTACGGCATCGGCATGGTCTACCAGCACTTCATGCTCATCCCCACGCTGAAGGTCTGGCAGAACATCATTCTGGGCATGGAGCCCACCGGCTTCGGGGGGCGCATCGACAAGGCCGCGGCCATACGGCGGATCACCGAGACCTGCGAGACCTACGGCATCAGTCTGGACCTGGAGAAAACCGTGGGGACCATGACCGTGGGGGAGCAGCAGCGCATCGAGATCCTCAAGGTCCTCATGCGCTCTTCAGAGTATATCATCCTTGACGAGCCCACCGCCGTACTCACCCCCCAGGAGACAGAGCGGCTGTGCGGCAATATCCGCTCCCTGAAGGCCATGGGCAAAACCATCCTCTTCATCAGCCACAAGCTGGAGGAGGTGCTGGGCATCGCCGACGAGATCACCGTGCTGCGGCTGGGCGAGCATATGGGCACCGTCCCCGCCCGGGAGGCCACGGCGGACCGGCTGATCCAGATGATGGTGGGCCGGGAGGTCAAAACCACCGGCTATCCCCTGGCCGTGGAGCCGGGGGCGGCGGTCCTGGAGGTGGAGAAGCTGCGCACGGAGCGGACGGCCTTTGCCGCCGGCCTGCAGGACATCACCTTCACCCTGCGCAGCGGCGAGGTGCTGGGCGTCGCCGGCGTGGACGGCAACGGCCAGACAGAGCTGGTGGACGCCATCCTCGGCATGCTGCGCACCTCCGGCGGGAGCATCCGCAAGGACGGGCGGGAGCTGACAGGCCGCAGCGCCCCGGCCATCCGCGCTTCCGGCATCGCCCTCATTCCCCCGGACCGGCAGAAGCAGGGGCTGGTTCTGGACAGTTCCATTCTCCGCAATGCCGTCCTGGGCTGCGAATCCGGCCGGCGGCTGTGCGGGCGCTTTTTCCTGAAGAGAAGGGCCATGGAGGAGCAGGTGCTGCGCATGCTGGAGGCCTACGACGTGCGCATGCCGTCTATGGAGGCCAAGGTCTCCGAGCTCTCCGGCGGCAACCAGCAGAAGGTGATCCTCGCCAGGGAGTGCGGCTTCCGGGAGGCGGAGCTCATCCTGGCGGTCAACCCCACCAGGGGACTGGACGTGGGCGCGATTGAGTTTGTGTACGAGCACATCGAGGAGCAGAAGCGCTCCGGCAAGGCCGTTTTGCTGGTGTCCACAGAGCTGTCCGAGATCCTGCGGCTGAGCGACCGCATCGCGGTGTTCTTCAAAGGGCGCTGCATGGGCATCATCCCCCGGGACAGGGCGGACACGGCGGAGATCGGCCGGCTGATGATGGGGCTCGCGGAAAAGGAGGCGGACGCATGAGCATTCTGGGCGCACTGCACAACCGCAGGGGAACCGGCGCGCTGACCCAGGCCGCCATCGTGGCCGTCAGCTTCCTGCTGGCCCTGGCCGCCGGGGGACTGCTCCTGCTTATGCAGGGACACGACGTGCTCCCCATTTACTACTATCTGCTGATCCAGCCCTTTACCTCGCCGGACAGCCTGGTGAAGGTGCTGGTGAAGGCGACGCCGCTGATTTTCGCCGGTCTCTCGGTGGCCATCGCCTTCAAGTGCGACGTGTTCAACATCGGCGTGGAGGGACAGCTCTACGCCGGGGCCCTGGCGGCGGCGGCGCTGGGCGCCGGCGTCAGCGGCCTGCCCCCCGCTCTCCACGTCCTCGTCTGCGTTCTGGGCGCGATGCTGACGGGCGGGGTGCTGGCGCTGATCCCGGCTTGGCTCAAGGTGCGCTTCCGGGTGCACGAGGTCATCTCCACCATTATGATGAACTACGTGATCAACAACGTCGTCACCCTGGTGATCGTCGACTACTTCCGGCACAGCGGCCCCACGCCGCGCACGCCGGACGTGCTGCCCTCCGCCCGCATGACCCAGCTGGCTCCGCCCAGCCAGCTCAACACCGGATTCCTGCTGGCGGCGGCCCTGTGCGTGGTTCTGTACGTCCTGGTTCAGCGGACGCCGCTGGGCTGGCGGATCGACGCGGCCGGCAAAAACCTGTGCGCGGCCCGGTACTCCGGCATCAACTCCAAGCGGCTGGTGCTGACGGCCATGCTGATCTCCGGCGCGCTGGCCGGCCTCCTGGGCGCGGAGCGGGTGCTGGGGGGCTTCGGCTACCTGCAGGTCAACTTCTCCCCCGGCTACGGGTACGACGGCATCGCCATCGCCACCATCGCCAACAACAACCCCTTCGGCTGCCTGCTGATGGCGCTGCTCATGGGTCTGCTGTCCTACGGCGGGACCAACCTGAACATTATGACGGACGTCCCTTCGGAGTGGGTCAACGTCCTCTCCGCGCTGATCTTCGTCTTCGTGGTGGCGGCAAACGCGGTGATCTGCAGGCTGCCCGCCCTGCGGGAGAAGCGCCGGTCAATGAAGAGGAGGGTGCAGCCATGATCTCTGTTTCCAGTATATTGGTCAACACCGTCACCTCCTCCACCGCCCTGGCGCTGGGCGGCGTGGGCGGCCTGTTCGGCGAGCGCAGCGGCATCTCCAACATCGGGCTGGAGGGGACCATGCTCTTCTCCGCCTTCGCGGCGGTCTGCGCCAGCTACTACACCGCCAGCCCCTGGGCGGGCCTGGCGGCCGGCGTGGCCGCCGGGGTGCTGGTGTCCCTGCTCCACGCCTATTTCTGCATCACCCTGAAGGTGAACCAGAGCATCATCGGCCTGGCCATCAACATCCTGGCCGCCAACCTCACGGTTTACGCCTCCAGCAGCATCTTCGGCAACAAGGGCTTCACCCCCTCGGTGGCCAAGCTGCCGGATGTCAGCGTCCCCCTGCTGCGGGATCTGCCGGTGGTGGGGGATCTGTTCGGCGGCGTCTCCCTTATTACGCTGCTGGTCATCCCCATCGCGCTGCTGGCCTTCTACCTGCTCTACAAGACCCCCTACGGCATGCGGGTGATCGCGGTGGGGCAGAATCCGACGGCGGCCTATGTGGCGGGGGTGAACGTCAAGAGGACCCAGTATACGGCGGTCCTGCTGGGCGGGTTCACCTGCGGCCTGGCGGGGGCCTATCTCTCCATCTCCTACTTGAGCATGTTCGTGCGCGACATGGTCAGCGGCCGGGGTTTTATCGCCATCGCGGCCATCCTCTTCGGGCGGTACGACCCCCTGGGGGTCTGTCTGGCGGCCCTGTTCTTCGGCTTCGCAGACGCCATGCAGATCGCTCTGCAGGGCACCGTGCGGATCCCCAACGAGGTCATCCAGTGTATCCCCTATGTGCTGACCATTCTGGCGGTAACGTTTAACGAGGCGCGTGTGATGAAGAGGTCCGCCGCGCTGTGACAGGAAAGGAAGGACTATGAAGACAATGACGCCCGGCGAGCGCTTTATGCGCTGCCTCAATTTCGAGTCCGTGGACCGCATCCCGGTGATGGACTTCGGCTATTGGCGGGAGACCATCGACGCCTGGCACGCCCAGGGACTCCCGGCGGAGGTGGACTCCACGGAGGAGGTGGAGCGCTACTTCGGCTGCGACCGAGGATTTGAGACCAATCTGGTCAACTACTGGGGGGACAGCTGTCCCGTGGGCATCCAGTGGGGCATCTGGCCCCCCTGGCGCAAAACCGTCATCGCGGAGACCGAGACCTCCATCACCTACGGCGGGGAGATCGGTATCATCACCGAGCGCAAGCACGGGGAGTCCATCCCCTTTCAGGAGAAGTACCCCGTGGAGACGGCGGAGGACTTCCGGCGCAAGGTCATCCCCCGCATGGACGCCCGCGACAGGAGCCGGATCGGTCCCGAGTTCCCGGCGATGCTGGCGCGGGGCCGGGAGGAACGGCAGGCCGTCGGCGCGTGGATCGACGGGTACTTCGCCTGGCCCCGGGAGCTGCTGGGGGCGGAGAACCTGCTGATGGCCTACTACGACGACCCGGAGCTCATCCACATGATCCAGCGCCACCACACGGAATTTGTCAAGGAGTGGATCGACATGGTCTGGGAGATCACCCCCCTGGACTACGTCTGCTTCTTCGAGGACATGGCCTACAACCACGGCTGCTTCATCTCTCCGAAGACCTTCGACGAATTTCTCATGCCCTACTACCACGAGCTGATCGCCCACCTGCGGGCCAAGGGCGTGAAAAAATTCCTGGTGGACTCCGACGGCAACTCTGTTCAGCTGACGGACAAGCTGGTGGAGGCCGGGGCGGACGGGCACTACCCCCTGGAGATCAACTCCGGCTCCCTCCCGGAGGTGATCCGGGCCCGCCACCCGAAGCTGGCCCTCATCGGCGGCATCAACAAGCTGGCGCTGGCGGAGGACCGGGCCGCCATTGACAAGGAGCTGAGCAAGCTCCCGCCGATTCTGGAGAAGGGCGGCTTTATCCCCGCCCTGGACCACCGGGTCCAGCCGGACGTCCCCATGGCGAACTATCAGTATTATATTGACAAAAAGCGTGAGATCCTGGAAAAATACTGCTATTGACCCCCATACGCGTGGTTTCAGGAGGGGGCGGCGGCCTGCAGGCCGCCGCCCCCTCCTGTTTTCGCGGCAGTTTCCGTCGGATTGGGCGAAATGCCAAAAAACCTATTGCCAAAAAACCTATTGCCAAGAAAGGGAAAACGGGTTAGAATAGTCCCATTGGGCCGACGCGGCCCCACGCAACGACAAGGAGAAACACTGTGGATCAGAGATTGGAACGCATCCTGTCCCGCGTTCAGAAGCCCGCCCGCTACGCCGGCGGCGAGTACAACGCGGTGATGAAAAACAAACACGAGGTGGACCTCCGCTTCGCCTTCTGCTTCCCCGACACCTATGAGATCGGAATGAGCAACCTGGGCTTCCGCATTCTCTACGGGGTGCTCAACAACATGCCCGGCGTGTGGTGCGAGCGGGTCTTCGCCCCCTGGGCCGATATGGAGGAGGAGATGCGCGCCGCCGGCCTGCCCCTCTTCGCCCTGGAGTCCGGCGACCCGGTGGGCGCCTTCGATATGATCGGCTTCTCGGTGGGCTACGAGATGGCCTATACCGCTATGCTGAACATGCTGGATCTGGCCGGGCTGCCCCTGCGCAGCCAGGACCGGCCGGACCTCCGGCCCCTGGTCGTCGCCGGGGGCACCGCTATGTACAACGCCGAGCCCGTGGCGGACTTTATCGACCTGGCCCTCATCGGCGAGGGGGAGGAGCTGCTGCCGGAGGTGGCGGCGCTCTTCCGCCGGGCCAAGGGGGAGGGCTGGGACAAGCCCCGCTTCCTCCGGGAGGCCGCCCGCATACAGGGGGTCTACGTCCCCTCCCTCTACGACATAACCTACAACCCCGACGGCACCGTCCGGGCCATCACCCCCCGGGAGGGCGCGCCGGAGAAGGTGGTCAAGCGGGTGGTCCACCACATGGACAGCGCCTACTACCCCGCCAAAACCATCGTCCCCTCCACGGAGATCGTCCACGACCGGGTTACCCTGGAGGTGTTCCGGGGGTGCATCCGGGGCTGCCGGTTCTGCCAGGCGGGGTACGTCTACCGCCCGGTGCGCTGCCGGAGCCGGGAGGTGCTGGCCCGGTACGGCCGGGAGGCCGTCTGCGACTCCGGCTACCAGGAGATGACCCTCAGCTCCCTGTCCACCAGCGACTACCCCGAGCTGGTGGGGCTGTGCGACGATCTGGCCCCCTTCTGCGAGGAGAACCACGTGAACCTCTCCCTGCCCTCCCTGCGGGCGGACAACTTCTCCATGGAGCTGATGCAGCGGCTGCAGAAGGGCCGGAAGGCGGGGCTCACCTTCGCCCCCGAGGCCGGCACCCAGCGGCTGCGGGACGCCATCAACAAAAATGTCACCGAGGAGGCGCTCACCGAGAGCCTGCGGACCGCCTTCGCCGGCGGCTGGAACTCCGTGAAGCTCTACTTCATGCTGGGCCTGCCCACGGAGACCGACGAGGACGTGCTGGGCATCGCCGAGATCGCCAGCCACGCCGTCCACACCTGGCGGGAGCACGCCGCCAACAAAAACCGGGGCCTGCGCCTGACCGTGTCCACCTCCTGGTTCGTGCCCAAGCCCTTCACCGCCTTCCAGTGGGAGCCCCAGATCAGCCGGGAGGAGTACGAGCGGCGGGTGAGGCTCCTGCGGGAGGCCATCACCGCCAAGGCCGTCACCTACAACTGGCACGACGGCGACACCAGCTTTCTGGAGGCCGTGCTGGCCAGGGGCGACCGGCGGCTGGGACGGGTGCTGGAGGGGGCCTTCCGGAGGGGGGCCCGGCTGGACGCCTGGAGCGACCGCTTTGATCTGAACCGCTGGCTGGAGGCCTTTGACGAGTGCGGCCTGGACCCGGCCTTTTACGCCAACCGGGAGCGGGGGCGGGAGGAAATCCTGCCCTGGAGCATGATCTCCTGCTATGTGACGGACGACTATTTGTGGCGGCAGCGGGAGCTGGCCCATCAGTCCGCCGCCACCCCGGACTGCCGCACCCACTGCGGCGGCTGCGGGGCCGGCGCCGTGGAGGGGGGGGAGTGCTATCATGGGTAAACTGCGGCTGCTGTTCGTCAAGGAGGGCCGGGCGGTGTATATCTCCCACCTGGACCTGCTGCGCACCTTCCAGCGGGTGTTCCTCCGCCAGGGACTGGTGCTGCGCCACTCCCAGGGCTTCCACCCCCACCCCATCCTCTCCTTCGCCCTGCCCCTGCCGGTGGGCCAGGCCAGCGACTGCGAGCTGCTGGACTTTGAGACCGCCGCGGACATGGACGGCGGGGACCTGCCGGAGCGGCTCAACCGCTTCATGCCCGCGGGCATCCGGGCCAGGAGCTGCTACGTCCCCGTCTGGCCCGTCCGGGAGCTGGCGGGGCTGGAGTGCCGGGTGGACCTCCTCTACGACGGAGGGGTCCCCGCCGGGGCGGCGGAGCGGATCGAGGCCCTGCTCACCGGCGAGAGCCTGGTCATCCAGAAGCGCACCAAGCGCAAGGCCATGGCCGACATCGACATCCGCCCCATGCTCCACAGCCTGTCCCTGTCGGAGGAGCCGGGGGTTCTGCGCCTCCACGCGGCGGTCTCCGCCCAGAATCCGGGGATGAACCCCGCCCTGCTGGCCGCGGCGGTGGAGCGGCATCTGCCGGAGCTGCGGCCCGACTTCGTCCAGGTGCGGCGGCTGGAGCTGCTGGACGGGGCCGGCGGCGTGTTCCGCTGAGAAATTAAGGGAATCTTAAAAATAGTTCTATTCAGAACTTAATACTTCTGTTATATGATGAGCGCGTGTGAAAACGCGCGGTGTGTGAGAGGAGGCAGGCCTGTGCAAACGGAGACGGGCGCCAGCGCCCTGAACAACTGTATTATCGTCATCCCGGCACTGGAGCCGGACGGCGCCCTGCCGGCCTACGTGTCCGCCCTGCTGGAGCGGGGCGCGGCGCAGGTGGTGGCGGTGGACGACGGCAGCAGTCCGGCCTGCGATGGGATCTTCCGGCAGCTGGAGGCCATGGCGGGCTGCACCCTCCTGCGCCATCAGCGCAACCAGGGCAAGGGCCGGGCGCTAAAGGACGCGTTCCACTACATCCTCAGCCAGTCCGCATGGACTGGCTGCGCCGTGATCACGGCGGACGCCGACGGCCAGCACAGCGTGGAGGACGTGTGCGCCGTGGCCCAGGCCGCCCTGGAGGAGACGGACCGGCTGGTGCTGGGCGTGCGGGATCTGACCCTGCCCCAGGTGCCCGCCCGGTCCAAGGCGGGCAACCGCCTGAGCAGCTGGGCCTTCCACACCCTGTACGGGGTGCGGCTGGGGGACACCCAGACCGGGCTGCGGGGCATCCCCTGGGAGCTGCTGAGCTGGTGCGGGGAGATCCGGGGTGAGCGGTTCGAGTACGAGATGAACATGCTTATCCGGGCCGCCCGGGAGCGGATCGGCCTGCGGCAGGTGACCATCCAGGTCATCTACTACAACAACAACCAGGGCACCCACCTGCGGGCCGTCCGGGACTCCTGGCGGGTGTTCGTGATCCTTGTGTCCGGCCTGGGGTGGTATACGATGTCCTCCGCCCTGTCGGCGGCAACGGACGTGCTGGCCTTCTGGCTGTGCAGCGCGGTGATCTTCCGGCCCCTGTCCCCCCTGTTCTGCTACTGGTGGGCCACCCTGACGGCCAGGGCCCTGTCCTCCGCCCTCAACTACACCCTCAACCGCCGGTACGTCTTCGGCGGCCGGCCCAGCGGACGGACCCTGCTGCGCTACTACGTCCTGTGGGGCTGCCAGCTGCTGTGCTCCTATCTGCTGCTGCTGGTGCTGGAGCGGCTGCTGCCGGGCATCTGGCCCACGGTGAACAAGGCGCTGGGGGACATCATTCTGGCCCTGTGCAGCTACCAGATCCAGATGCATTGGGTGTTTCGCGAGGAGGGGCCCCATGGAGCGGGGTAAGCTGTTTTACGTCAGCCGGTTTTTCGTCCGGCTGGGGATCGGCCGCTGGACCGCCGACGTCCCGCCGCCCGCCGGCCCCACGGTCTACGTCTGCTCCCACAGCAACCTGCGGGGGCCCCTGGCCACCCTGTGCTGGCTGCCCTTCGCCCCCCGGCCCTGGGTGTTCCACATGTTCATGCAGAAGGAGACCTGCCGGGCCCAGTACCGGGACTACACCTTCTCCCGGCGCTTCGGCATGCCAAAGCCCCTGGCGGCCTACGCCGCCTGGGCGGCGTCCGGCTATGTCAGCGCCCTGATGCGCTCCTTGGGGGCCATCCCCGTCCACCGGGGCACGGTGAAGATCGGGGAGACCTTCCGGGAGACGGCGGCAGCCCTTCAGGCCGGGGAGAGCGTGCTCATCTTCCCGGACGTGGACTACACCGACGGCTCTGAGGGCATCGGGGAGGTCTATGACGGCTTTCTGCTCATCGAGCGCTTCTGGCGCAGAATCTCGGACCGGCCCCTGGACTTCGTGCCCCTGCGGCTGGACCGCAGCGCCCGGCGCATCACCGCCGGGGAGACGGCGCGCTTTAACCCCTCCGCCGACCGGAAGGCGGAGATGACCCGCGTGAGAGAAAAGCTGCGGGAGGAGATCAACCGGGCCTAAGGCCCGGCGGCTCCTCCCGCAGTTTTTTTACCCCAGAATCTCCGCGTCCGAGGCCCCCGCGCGGATGTGGGCGTCCACCTCCACTATGTGCCCCGAAAACATACCGTCATCCCGGCAGCAGACCGTCAGACACCCGTTTGGGGATGCGGTCAGCTCGCTGATGGTCAGCCTGGCGGCAAAGGCCTCCTCCGTGACGGGCGGCGCGCCCTCGCCCCGCCACTCGTTGGCCGCTTCGGTCAGCGACCGGGCGGCATACGCCCGGAGACGGCCGTCCCACTGCGCCAGATCCGCGTACAGCGCCTTCAGCGCCGCCAGCGCCCGCTTTCCCGTCTGCCCGTTCTCGCGGTCCGGCTCCAGGGTGACGGCGCACGGCGCTCCCAGCCAGTCAATCCGGCCCTCAAACAGGGAGAGCTGGCGGTTGAGCACAAAGACCCCCAGGCCCTCCTCCTCTATCCGCACCGGCTTGGACAGCCGCCTCTGTATGCTGCGCAGTCCCGCGTTCGGGACCCCCTCCTCCAGCACCTCCGTCACCATGTAGCAGACCTCATCGCCGCCGGCCAGATAGGACGGCAGCTTGACAGGGCGCTCCTTTCGCGCTCTTATCCGGTAGATCTCCAGCGGCTTGAAGGCAAAGCCCCAGCCGCTCCTGTCCGGCGTGTCCCTGACCAGCCACTCCAGCCGGCCCTTCTTGCGGGAGAGGCAGCCCGTGGCCACGTCCACGGAGGCGGCGAATTCCAGAGAGGGCTGCAGATAGCCCCCGCAGTCCGACGCGCCGCAAACCCGCCCCCTGGTGAGCACCAGGAGCTCTACCGCCTCCTCAAACCGCTTTTCAAAGCGCCCCGCTGCCGGCTTCTTCATGCCCCGCCCTCCTCAAGTTCCGTATTCTGTCCGCCCGCCAGCGCGGCCCCGAAGCGCGCCCACGGATCCCCCTCCGGCAGGCGGGAGAAGCGCAGCCTCTCCCCGCTCTCCGGGTGGGGCAGGGCCAGCAGGGCGCTCCACAGGGCCAGAGGGCCGGGACCGCCGCCGTATTTCCCGTCCCCCAGCAGGGGCGTGCCCCGGCTGGCAAACTGGACCCGGATCTGGTGGGTGCGCCCCGTGTGGAGGCGGACGCGGACCAGGCTGCTCCCCTCCTCCGCCGCCAGCGTCCGGTAGGACAGGCTGGCCTCCTTCACACCGCCCCTCTGACGGCGGACCACGAAGCTCTTGTTCCGCCCCCGGTCGTGGAGCAGAAGATCCCGGTACGTCCCCTCCGGCTCCCGGGGCCGGCCGTGGAGGACGCACAGATACTCCTTTTCCAGCGCCCCCGCCTGGATGGCGGCGGAGAGGGACGCGGCGGCGGCCCGCGTGCGGGCATAGACCATCACGCCCCCCGCCTCCCGGTCCAGCCGGTGGACGGGGTAGATCTCGCCCCCGGCCTGCCGGCGCAGCCGCTCCGGCAGACTGCCGCCGGGGCCGTCCTGGCTGAGCAGTCCCGGCGGCTTGAGGCAGACCAGCAGGGCGCGGTCCTGGTATAGGATCGAAAGCATGGCAGGCTCCTCCCGTCGCGTTTTGCTTCTGAGAACCAGGATTCATAGACGGGGTCCAACGCCTGTGAATCCTGGTTCTCAGCGCCTGTCCGCATCGACGCTGCGAATACAGGCGCCTATAGTGTACCGCAAAACGGGCGGCGGCG
>CAJTOM010000005.1:35927-61098 GCA_910577915.1 uncultured Oscillospiraceae bacterium
TTGCGTATTGCGCCGCCGCGAGAGGAAGCGGTGTGCGCCGCCCGGTATGGAGGACGCGCCGGAGGCGCACAGCAGGAGACGGCCTGCGATCTGAAGGCGTGCGCAGAAAACATCTCCCGCACGCCGGGCCGGTCCGCCTACATCTGGGGCAGCGGATTTTAACGGGATGGTGCATTGACAAAATCCTCCACGGCGGTTATACTGGCACAGGCCGCCCCGCAGAAGAGGGGCCGGCCGCACATATCAATTTAGGAGGAGATACCCGGATATGAATTGGAAAAAACGTATTTGCGCCCTTCTGTGCGCCGCCGCGTGCGCGGCATCCCTTCTGGCGGGCTGCGCGGGTTCCCCGGCCAAGGCCGAGGTCCCGGACACCATCCGGTGGATCAACGCCACCCACGCCATCCTCACCGATATGAACGGGTGGGACTGCGCCGTCTTCGGCGGCATGGAGGCCACCGAGGCCAACAAGAAGCTGATGATCCCCTTCCTGGACGAGTGGTGGGGCGTGACGGATCACGACAGCGCCGAGGAAAATATTGAGTGGCTGCTCACCGAGGGGCATCGGGCGGAGTTCGTGGAGTTCATGGCGCTTCTGGACGAAGACGGCTGGGCGGAGTACAGCGAGGAGGAGACCGCCGCTATGATGAGCGAGCTCCTGGAGGACGAGAATATGGGCAAATCCGTGGCCCGCTCCTACGCGGACTACCTGGTCTACGGCCCGAGCTCCATCGACGGCTGGGACTACTCCCGCGCCCTGTCCCTGCTGGGCTGGTACTACGTGGCCGGGTTCTATACCGAGAGCGAGGCCCTGGACAAGGCACTGGAGATCGCCAAGGAGCTGCAGGGCAAGTTCTCCTCCTGGGATGAGCTGACCGAGAGCTACATGCGGGGATACGAGTACTGGTCCGACGAGAGCGCCGATCCCCGCCGGGAGGTATACAACGATCTGAAGGGCCGGTCCGACAGCCCCTACCAGATCGCCTGGGACACGGTGCTGGAGAAGAGTTGGGAGTAGGGCGGTTTTCTGCGAGGCCGCGTACATAGCAAAAAGGACTGCGCCTCTTTGCGGGGGCGCAGTCCTTTTATGACGTTCCCTGTCAGGAGGGGGACGCCGAGAGCCAGCTGTAATACCCGGCCATACAGTGGGCGGAGCGCAGGGCCTCCTGCTCCTGCCCGAGCAGCGGGGCCAGCTCGGCGGACAGCCGCAGCGCCGTCCTCCCCATGGACAGGGCACCGCCCTGCTTCATCAGCCGGGACAGCTCCTCCAGATCGCCGTTGAGGATAGCGGCGATCAGCTCCATGTTGGCGCTGGAGGTGGAGGGCGCCAGGCGGCGGACGGCGGCGGTGATCCGCTCCACCGTCTCCGGATCCCGGTAGGCCGCGTACTCCTGGCCGGAGAGGGCCTTGTACTGGTGGTTCATCCCGTCAAACAGCGCCGCATCCCCGGTGGGCAGGGGCTTGTCGACGCCGTAGCGGCGGTAGCCCCACGCGGAGAGAGGCACCTGGGTGACCAGGTCCGTCTCGTTGACGATGTTGAAAATATTCTCGTAGCCCTCCTCCGCCGCCTCAACAGACACCGCCGGGGCGGCGAAGGTGTAGCAGAAGACGTCCTCCTTCTTCGCCAGACCGCTGTCCGCCAGACGGGCCGCCAGCAGGTTCGCCGCCGCCCCGCCCCGGCTGTGGCCGGTGATGAAGAATTTTACCGCCCCCTCCGCCGGGCCGCCCTGGGCCAGGTACGCGGCCAGGCTGCCAAGCAGCTCGTCCGCCGCCCGGCTGAAGCCCGTGTGGCAGGCGCCCGTCCCCACGTTGAGATTGCTGGCCCACTCGGTGTACTCCCCCGTCCCACGGATCACCACCGCCGCCAGCCGCAGGGGCTTCCCCTCCCGGCTCCGCAGCGTCTGCTCCGCGAAGGTGTAGGCCACCTTGTCGCTGGCGGTGATCGGGATATGGGCGTTGTAGGATTGGACGCGGGTAAAGCCGAAGGCCTCCAAGGCCGTTTGGACGCAGGGGACCTGCTCCTCGTCCCTGACGTAAGCCGCGCCGCTGAGGGTTATGGCCGTGAGCGCCAGCTCGCGCCGGTATACGGAGGCCTTCTCCATAAACCAGCCGCTATCCCATCGGGCCTCCACCTCCGCCGCGGGTTTCGCCGCAAGGCCGGTGCCGATGGTGACGGAGGCCGTCACGCCGGCGTCCGCGGTCAGAGCGGCGGACGGCATCAGAAGGAGCAGCGCGGCGCACAGGAGCAGGCTGCACAGCCGCCGGTTTCTGTTTGACATGAGGGGTCCTCCTTTTCCTCCTGCCGGGAATGAATGCGGCAGGCCGGTTGGTAGTGTTTCTGTTTACTTCTCTCCGTATGCGCCGGTTCGCTGCTATTTTTTGCGGGTTTGGCCGGGAGGAAGCGCCATTGCGGATCCCGGATTTCCGACCGGCGGCGGGACGGCGCTTTTATCGGAGATTCGTATCAGGGTCATTATAGCACCTTCGGGCGCGGTTTTCCAGCGTGCCGCCGTCTTTTTGCGCAGAGGGACGGTTCTGCGCTTTTTTCATATGGAAGAGGCGGCCTGCTGACAGGCCGCCTCCTCCATATGATGCGCAAAATGCCCCCGCTTACTCCTTCTTCCGCTTCCAGGTATAGACAATGTCCAGATCGATGTCGTAGCCGGGCGGCAGCAGGGCCCGCTCGTCCTCCCTGCGGTTCACGCTGTCCTGCTTGACCAGCCGGTAGCGGCAGTCGCGGCGGTACTGCTCTATGTCGATGACGCGGTCGTCCTTGTCCGGGGACTGGTCGGAGGCGATATAGGCCTCCAGCAGGCCCCGCAGCTCCCGGCAGCGGGGGGAGTTCTCATCGTAGCGGTCCTCCCGCTCGGGAAACGCGTCGAAATACCAGAAGCGGCGGTCCGCCTCGGAGTAGACCAGCTTGTCGCGGCTGGAGGCCGCCATATAGAGCCCCGTGGTCCCGTTGGAAAACTGGGAGTAGACAATCTCGCGGGTACTGTGCGCCGCAAACAGGTCCTGGCCGTCCAGCCGCTCCGGCAGGGGGAGGCCGGCGCAGCGGAGAATCGTGGGCATCAGGTCCACCAGGGAGCACACCTCGCTCCGCCGCCCCGGCGCCTCGCCGGGACAGCGGATCAGCAGGGGGACCTTGGCGGCGGCGTCCAGCATGGTCCGCTTGCCCAGGCACAGGTAGTCCCCCAGCAGCTCCCCGTGGTCGGATGTGAAGATAATGAGGGTGTCGTCGTACATACCCCGCTCCCGGAGTACGTCCAGAATGCGGCCGATCTGGTAGTCCACAAAGGAGATGCAGCTGTAGTAGAAATTTTTCATCTGGGTGAGCAGGTGGTAGTCCGCCCCCGCCGACAGGCCCTTGTAGGTGTTCTGCTGGTAGTTGTGGTACGTCATCAGGTCCCGGCTGTTCTCCGGCACGAAGGGCGGGTCCATCTCCCGGCGGTGGAGCTTGTTCCAGGGGACCGGCGGCGCAAAGGGCGGGTGGGGGTGGATGAAGGAGGACATGATGAACGCCGGCTGCTCCGGGTCCAGCTCCCGCAGCACCTCCACCGTCCGGTCCCCGATCCACTGGGTGGGGTGCACCTTCTGGGGCAGCTGGGAGAGCTGGGGGAGGTAGTACATCTCGCTGCGCTGGCCGTTGTAGTCGATGACGTCCCGGTAGGGGCCGTCCATGAGGAATTTTGTGTAGTCGTCGTTCACCGGGTCCGGCAGCTCCTCCTGGGTGATCCGCCGCCGGAAGCCGTGGAGGGCGTAGCGGTCCCGGATGTAGTGCATCTTTCCCACCGCGCAGGTGTAGAAGCCCCCCTCGGTGAGCATGCCGTAGAGGCCGTCGCCGGTGTACGTCACACAGGGGCTGTTGTTGGAGCTGCCGTGTCCGGCGGGGTACAGGCCGCTGTACAGGGACAGCCGGGCCGGGGCGCAGACCGGCGCGGGGGTGTAGCAGTGATCAAATACCGCCGCGTCCGCCGCCAGCCGGTCCAGGCAGGGGGTGACGGCGTGTTCGCTACCCAGCGCGTGGATGGTGTCCCAGCGCTGCTGGTCCGTCATCAAAAATAGAATGCGTTTTACCGCTGCCATAGATGTCTCTCCTTTATCCTCTGGTCTTTCCGCCGGCCACGTTGAGGGTGACGCCGTGGATGTAGCTGGCCTTCTCGCTGAGGAGGAAGGCCACCGTGCCGGCCACCTCCGTGAGCTTCCCGGAGCGGCCCAGGGGGGTGGTGCTGGTCTTAGCGTAGCCCGCCCGCAGCTCGTCAATGGTGATGCCTCTGGTGTAGGCCAGAGCGGTCTCGTAGCTCAGGGTCCGCAGGCCCGTGGCCTCCAGGATGCCGGGGGCTACGCCCACCACCCGCACGCCCTTTTTGCCCAGCTCCTTGGCCCAGGAGCGGGTCAGGGAGTTGACCGCGTTCTTGCTGGCGGCGTAGACGCTCTGGCCCTCGCTGCCCTCCAGGCCGTAGTTCCATGGTCTCCGTTCCCGCGCCGGACGCTTCTCCGCCCTGTTTTTCGATCCCTTCCTGTACTGTTTGTGCAAAAAACTCCGTTCTGATACGCCGTTCTCCCGGTTATTTTCACAAGAGCGCGCCGCCGTCTCAGACGGGATGCGTCCCGATCCGCCCACCGGAGGCGGGACCTCCCGGCCCCGGCGTCGTTTCTTGTTGGCTAACGTATTTTGGAACATTCCAAAAGTCAATACTCTTTTGTGCAATTTTCCACTTTCAACAATTTCCCCGCTTCTTTTTTGGCTATTGTGCTAAAAGTGCGTTTTTTCCTGCATTTCACTTGACTTTTGGAATGTTCTAAAATATTCCTTTTACAGGAATTGCGCGGTGCTTCCGCCGGTTTTTGTTCCCTGTTCCGTCCGGTCATCTGAAGCATAAGGAGGAGAAAAGCATGTTGACGATCACAAAGGAAGTCCCTGTGGCGGGGCGGTACGACGCCGTGGTCTGCGGAGGAGGTCCCGCCGGCTGGGTGGCCGCGGCGGCGGCGGCCCGGTGCGGCTGCCGCACGGCCCTCATCGAGCGCTTCGGCTTCCTGGGCGGCGCCGCCACCGCCGGGCTGGTGATGCCCATCAGCGCCTTCTTCCACAATGGCCGGCGGGTGGTGGGCGGCATCCCCTGGGAGTTTGTGGAGACCATGGCGGGCTGCGGCGCGGCCCGGGTGGAGCTGCCCAGGGGCCACATCTCCGCCGACCCGGAGTTCTACAAGCTGATTGCCCAGCGCATGGTCCGCGCCGCCGGCGCGGACGTCTACACCAACTCCTACCTCTCCGGGGCGGTGCGGGAGGGCCGGCGGATCACCGCCGTCCTCATCGAAAACAAAAACGGCACCGAGGCCGTCGCCGGCAGCTGCTTCATCGACGCCACCGGCGACGGCGACCTCTGCGCCCTGGCGGGGGCGGAGACCCGCCGCAGCGGCTGCCCCCAGCCCCTCTCCATGGACTTTCAGCTCACCGGCGTGGACCTGACCACCCCCCTGCTCCGGGACAGCATCCGCCACGACGGCCGCAGCGGCCCCTCCATGAACCGGGAGATCCACGCCTATCTGGAGGAGCTGTACCGCCAGGGGCGCTGTCCCAACTTCTGCGGCCCCTGGTTCAACACGCTGGTGCGGGGGGACCGGATCACCGTCAACATGACCCGCAGCGCCGCCAGCGCCCTGGACAACCGGGCCTTCGCCCAGGCGGAGTTCCAGCTGCGGGAGGACATCTTCGCGCTGGTGGAGCTCCTGCGGGAGCGGTACCCGGAGTTCCGCGAAGCCGTCATCGCCGGCACCGCCGTCAGCGCGGGGGTCCGGGAGGGCCGCCACCTGGCGGGAGTGCACACCCTCACCGGCCGGGAGCTCCTGCGGGGGGAGGACTTCCCGGACAGCATCGCCCGCAACGCCCACCCGGTGGACATCCACGTCCCCGCCGCCGGCGTTCAGATGCTGGAGGAGATGCCCCGGGCGGGCCACATCCCCTACCGCGCGCTGATCTCCCCCCAGCTGGACAATCTGCTGGCCGCCGGCCGGCTGATCGCCGCCGACAGCAGGGCCCACGCCACCATCCGCATCCAGGGCACCGCCATGGCCACCGGCCAGGCCGCCGGGACCGCCGCCGCCCTGTGCTGCGCCGCCGGCACAGCGGTGCACGACCTGGATACGGCGGAGCTACGTCGGGTTCTGCACGCCGGCGGCTGCATGCTGTAGGAGCCGGGCGGGCTGCCGAAAATCTCCTGTGGCAATCCGGCGGCTGTTGTGGTATAGTGGGAAAACCGCATCCGCGCAAAGCCGCCCAAGGACAAACAGAGCTCCCGCGCTGAAGCAGCGATGCTTCAACGCGGGAGCTTTCTGCGGGGCCGCGGCCGGCGGCCCGGAATGTTTCCTTTGAACGCCTACGCGAAAAAGGCGCGAATCAGCTCCGCCCAGTGGCCCTTGCAGATCATCTGGTGGTTGGCGATGGGATTGGTCAAAAATCCCTCGACGCCCTCCGGGAGACGGATGCGCAGCTGGGTCCGGCACAGATCCGGCAGGTGGAGGCTCTCCACCAGCTCCCCGTCCTGCACCTGGAAGCGGCCGGTCTCGTCGCACTTGAACACCGTCACCGGGCCGGCGTCGAAGTCCGCCGCCAGGGCGACGCCGATGCCAGATTCGAAGTGGGTGGTGAGCCGGTAGCCCCTGGGCATATTCATGGGCAGGGTACAGTGGGCGAAGACCATTTCGCTCCGCTGACGGTCCAGACGGCTGGGGTTGGCCATGAACACCGGCTCCCCGGTCAGCACATGCAGAACCGCCATGCTCAGCAGGCTCCGGGTGTCCCCCTCGCAGCCTGCGGGAATGCCCTCGGCGTTCAGAATCGCCAGGGCCAGACAGCCGGTGGTGCCGATGGCTCCCAGCAGGTCGAAGCAGCGCACGGTGACCGCGTCCAGGCGGTGCGCCTCCACCATCCGCCTGACCGCGCCGTAGACGTTCAGCGCCTTCTCCAGCTCGGCGGGGTCGTAGCCGCTCTGCCGCAGCTCCCGGGTGAACGCATTCTCCGGGCATCCGCCCCGGCGGTACTCATCGATGAGCGCCTGCACCTCCAGCATCTCCAGCTGCGCGCCGAAGCGCTGCTGGAGCTGCAGCCCGTCCGCCCGGCTGGCGGCCAGGGAGAGGGTCTCGCCAATGACGCCCAGCCGCATCCGCCGCAACGCCCGCCGGGCCTTGGCCAGCCGCAGCAGCAGCTCCAGCCGGGGGGCGACCTCCTCCGGTTCGCCGTGGAGAATCTCCCCCTGCATCCCCTGCTCATGGAGATAGGCGAGGATTTCCATGGAGGCCGGCAGGGAGTTCCAGCCAGAGGTGGTCAGCAGAATGTAGGGCCCCTCCACGCACCGGCATACGTCCCGGAACGTGCCGGCAATCCCGCCGGACGCCAGGAAAAACACCGGCAGGCCCTGTTCACGGAAGACGTCCTCCTCCACGGGGCGCAGCTCCGCGTCCAGCGCCCGGCCCAGCCGGCCCAAATAGTTCTGGCAGCATGCCACCAGCATAGGATCGGTCCTGTTGATGTCACCAGCGAGCTGATAAACGCCAATTTTGTCCATATTATCCCCCTTTTTGCTCTGTATGCAGCTGTTATCGGTCATGCACATTATAGCACGCCGCCCCTGGGGGTGCGGATGACGCGCGACATGGAGGAGCCGCCAAATTTCGCCCCTCCCGTTCGCCGGATTGCACAAGGATGGGCAGAGCTGGGATAAAATCCCTGTCTTCTCGTCATATTATACAAAAGATATTATGTAAATGTGGGCAAGATATTCAGAACGGATAAAACCATGACACGCGTCATAGGCAAAAGAACGCGAAACCTTTATGATGAAATCAGTTTTTCATTATCCCTCCGCTCGCAGGAGGGGCAGCGGCACGCAGGAACAGGCGCGGCATGGGGAACAGGAGGAATCGCAGGAGAATGGATCAGAGAGCTCTGCACAGCTTTGAAAAATTGATACGCCTGACAATCGACATTCCCCCCGGCGGCGCGCCGGCCCCGTTTCAGCCCCAGCCCTTTTTGGACCAGCTGAGCGCCTACGTCACGCTGCAGCGGGTGCGGAAGGGGCACACGATCATCCGGGCCTCCCAGGTGCTCCAGGACATTGTCATGGTGGTGGAGGGGGAGTTCTATCTCCTGCGCTCCTCCAACAAAGGGAGCAGCAGCATGCTGGCCCGGGTACAGGCCCCCGAGATCGTCGGCCTGCCCCAGCTGGTGGGCACGGACAAGGTCTTCTACTCCGACATCATCGCCAGCGCGAACTGCTTGACCCTGCGCGTCGACCACGTGTTTTTCGGCCAGTGCCTGCGCGAGAGCAAGGATGTATCCATGGTCTGCATGAAGTGCATGACCAGGAGCATGACCAGGCTCTACGATCAATTTGAGCGGGTCTCCTTCTTTGAGGCGTCGGAAAATCTGATGGCCTATCTCTACCGCAAATGGGTGGAGGCGGGGGCCGGGGAGGAGGTTCTGCGGGTGGAGGAGAAGCACACCCTGATCGCCAACGAGCTGGGCTGTACGGTGCGCACCGTGTGCCGGGCGCTGCGGCGGCTCAAGGATCAGGAGCTGTGCACCACCGACAAGGCCGGCCACATCTACTGCACCTACGAGCAGATCCGGCGCATCCAGCGGCAGGTCTGCTGCTGAACATACTGCAACAGGAGGAATTTCCATGGGAAAGAAGCCCAACATTGTCTATATCCTCAACGACCACCAGGCCTACTACGGCCACGGCATGCTCCAGGGCGGCCCCAGGCCCATGCGCCCCTGCTTCGAGGCCTTCGCCGCCCAGGGGATGGAGTTTACCAACGCCTACTGCGTGACCCCCATGTGCGGTCCCGCCCGGCGCACCATGCTCACCGGGCTGTACCCCCACACCCACGGGCAGTACCACAACGAGAACGATCCCCCCTACCGCCACGAGGTCTACCTGGACACCCTGGCGGAGGCCGGGTATGAGAACTTCTACTACGGCAAGTGGCACGCGGGCCCCGGCTGCGCCTACGACCACCACTGCACGGGCCTCTCTCAGAGCGGGTACGGCAACCCCTACAACACCCCGGAGTACGCCCAGTACTGCCGGGAGCGGGGCCTCCCCCGGGCCCAGCACCTGGTGGAGCGGGCTCTGCGGCCCGACTCCTACGAGAACAGCCACTTCTTCCCCAAGCTGCGGGAGGGGGCGCTGTATCAGTGCGAGGACTACTGGTGCGGCGAGCACGCCACCGGCATCACCACCACCCCCAAGGAGACCCACGAGGCCTTCTTCCTGGCCAACCTGGCCTGCGAGAAGCTGGAGGAACTGGCTAAGCGGGAGGACGGCCGGCCCTGGAGCCTGCGGGTGGACTTCTGGGGCCCCCACCAGCCCTTCTTCCCCACCCAGGAGTTCGCCGACCTCTACAACCCCGCCGACATCCCCGAGTACCCCAGCTTCCGCAGCAGTCTCAGCGACAAGCCGGACAACCTTCACTGGGAGGCCAGCCGGCCCCTGGGGGACGGCGCGCGGCTCATCTGCCCCAACCCCCTGCCCTGGAGCGAGTGGCAGAAGATGCTGGCCCGGTGCTACGCCCACATCACCATGGTGGACGCCGCCGGCGGCCTCATTGTGGACAAGCTCCGCCAGCTGGAGCTGGACAAGGACACCCTCATCATCTGGACCACGGACCACGGCGACGCCATCGCCAGCCAGGGGGGCCACTTCGACAAGGACAGCCACATGTCCCAGGAGGTGGAGCGGGTGCCGCTGGCGCTGAACTGGAAGGGCCGGGTCGCCCCCGGCGGCAGGGACGGCCATCTGGTCTCCACCATCGACCTGCCGGTGACCATGCTGGACGCGGCGGGAACCGCCTTCTCCAACCGGGTGGACGGCAGAAGCCTGCTGGATCTGGCCTGCGGCAGGGCGGAGGCGGCCCCCTGGCGTGACAGCCTCCTGTGCGAGACCTACGGTCACGGCTACGGTACCACCCTCATCGGCCGGATGGTGGTGGAGAACGACATCAAATATGTGTGCTTCGAGGGGGACTCCGACGAGCTCTACGACCTCAGCCAGGACCCCTACGAGATGAAGAACCTGGCCCGGCTGCCGGAGTACGACAGCCTGAAGGAGCGGATGCGGGCGCTTCTTCGCCGGAAGATGGCGGAGAGCCTGGACCCGGTGGACCCCCAGCGGCTGTTTGGCCGGTGACCGGACACGAACGGGATAACGCGCGCCCCGGGCGCGCTTATCAGATACCACAAAACGATACATATACGGAGGATTGGAGCATGAAAAAAGTATTGGCATTTCTTCTGTCGGCGGCGATGCTGCTGGCGCTGGCCGCCTGCGGCGGCAATCAGGGCGGCGCGGACACCGGTACCGGCGGCGAAGGCGGCGAGGCCCTCCATGTGGGCATGATCTGCGAGAGCCTGGGCACCCAGAGCTTCAACGACGACGTCCTGCTGGGCCTCGAGACCGCCGTGGCGGAGCTGGGCATCAAGGAGGACCACATTGAGGTCCGGGAGGTGTCCGACGCCGCCAACAGCCTGCGCACCCTCATCAGCCAGGGCTGCACCTTCATGGTGGTGCCCAGCTCCTCGTACCGGGACGCCATGGTGGAGGTGGCCGAGGAGTACCCCGACGTGAAGTTCCTCTATCTGGCCGCCGCCGAGGAGGGCGTCGACAACATCATGTCGGTGGAGTACAAGGAGAACGAGGCCGCCTTCCTGGCGGGCGCGCTGGCCGCGTCCCTGAGCAAAAGCGGGAAGATCGGCACCGTGCTGGCGGTTCAGGAGCCCCTGCAGCTGCGCTACCAGTACGGCTACATGGCCGGCGCGTATATGATCGACCCCGCCTGTGAGGTGACGGCCGTGTTTACCAACAGCTACAGCGACACCAACATCGGCAAGGAGATGGCCACCGCGCTGTACCAGCAGGGCGCGGACTACGTCAGCTGCTACGCGGGCGCCTGCAACCTGGGCGTGTTCGCCGCCGCGGACGAGGCCGGCGACGGCAGCTACTGCCTGGGCGCCGCCACGGGCCAGTTCGACAAGAACCCCAACAAGATCGTGGCCTCCGTGGTCAAGCCCATCAACGACGCCATCGTCAGCGTGCTGAAGGCCTACGTGGAAAACGGGACCTTCCAGGGCGGCACTGTCAGCGTCTGGGGCCTGAAGGAGGAGGGCGTTGGCCTGCGCTACACCACCATGAACGACGATCTGCTGGCCTCCATTCCCCAGGAGGTCCTGGACAAGGTGGAGGAGCTGAAGGGCCAGGTCTCCGACGGGACCATCCAGGTTCCCGGCACCGCCGAGGAGTTTGAAGCGTTCAAGGCCGGCCGCTAATCCTGCCGGCAGATGACCCAACGGGGCCGGAGAGCCCCCGGGCCGCGGGGCGGAGTGGCACCACGCGGCCCATTCCTTTTTTGATCTGTCAACAATCAATCCGGATAGGCGGTGCAGTGTGAATCAACCAATCATTCAATTAAACAACATCACCAAGCGCTTTCCCGGCATTGTCGCCAACGACCACATCAGCTTTGAGGTGGAGCGGGGAAGCATCCACACCCTGGCGGGGGAAAACGGCGCGGGCAAGTCTACGCTGATGAACATTCTCTACGGCCTCTACCAGCCGGACGAGGGTGAGATTCTCATCGACGGCAGGCCGGTGCGCTTCAACAGTTCCAAGGACTCCATCGCCTGCAAAATCGGCATGGTCCATCAGCACTTCATGCTCATTCCCAAGCTGACGGTGGCGGAGAACATCATCGTCGGGCAGGAGCCGGGCAGCGCCCTCAAGGTGGACCGGAGGGGGGCGGAGGAGCGGATCCGTACTCTGTCGGAGACCTACGGCCTGCGCATCGACCCCGCCCGCCGGGTCTCCGAGCTGACGGTTACGGAGCAGCAGCGGGTGGAAATCCTGAAGATTCTGTACCGGGAGGCGGAGATTCTGATCTTTGACGAGCCCACGGCGGTGCTCACCCCCCAGGAGATCGACGAGTTCTGCCGCATCCTTCTGGACCTCCGGGCCAACGGGAAAACCATTCTGTTCATCAGCCACAAAATGGCGGAGGTTATGAAGATCAGCGACCGGATCACGGTCATCCGCCTGGGCAGGGTGGTGGGCACCGTGGAGAAGGACAAGACCACCGTCCCGGAGCTGACCCGCATGATGGTGGGCCGGGACGTGAGCCTGGAGCGCCGGGACCGCCGCGCCTTCACCGGCCAGTCCAGCCTGCTGGAGCTGAAGAACCTCCGCTACAGCAGCGCGGGGGTGAGAAAGCTCAACGACATCAGCCTGACGCTCCGGTCCGGCGAAATTCTGGGCGTGGCCGGCGTGGACGGCAACGGCCAGGAGGAGCTGGTGCAGGCCGTCTGCGGCCTGATCCGCCCGGACGGCGGCCAGGTCCTCCTCAAGGGCCGGGACATCACCGGCGAGAGCGTGCGCGCGCGCAAGGAGGCGGGGCTGGGCCTGGTGCCGGAGGACCGCCACCGGGACGGGCTGGTAATGGAGTTCAGCGTGGCCCAGAACCTGATCCTGGGCCTGCACAACCACAGGGAATTCGCCAAAAGCGGCGTCTGGCTGGACTTCCCCCGGATTCAGGAGAACGCCGGGGCGCTGCGGGAGGGCTTCGACATCCGCTGCGCCGACGTGGACGCGGCGGCGGGGACCCTGTCCGGCGGCAACCAGCAGAAGATCATCATCGCGCGGGAGGCCTCCCGCGACCCGGACGTGTTCATCGCCGTCCAGCCCACCCGGGGACTGGACATCGGCGCTATGGAGTTCGTGCAGAAGACCCTGCTGGAACAGCGGGACCGGGGGAAGGGCGTTCTGCTGTTCTCCCTGGAGCTGGACGAGATTCTCTCGCTCAGCGACCGGATCGCCGTCATTTTCAAAGGAGAGATTGTGGACATTGTGGACGCCGCCGGCGTGAAGCGCCAGGAGCTGGGCCTGATGATGCTCGGCAGCAGGGCCGCGGCAGAGGAGGGGAGGGAAGCCCATGCGTAAGGGTGCAGGCATAACCTTGGACCGCAAAAAATTGCAGGAGACCGGCTTGACGCTGCTCATTACCGTCATCGCCCTTCTGGCGGCGCTGCTGGTGGGGGCGCTGGTCATCTGGGCCTTCGGCAGCAATCCCATCGAGGCCTACGGGGCCCTCTGGCAGGGGGCCTTCGGCACCGGCGTAGCCTTCACGGTGACCCTAGGCAAGGCGGTACCCGTGATGCTGACGGGCCTGGCGGTGGCCGTGGCCTTCAAGTGCAGCGTGTTCAACATCGGCGCAGAGGGGCAGCTGCTCATGGGCGCTATGGCCGCGGCCCTGGTGGGCGCATACGTCCATCTGCCCATGGCTCTCCACCTGCCCCTGACCATTCTGGCCAGCATGGCGGCGGGCATGGCCTGGTCCTTCTTCCCCGCCATTCTCAAGCGCAGAGGGAACGTGAGCGTGGTCATCAGCACCATCATGTTCAACTACATCGCCCAATACCTGGTGCAGTACCTCATCCTCGGCCCCTTCAAGGGCCCCGGCGAGAGCCCGGCCACCGCCACCATCGACGCCACCGCCCAGCTGCCCGACCTGCTGCCCAAGCCCTACGTGCTGAACCTGGGCTTCGTGCTGGCCCTGGCGGCGGTGGCGGGGACCTATGTGCTGCTCAACCGCACCTCCAGGGGCTACGAGATGCGGGCAGTGGGCCTCAACGCCTCCGCCGCCCGCGTCAACGGCATCGACGTCAACCAGAATATGTTCCTGGCCCTGCTCATCAGCGGCGCGCTGGCGGGCCTGGCCGGCGGCATCGAGGTGACGGGCAGCCTGAACAAGATCGTCAACAACTTCTCCGCCAACTACGGCTTCAACGGCATCCCCGTGGCCCTGATGGCCCACAACAACCCCTTCGCCATCATCTTCACCGCCCTGCTCATCGGCGCTATGCGCAGCGGCTCCGCCATGATGCAGTCCAGCGCGGGCATCTCCAAGAATATGATCGACGTGATCCAGGGCCTCATCATCGTCTTCCTGTGCGCCGAGAACGTCATCCGCTACTACGTCAAAAACAGAGCGGGAGGGAAACAACATGCTTAATACCATCAGCTATCTGCTCTCCGCCACCCTGCGCATGGGGACCCCCATCGCCTACACCGCCCTGGGCGGCATGACCAGCGAGCGCAGCGGCGTGAACAACATCGGCCTGGAGGGCATTATGACCGCCTCCGCCTTCGGCGCCGTGGTGGGCAGCTATCTCTTCCAGAACGCCTGGATGGGCATCCTGTTCGCCATCCTCATCGGCGTGGCCATCTCGGCGGTCCACTCCCTGGTCTGCATCACCTGGGGCGGCACCCAGGGCGTGAGCTCCATGGCCCTGGTCCTGCTGTCCACCGGCATCTCCGGGGTGGGGCTGAAGGCCCTCTTCAACCAGCAGGGCAACAGCCCGGAGGTCCCCTCCCTGCCCGCCACCACGCCCCTGCAGGGGATCCCCGTGGTGGGGGACTTCCTGTCCAAGCAGTCCCCCTTCGTCTACCTGCTCCTTCTGTGCCTGCTGGCGACCTGGTTTTTGTTCCGCCACACCCGGCTGGGCCTGCGGCTGATCACGGTGGGCGAGAACCCCAGGGCGGCGGAGACCGCGGGCCTCTCGGTCCACAAGCTGCGCTACTTCGGCGTGCTCTACTCCGGCGTCATGGGCGGCCTGGGGGGCGCGATGCTGAGCATCGGCAGCATGAACATGTTCCAGGAGGGCATGGTGGCCGGCCGGGGCTATCTGGCGCTGGGCGCGGTGACTATGGGCCGCTGGAACACCTGGGGCGTGTTCGGCTCCGCCATGTTCTTCGGCTTTTTCAGCGCCCTGCAGCTCTACCTCCAGAGCATCCAGGTCCCCATTCCCACGGAGTTTATCCAGATGATCCCCTACCTGGCCACGGTGGTGGTGCTGGCCGCCACCGCCGACAAGGGATCGGCGGGCATTGCCGGCGCGGGCAAGCCCTACACCAAGTATGTCCGGCAGCGCTGAGCGCCTGGGCGCGGCGGCGCGGCGGGAGCTGGTCCGCTCGTGCCTGGAGGCCCGCCGCCTCCGCAGCCGCCCGGTGATCTCGGGCTACAGCGTGGGCGCGGCCCTGCTGGGCGGGGACGGGAGGCTCTACTGCGCCGGGAACATCGAGTGCTGGGGCCAGACGCCCAGCATCTGCGCGGAGCGGACGGCCCTGTTCAAGGCCCTCAGCGAGCTGTGTACGGACTTCGCCGCCCTGGCGGTCTGCGGCGGCCCGGCAGACAGGGAGCCGGAGGACTTCTGCACCCCCTGCGGGGTGTGCCGGCAGGTCCTGCTCCAGTTCTGCCCGCCGGACATGCCGGTGCTGTGCGTGAAGCGCCCCCAGGAGGTCAGGGAGTACACGCTGGCCCAGCTCCTGCCGGACTACTGGACCCGCCCCGGAACATCACAACAAGGAGAACATCCATGAAGCCTATCAGAGTACTCATCGACTGCGACACCGGCATCGACGACGCCGTCGCCTTGTCCTACGCCCTGCGCGCCCCGGAGCTGGAGGTCGCCGGCGTCACGACGGTGTGCGGCAACCTGCCGGTGGACGTCACCACCTACAACACCCTCAACGTCCTGCATCTGCTGGGCCGGGACGACGTGCCCCTGGCCAGAGGGGCGGAGCGTCCCCTGGCCAGGGAGCTGGAGGACGCGGCCTACATCCACGGCAGCAACGGCCTGGGCGGGTACGAGTTCGCGGAGAAGGCGGCCCGGACCCCGGAGGCGGAGCCCGCCTGGGAGTTCCTCTACCGGATGCTGCGGGCCGAGAGCGCGCCCATCGACATCATTGCCCTGGCCCCGCTGACCAACATCGCCCTGCTGCTGCAGAAGCACCCGGACGCCCTGGGGCGGATCCGGCGGGTGGTGTTCATGGGCGGCTCCCTGCGCACGGGGAATCCCACGCCGGTGGCCACCTTCAACGTGCTGGCAGACCCGGAGGCGGCCAAGTACGTCATCGGCACCAAAATCCCCTTCGTCATGTGCAGCCTGGACTGCACCCGGGGCAGCTACCTGACCTGGGAGGAGCTGGACCGGATCCGGGCCCTGGATAACCCCATCGCCCGGATGGTGTGGCAGGCCGCCGGGTTCTACATCCAGAGCACCAAGCGGGAGAACGCGGTGGACGGGAAAAAGAAGGGGATCGACATCCACGATCTGTGCACGGTCATGTACGTCTCCCACCCGGAGCTCTTCCAGGGGGAACACTACTTCGCCGACGTGGAGACCAAGGGGGAGCTGACCACCGGCTTCACCCTGGTGGACTTCGAGGACAACCTCCGCAAGCCGCCGGAGGACAAGACGGTCCTCTTCCTGAAGAAGGTGGACCGGGCGGCCTACGTCCAGCACTACATGGACGTGCTGTCCTCCTACTGAGGGGGGAGCCTATGGCGATTTTGAATCCCACCCTGGCCTGCGCCGACCCGCTGCGCCTGGCGGAGGACGTGGACGCCCTGATCCGGGGGGGCGCGGAGATGCTCCACATCGACATTATGGACGGCCACTATGTGCCCAACCTATGCTTGAGCTTCGACCAGGCCGCCGCCATCCGCCGCTACTGCCCCCAGCTGCCCATGGACCTGCATCTGATGGTGGAGAACCCTTTCGCCTGGCTGGAACAGCTGGCGGAGCTGGCCCCGGACCGGGTCTCCTTCCACTTGGACAGCACCCCCTTCGCCCTCCGGTTCATCGACCGCCTGCGGGCGCTGGGCATCCGCCCCGGGGCGGCGCTGAACCCCAGCCAGCCTCTGGGGGTCCTGGACGAGGTGCTGGCCTGCGTGGACTTCGTCCTGGTCATGGGGGTGGAGCCCGGCTTCTCGGGGCAGCGCTTCCTGGCGCGCACACCGGAGCGGGTGGGTGCGCTGGCGGGACTGCGGCGGGAACGGGGGCTGGCCTTCTCCATCACGGTGGACGGCGGCGTGGACCACGTCAACGGCCCGGCCTGCGCCGCGGCGGGAGCCGACATCCTGGTGGGCGGCGCGTTTGTCTGCTTCGGCCAGCCGGACGGCATCGAGGCCTCCAGCCGCCGCTTCCTGGCGGCGGTATAGCGCAAAAAAGAGAGGAGCACAGCTATGAACATTGCAATCGGCAGCGACCACGGCGGCTATGAGCTGAAGGATGCCCTCCGCCGGCGGCTGGAGGAGCAGGGCCACCAGCTTATGGACGCGGGATGCTTCGGCGAGGCGGTGGACTACCCCGGCATCGCCGTGAAGGTGGCGGCCCTCGTCACCGGGGGAGAGGCGGCCTTCGGCATCCTCTGCTGCGGCACGGGGATCGGCATCTCCATCGCCGCCAACAAGGTCAAAGGCATCCGGGCCGCGCTGTGCGCCGACTGCTACAGCGCCCGCATGGCCAAGGAGCACAACAACGCCAATATCATCGCCTTCGGCGGGCGCACCGTGGGGGTGGAGCACGCCTGGGAGATGGTGCGCGCCTACATGGCCGCGGAGCACCTGGGCGGCGTGCACGCCCGGCGGACAGCCCAGATCGACGCGCTGTAATGGACCGCAGACAGGCCCGGCCCTCCATCCCCCCAGCGGGGACAGAGGGCCGGGCCTGTTTTTTTAGAAGATTCATACCGCCGCCGGGCGGAAATCCCGGACCGGCCGCGGTTTTCCTCCCGGGGCCGGCGCGTCTTTTGGCGCGTTTTCGCTCAAGAAGGCATATTGCGCCCCATGGCCCGCTCCGTCCGGGCCACATAGAGCAGGCGGCTCTCCGCGTGGGCGAAAAACTGCCGGAGGGCGGAACAGAAGTAGTTGTGGGGCACGGGGCCGCTCAGCCAGTCGTTCTTGCAGCCGCCGTTGCACAGCCGCCGCCAGCGGCACGCCCCGCACTCCGGAGGCTTCTCCTCCCCCCACTTGAAAAAGGCCCCCAGGCGCTCGCCCGCCGCCATCTCCTCCAGGGTGTCCTCCCCCAGCTTCCCCAGCCTCCACTGGTCCAGCACAAAGAAGTCGCAGGGGTACACGCTCCCATCCCCCTCCACCACGAAGTAGCTGCCGCACCGGCCGCAGGTGGCGCAGGTCCCCGCCTGCTCCCCCAGCACCATGTGGAGATAGTCGTCAAACAGGCGGACGCTGCAGCAGCGCCCCTCCCGCCAGTCCTGATACCAGAGGTCAAACAGGCGGCAGAGGAACTGCCCGTAGCGCTCCGGCGTCAGGGAGAAGGGCATCCCGCCCCGCTCCCGGTCCAGGGGGTCCAGGCAGGGGATGAACTGCATGTAGTCGAAGCCCAGCTTCTTCAGCTCCCCGTATACCCGGTCCGGGTGCCGGGCGCACTGGGCGGTCACCACGCACAGCGCGTTGGTCATCACATGGTGCTTGTTCAGCAGCCGGAGGGCCCGCACCACCCGGTTCCAGCTCCCCTCCCCGCCGGCGTCCACCCGGTAGAGGTTGTGCAGATCCTTGTACCCATCCACGGAGAGCCCCACCAGGAACCGGCGCTCCCCCAAAAACGCCGCCCACGCCTCGTCCAGCAGGGTCCCGTTGGTCTGTATGGAGTAGGCGCAGCGCACGCCGGGGGGGCAGAGCGCCTCCGCCTCCGCCGCGAAGCGCCGGAAAAAGGGCAGTCCCGCCACCGTGGGCTCCCCGCCCTGGAACATGAAGCTGACGGTTCCCCCCGGGTCCGCCGCGCGAAAGGCGTTTTCCAGCATGACGCGCACGGTGTCCTCCGACATCACGCCCATGCTCTTCTCCTCCCGGTGGTTGGAGATGCACTCGTAAAAGCAGTAGCGGCAGCGCAGATTGCACAGGCTGGAGGCGGGCTTGATCAGCAGGTTGACAAAACGCATGGCGGAGCTCCTTCAACTATCCGAATCAGCAGCTCTGCGCCGCAGAGTGCGGCGCAGAGGGGCGGCGGACATCCGAAGGACGCGCCCCCTGCTGTGTTTTCTCTATCATACCAAATTTCCGGCGGGAACGCAACGCCTGCGCCGAAATAATCGCTTCGCGGCCGTATGTATCCTATCGGTAGAAGCCGGCTCCCGGATAAGGCGGCAAAGTTGTCTAAAAGAGACAACAAACCGTGCCGTTTATTGTGAAAAATTTGGATTGCCGCCTGGAAGGAGGCCATGATATAATGTTCCTGTAATTTGTGGATGTATACGCTCCTCTATGTGCTTCACTTGGTTCCGGGATATGAAATGGAATCACTATGATAAGGATCTGCTGTTTCTGTGAAAAATGGGAGTCCGGCGGGATCGAGTCCTTTTTGTACAACGTTCTGCCCTACATGGACCCGCAAATCATGGAGGTCGACGTGGTCGCCTCCGACCTGGCGGAGAGCGTCTTTTCAGAGTCCCTCCGCCAGCGAGGCATTCGCTTTTATGCGCTCTCCGGGGCGCAGCGGAATCTGCCGGAAAATTACCGCCTGTTCCGGCGGCTGCTGCACTCCCGGCAATACGACGTCGTCCACCTGCATATCTTCCACAGTCTGTCCTTAGTCTATGCCCGCCTGGCCAGGGACGCGGGCGTCACGGTGCGCATCGCCCACAGCCACAACACCGCTCTGCGCTCCAGTCCCCTGCGGCCCTTGAAGCTGCTGCTCCACCGTGCCGCCAGGGCGCTGCTGACAAACTGTGCCACGGATCTGTGGGCCTGCTCTAAGCCGGCGGCGGACTTTCTCTTCTCCGCCAAGGCCCTCCGGCGGCGGGGCTTCCAGTGGATTCCCAACGGCATCCACACGGAGCTGTTCCGGTTTGACCCCGGCGGCCGGGCGGCGGCGCGGCGGGAGCTGGGGCTGTCGGACGAGCTGTTGGTGGGAAATATCGGTCGTCTGTGCGCCCAGAAAAACCAGGCGTTTTTGCTGGACGCATTCGCCGCGCTCCTGGCCGGAAGGCCGGAGAGCCGCCTGCTGCTGGTGGGCGAGGGCGAGGCGGAGGAGGCGCTGCGGCGGAAGGCGGAGCAGCTGGGGTGCGGGGACAAGGTCATCTTTTACGGCGTCTCCAGCCATGTGGAGCGGCTGCTGTGGGCCATGGATGTGTTCGCCTTCCCCAGCCGGTTTGAGGGGCTGGGAATCGCCGCCGTGGAGGCCCAGGCCGCCGGCCTGCCGGTGCTGGCATCGGAGCACGTCCCCCCGGAGGCGGGGGTTACGCCCCTGCTTCAGACCCTGTCCCTGGACGCCGGCGCGGCGGGGTGGGCGCAGGCGCTTCAGGCGCTCTGCCGGCCCTCCGGCCGGCGGGAGGACTGGGCGGCGGCGGTGCGGCGCGGCGGCTTCGACGTGGCGGATACCGCCGCGAGGATACAAGCTTACTACGGGAGGTCGCTGTCTGATGAGCTCTCCTAAGATTTCCATTATCGTCCCCATCTACCGGGTGGAGCCCTATCTCCCCAGGTGCCTGGACAGCATCGTCGGCCAGACCTACCGCCATCTGGAGATTATCCTGATAGACGACGGCTCCCCCGACGGCTGCGGGGCCATCTGCGACGACTACGCCGCCCGGGACGGGCGCATCCGGGTCATCCACCAGCCCAACCAGGGCGTCTCCGCCGCGCGAAACGCCGGGCTGGACGCCGCCACCGGGGAGTGGATCGGCTGGGTGGACGGGGACGACTGGATTGAGCTGGATATGTACGAGTATCTGCTGGAGGGCGTCCTGGGGGCCGGCGCGGACATCGCGGTCTGCGGCCGGTGGGAGGAGTACCGGGGCCGGCGCGTCTTCCGGGGCTGGGAGAAGGAGATCTCGCTGGACACGGAGCAGGCCCTCCGGGCGCTGCTGGAAAACGACGCGATGCAGAACTTTCTTTGGGATAAGCTGTGGCGGCGGTCGCTGTTTGAGCAGCAGAGATTCCCGGTGGGCCGGACCTTTGAGGATATTGCGGTCATGCACCGGCTTTTTGACGGGGCGGGCCGGGTCCTGTGCCTGCCGGAGGCCAAATACCACTACTTCCAGCGGGCGGGGAGCATTGTGGACGACACCTCGCTGCAAAACCGGATCAACCACTACCTGGCGGCCAGACAGCGGCTGGAGGAGCTGGCGCCCCGCCGGCCCCAGCTGCGGGAGCTGATGGAGGCGCAGTGCGTCGCCTCTTCTATCACCATTTGGTGCGCCTGCAGCGCCAATCCGGCGCAGGAGCGCCGCCGGTGCAGAGCGCAGCTGGAGGAGATTGCGGCCTTTGCCAGGGGGCACTACAGGCAGGCTCTGCAATATATGACTTTAGGCCCAGTTGGCCGCGCGGTGTTGAGACTGACCCCCTACGCGGAGTGGTGGGCCTTTGTGCTGGCCCGAGGGTTCGGATGGCTCTATTGGTGTAAGCACGGGCGGAGGCTGTGACTCCGTCCAAACAGCGCTTCGGGTTTGAACGTATCCACTGGTCGACGATGGCTCCACTGACGGCAGGGGAGCCATTTGTGACGAATATATGGAGCGCTGCATATACAAGGGAGACATGTACACTCTGCCGAAAAATCCAAGATAGGACAGAACATATAGATTATGTATGACAAGCTTAGCCGCCACCGCTTTCTCTTCGAGGAGCTGGTCAAGCGGGACTTCAAAAAGAAATACAAGCGCACGGTGCTGGGCATGGCGTGGAGCGTCCTGTCTCCCCTTCTGACGCTGCTGGTGATGAAGCTGGTGTTCACCCAGTTCTTCGGACGGACCACCGCCCACTACACCATCTACCTCTTCTGCGGCAACCTCATTTTCTCTTACTTCAACGAGGCCACCTCCCAGGGGATGGGCTCGCTGATGGGCAACGCGGGCATCTTCACCAAGGTGAATGTCCCCAAGTACCTGTTTCTCCTGTCGAAAAACGTCCAGACCCTCATCAATTTCGGCCTGACTCTGTGCGTGTTCTGCGTGTTCTGCGTGCTGGACCACATTGCTTTTACCTGGAAGCTGGTCATGCTGCTCTATCCCATCGTCTGCCTGGTGCTGTTCAACATCGGCGTGGGGCTGATTCTCTCCGCACTGTTCGTCTTTTTCCGGGATATTCAATACTTGTGGTCCGTTTTTACCATGCTGCTCATGTACATGTCCGCCATCTTCTACACCATCGACCAGTACTCCTACACTGTCCAGTGCCTGTTTCTGCTCAATCCGGTGTACCTGTTTATCCGCTATTTCCGCAAAATTGTCATCGAGGCCACCATTCCCACCGTGTGGTTCCACCTGCTGATGGCGGCGGATGTGCTGATCGTGGTGGGAATCGGCTGCTGGATGTATAAGAAGTACAATACCCGGTTCCTGTATTATGTATAGAGGAGGCCGCGTATGAGTATTTTGGAGGTAGAAAACGTATCCATCCGCTACATAACCGGCGATTTCAAGGACATCGGCCTGAAGGAATTCGTCATGCGCCGCCTCAAGGGGGACTACCACGTGCGGGAGTTCTGGGCGGACCGGGACGTGAGCTTCACCCTGGAGAAGGGCGACATGCTGGGCATCATCGGGGCCAACGGCGCAGGGAAATCCACCCTGTTGAAGGTGGTATCCGGCATCATGGAGCCCACCCGGGGCCGGGTCCGGCGGCAGGGCAGCATCGCCGCCCTGCTGGAGCTGGGCAGCGGCTTTGACGGGGATCTGACCGTGCGGGAGAACACCTACCTGCGGGGGGCCATGCTGGGGTACACCCGGCAGTTTATGAACGAGACCTACGAGCAGATCATCCAGTTCGCGGAGCTGTCGGACTTTCAGGACCGGCCCTTCAAGCAGCTCTCCTCCGGCATGAAGTCCCGGCTGGCCTTCTCCATCGCCAGCCTGGTCCACCCGGACATTCTCATCCTGGATGAGGTGCTCTCCGTGGGGGACGGCGCCTTCCGCAGGAAGAGCGAGGTTAAAATGCGTGAGATCATCGGCAGCGGGGCCACCACCATTCTGGTCAGCCACTCCCTCCCCCAGGTGCGGGAGATGTGCAGCAAGGTCCTCTGGCTCCACAGGGGGGAGCAGGTGGACTTCGGACCGGATGTGGCGGGCATCTGCGACCGGTACGCGGAATTTTTGGCAAAGCGGTAGCGGACGGCGTCCGCCCGCTGAAAGGAGGTGACAAAAATGCGGACAATGGCCGGAATCTGCCGTAAGCTGGCATGCAGTCCATCCGAGGGAAGGTCCCCCGCCATTGATCAGGCACGGGCCCCGCCCGGAGCAAACGCGCACACGGCCGCCAAATCTGTTTCATAGCGGCCACCCAAGAAACATTTATCATTAAAGGAGTTAGAACACAATGAAAAAGCAGTTCGTTGCCAAGCTGATCGTGCTTGGCATGGTGCTGGCCATGCTGCCTGTCTCGGCCATGGCCGCTCAGCAGAGGGCCGTCATTAAGGACGAAAACGGCATCTACACCGACACCGTGACCGGCGACGTGTGGTGGTTCGACGAGGCCGGCAACCAGATTTACCGTCCCGTCTATGACACCGACTACGACTACGTCGGCACCGTCACCCCCAGCGCTCCCGCGACTCCCGCCGAGCCCGAGGCTGAGCCCGTGCCCGTGGAGACCGCGACCAACGCCGCCGGCCAGGTTGTGGCCACTGCCACCATCACGGTCGATGCCAGCGCCGCCACCGCCGAGGTGCCCGCCGCCGCCATCGAGAGCCTGATCGCCCAGCTGGCTGACGCCAACGTCGACGTGGTCGTCCTGGCCGCCGCTACCGAGGCTCCTGTGACCTATCCCGCCGCTTCCCTGGTGTCCCTGGCTGCCGCCACCGGCGCTGGTGTGACCGTGGGCAACTCCGTTGCCACCGCCACCGTCTCCGCCGAGGCTGTCGCCGCTGTGTTCGCCAACGCCACCAGCGTGCAGGTCGCTCCCGCTGTCAACGAGGACGGCACCTTCACCATCGCCCTGCTGGTCGACGGCAATGCCGTGGACATCGAGAAGATCCCCGGCGGCCTCGCCGTGGAGCTGACCGTGTCTGTGACCGCCGAGCAGGTGACCGGCGTCTACCTCGTGAAGGCTGACGGCACCGAGGCTGCTCTGGAGTACACCATCGTCAACGGTAAGCTGGCCACTACTCTGACTGCTAACGGCACCATCCGGATTGCCAACGCCTGATCCCATGTTCCGCCCTGTGAAGGGCACACGGGAGGGAGGGGGCTTCGGCCCCCCCTTCTCCCAGCCCCCCGCCTCCGGCGGGGGGCTGGGAGAAGGAGCAATCCCCGTATACACAAACGACACGCGAGGTGAACTGCATGAAGCGCGCCACCCCTACGCTCCCCGCCCCCGTTCAGGCGGCCTGGACCTGGGTCCGGCCGGCTCTGGCCGCCGGGCTGTACTTTTTGGCCGTCTGCCTCTGCTCGTCGGCCACCATCCGGCAGACGGCGGTGCTGCTGATTCTGCTGGTGCTCTCGTCGGTGTTCCTGTTTTACGCCCGGCTGCGCAGCCGGATAAGCCCCCCCATCCTGGCGCTGGGGCTGGTGGTGCTGATGGACGGTCTGAGCCTCCTCTACGCGGTGTCCGGGAAGCTGGCCTTGCTGGAATTTCTGAAAGTCCTGGCGGGATTCTGCCTGTCGCTGGTCCTGCTGGCCTTCGCCGGAGGCCGGGAGCCGGGCCGCCGGGCCGCCGCCGTTTTGGAGGGCTGCTGCGCCGTCGCGGGGCTGGTGAGCGTGGATCTGCTCTCCACCCGGTTCATCAGCGGGCCGGTGCTGGCGCTGGTGGGACAGTTCACGCCGGACTACGCCCAGCTGACGGCGGTGGAGGAGGGCGTGCGCATCACATCGGTCTTTATGAGCCCCAATGTTTTTGCCGGCTGTATGGGCATCGGCGTCCTGCTGAGCCTGGGACTGGCGGTCTCCGCCCCGGGCGCAGCGGCCCGCCGGGCCCATTTGGTCTGCCTGTTCATATGCGCCTTATCCTTCCTGCTGGCCTTCAGCCTGGGGGCCTGCATGGCCATCGCGCCAGCCTTTCTGGTGCTGGTCCTCCTGGAGCGGCGGGAGCGCCGGGCGGAGCTGCTGCTGGTGATGGCGCAGACACTGATTCTGACGATGCTGGCCGCCTTCCCCATCTCCCGGACCTCCCTGACGGCCTGGGAGGGCGTCAGGCCCATCCCCCTGCTGTGCCTGGCGGCGGGGGCGGCGGCGCTGTGCGGCGCCGACCGGCTGGGCCGGCGGGCGGCGGCGTGGCTGAACGGCCACCGCCGGACGGCCGTGCGCCTGGTCTGCGCCGCCCTGGCGTGCCTGGCCGTCTACGCCGTCGCCGCCTGCTGCTGGACCGGGGGCGTCACCCTCCAGCCCGG
>CAJTOM010000006.1 GCA_910577915.1 uncultured Oscillospiraceae bacterium
CGTTCATCAGATCCTCCTGGATGAGGCGGGCGGCGGCCTCCTGGATGCGGGCATCGGGGCCCTCGGTGAAGACGATGGTGCGGCGGTTGGCCTTTAGATTGTTCAAAAGAGCGGTAAACATAGCATGCTTCCTCCGTTTTATTGTAGGCCCCTGTGCAGCCCCGCTGCGCGCCGGCCGCCCGGGGGCCCCTGATCCGGCAGGGCCGCGCCCTGCTCCAAGCGGTTCCATTATACACCACCTGCCCCTCTTCCTCAATGATAAATTGAGAAAAATTTTCCCGGCGGGCCGCCGCCGGAAAAAGGGCGTGGGAATTGCGCGCTTTCCCAGGAAATCCTGTTGAAACTGACCAGAGAATCCGGTATAATGGGGGCGGTATACAGGACATCTTCCCCAGATGCACGAAAAGGAGAGCGACATGGCGACATTTACAGTCAACGGCCGGACCGTTACCACAGAGAAAAACCAGAAGCTGATCCGCTTTTTGCGGGACGAGCTGCGCCTGACCTCCGTCAAGGACGGATGCAGCGAGGGGGCCTGCGGCACCTGCACCATCCTGGTGGACGGGAAGGCCGTCAGAGCCTGCGTGCTGACCACCGACCGGGCGGACGGGAAAACCATCCTCACCGCCGAGGGGCTCAGCGAGTTTGAAAAGGAGGCCTACGCCCGCGGCTTCGGGGAGGCGGGGGCGGTGCAGTGCGGCTTCTGCATCCCCGGTATGGTGATGGCGGCCAAGGGCCTGCTGGACCAGAACCCGGACCCCGGCGAGGAGGAGATCAAAAACGCCCTGCGCACCAACATCTGCCGGTGCACGGGGTATGTGAAGATCATCGAGGGCGTGCGCCTGACGGCGAAGATCCTCCGGGAGGGCCGCCTGCCCCGGCGGGAGGAGGACTGGCGGGTGGGCAGCCGGGTCTGCCGCATCGACGTGGAGGAGAAGGTCCAGGGGACCGGGCTGTATCCCGACGACGTCTATATGGAGGGGATGCTCTACGCCTCCGCCGTCCGTTCCGCCCACCCCAGGGCCGTCGTCAGGGCCATTCACGCCGAGGAGGCCCTGTCCCTGCCCGGCGTGGCGGGGGTGTTCACCGCCGCGGACATCCCGGGGCAGAACAAGGTGGGCCACCTGGTGAAGGACTGGGACACCATGATCCCCGTGGGGGGAATCACCCACTACCTGGGGGACGCCGTCTGCATTGTGGTTGCAGAGAGCCAGGAGATTCTGGAGAAGGCCAAGCGGATGGTCCGGGTGGAGTACGAGGTGCTTCAGCCCGTCCGCTCCCCCCAGGAGGCCATGGCCCCCGACGCGCCCCTGGTTCACCGCTCCGGCAACCTGCTGGCCCACAAGCACATCCAGCGGGGCAACGCCGCCCTGGCCATCGCCCGCAGCAGGCACGTCATCACACGCCGCTTCTCCACCCCCTACACCGAGCACGCCTTCCTGGAGCCGGAGTGCGCCGTGGCCTACCCCGACGGGGAGGGGGGCGTGGTGATCCTCTCCAGCGATCAGGGGACCTACGACACCCAGCACGAGACCGCCCCCATGCTGGGCCTGCCCCCGGAGAAGGTGAAGGTGCGCAACATGCTGGTGGGGGGCGGCTTCGGCGGCAAGGAGGACGTGACAGTCCAGCACCACGCCGCCCTGGCCGCCTATCTCACGGGCCGGCCGGTGAAGTGCAGGCTCAGCCGGACGGAGAGCCTGCTGGTCCACCCCAAGCGGCACCCCATGGAGATGGAATTCGCCATCGGCTGCGATGAGAACGGCCTCATCCAGGGGGTGGCGGCCAACGTCATCTCCGATACGGGGGCCTACGCCTCCCTGGGGGGGCCGGTGCTGGAGCGGGCCTGCACCCACGCGTCGGGCCCCTACCACTACGAGAACTTCCAGATCGACGGGTACGCCTACTACACCAACAATCCCCCCAGCGGGGCCTTCCGGGGGTTCGGCGTGACCCAGACCTGCTTCGCCATCGAGTCCCTGCTCAACGAGATGGCGGACATCGTGGGCATCACCCCCTGGGAGATCCGCTACCGCAACGCCATCCGCCCCGGCGAGGTGCTGCCCAACGGGCAGATCGTGGGGCCGGAGACGGGACTGGTGGAGACGTTGGAGGCGGTGAAGCCCTACTACGACGGGGCCAAGTACGCGGGGCTGGCCTGCGCCATGAAGAACGCCGGCGTGGGCGTGGGCATCCCGGACACCGGCCGGTGCCGCCTGGTGGTGCGGGACGGGCGGGTCCACATCCGGGCGGGGGCCTCCTGCATCGGCCAGGGGCTGGGCACGGTGCTGACCCAGATGTGCTGCGACCAGCTGGAGCTGGGGCCGGACCGGGTGGTCTATGAGCGCAGCAACACCGTGGAGGCCCCGGACTCCGGCACCACCTCCGGTTCCAGGCAGACCCTCATTACCGGCGAGGCCTGCCGCCGGGCCTGCGGGGAGCTGAGGAAGGCCCTGGAGGGGAAGACCCTCTCCGATTTGAACGGTACGGAATATGACGGCGAGTACCTGGCCAGGACGGACCCCCTGGGGGCGGACGTGCCCAACCCGGTCAGCCACGTGGCCTACGGCTACGCTACCCAGCTGTGCGTGCTGGGGGAGGACGGCCGGATAGAGCGCATGGTGGCCGCCCACGACGTGGGCCGTGCGGTGAACCCCACCTCCTGCGAGGGCCAGATCGAGGGGGGCGTGGTGATGAGCATGGGCTTCGCCCTCACGGAGCAGTACCCCGTGGAGGACTGCCGCCCCACCGCCAAGTTCGGCACCCTGGGCCTGTTCAAGGCCAACCAGATTCCGGAGGTGAAGGCCATCGTGGTGGAGAAGCCGGGGCTGGACGTGGCCTGCGGGGCCATCGGCATCGGGGAGATCACCTCCATCCCCACCGCCCCCGCCATCGCCGACGCCTACTACCGCTACGACGGTAAGCGCCGGTTCTCCCTCCCCCTGGAGGGCACGCCCTACAGCAGGAGGAAGTGAGGAACATACCATCATCAGGCGGAGGACGGCCGGGAGAGCGCCGGCCGTCCTCCGCAGAAGGAGCGCGACATGAAAACCATCGGACTGCTGGGGGGCATGAGCTGGGAGAGCACCGTGAGCTACTACCAGCTCATCAACGAGGCCGTCAAGGCGCGGCTGGGGGGTCTCCACTCCGCTAAAATTTTACTCCACAGCGTGGACTTCGCCGAGATCGAGGCCTGCCAATCCCGCGGGGACTGGGACCGCAGCGCGGACATACTGGCCCAGGCGGCCCAGGGGCTGGTCCGGGCGGGGGCGGATTTTCTGGTCATCTGCACCAACACCATGCACAAGGTGGCCCCCCAGATCCGGGAGCGGGCCGGCGTTCCCCTGCTGCACATCGCCGAGGTGACCGCCCGGGCCCTGCTGGACCGGGGCGTCCGCCGGGCCGCCCTGCTGGGCACCCGGTACACCATGACCCAGGATTTCTACCGGGGCAAGCTGGCGGAGGAGGGCATCGAGGTCCTGGTCCCCGGAGAGGCGGAGATGGATACCGTCAACCGGGTGATCTTCGACGAGCTGTGCCGGGGCGTCATATCCCCGGCGTCCAAGGCCGCCTTTCTGGAGATCGCCGGCGGCCTGGCCCGGAGGGGGGCCCAGGGGGTGATCCTGGGTTGTACGGAGATCGGCCTGCTCATCGGACAGGGGGATATGGATTTGCCGGTGTTCGACACCACCCGGATTCACGCTATGGCCGCCGCGGAGGCGGCCATGGGGGAGTAAATTGAAAATGAACGGCTCCTGGAAGGTCCTGTCCGGGACCGGCCCAGCCGCGATGTGCCCGCAAGCTCTGCCAGCTTCGCCTGGCAGAGCTTTTTTCTGCCCGCGCGGCCTTTGGCTATTTCGCCCTCGCCGCAGGTGCGTTTTTGTAGATATTGTCCAATTGTAAACGATCCTATATGGTTATTATTGACATAAAGTGTAAAAAGTGGTATCATTACATTGCATGAATTTGCCTGTCCGCTTGGCGAACGGGCGTTCATCACCCCCTCCCCCCGCTTGGGGCCCCAGGGCGGCAGGGCAAAATCGCCGCTAATTATGAAAGGAGAGAGGGAAAAGCATGAGGAGAAGAAGAGCGAAACGATGGCTGGCAATGCTGATGAGCCTGGCGATGGTTCTGTCGCTTCTGCCGGCGGCGGCGATGGCCGCTGCTGTGGAGGAGACGGCGCCGGAGGACGGCATTGTCGACGATGTGGGCGGCGGCGTGATTCCGGACGATGTGCCGGACGGCGGCGCTGCCGGCAGCGGAGAACCGGAGGACGGGGAGCCCAATGACGGCGAACCGGAGGACGGTGCGCCCAACGGCGGCGAGGGGGAGAACGGAGAGCCCGCCCCCGACGGAGAAGCTGGTGACGGCGAGGGGGAGACGGAAGAAACCCCGGACGGCAGCGGCTCCGATGAAGGGGAGAAGGACGGGAACGAGGACGCTCTGCCTGAGGACGAGAACGATGTGCCGGACGGGGCCACTCCGGATGGGGACGAGGTTCCGGATGAGGACGGCGTCTCGGAGGAGGAGCTCGCCAGGATTGAGGAGCAGTGGGCGGATTTTGCGCTGTGGGCGCGGATGATGCCGGACGGCGCGCTGGTGGACAGCTGGGAACAGGATTCCCAAACGGTTCGCGGCAGTGATGCTGTCTGCGAGGTTAAAGATGGCGTGCTTCATCTGAAGGTTGGATCAGCGAATGGGAATAACGGAGATCACTGGACGAGTGAAACCGAAGGAACGGGTCCGGCTGTGTTCGTAAGTGATACGATGAAGGACGCTTTGCAAGCTGATACTGACGGAAGTTATAAGGTCAGCTTTAAAATGAAGCCGTTGGTTAATGGCATGTGCTTTGGGGTGTACTTTAACTACAAAGATCCTGCTCACGGTGCACTTGTTGGTTTTAATACACCTGGTGGATGGTTTTGGCAAACCTATGATGGCGGTACGAATGCCTATAGCACTACTACATTGCCTGGACCTACGGAGCTGACAGCTGGAACAACCTATCAGATTGAGGCATCGTGGGATCCGGCAAATAAGACCGCTACATTGAGAGTTGATGACGCTGCGGTTGTGACTAACTGGGATTATTCCGCAGTGCCCAACGCAGCAGACGTGGATGTTATCAACAACATCGGCATCAAGCTGGGTAAATCCAACACCAGCGTACTCAGCGAGATTGAGGTGTGGGATATTCACTACACCGGTCAGACCGAGGTTGAGGCCTACACCCTCTCCGGCACCGTGACCGATGAGGACGGCGAGCCCGTAGCGAACGCGTCGGTGGCCGTCAGCGGCGATACGTACAGCGACGAGACAACCACCAACGCCCAGGGAGTATACTCCCTGGAGCTGCCTGACGGCAGCTATACCCTTACTGTTTCCAAGGAGGGGTACGATGAGGTGACGGAGAGGATAGAGGTGTCCGGCTCTAATGTTCCTAAGGACATTACATTAACTACCACCAAGACCGTAGAGATTCCCAGCAACGGCGTGTTTGACACCTGGACACAGCTGGAGGCCAGCAAGAAGGGGAATGCTGTAGATCCTGCGGAGGTAGACGGCAAGCTGGTGCTCCAGGCAACTCCGCAGAATGTAAACAATCTGAACGCGGATGCCCCTGCTGTTTTTACCAACGCCACGCTGAACGCCGCGTTGGCCAGTACCACGGGGGAAAAATTCCTCTCCTTCACTGTGATACCGGAAACGGTGAAAGAGAACCAGGTCCCTGACTGGGTGGGCTTTGGCATTGCCATTGATTACAATGACCAGGTGGGTGCTGGAGCTAATGGTTACTATATTGGTTATCCGGCTGGGCAAACTACCGGCTGGTTTGTTGAGCGCCTTGGAGGCGACGGTGGATACCCCGGTTTTACAGCCCCCGACGTGGTGCCGGGAGAGCCCCTGAAGGTAGAGATCAGGTGGACCGCCAACAAAGTCACCCTGAAGCTCAACGATGTGAGCTATGACCTGCCCGACAACGGCAGCCAAAAGGGCGTGCCTGTTACCAATAAAATTGGCATCAAGTTGGGTTCAAACACGTATAACGGGACTGAGCTGCAAGGCAGCCGCACCACCAAGCTGACCCTGTCCGACATCCACTACTCCGGGCAGGAGACGGTTACCGGCCACTACGTGCGGGGCGTAGTACGCGATAATAGCGGCAGGGTCCTGGCCGGGGCTACGGTGACCGCCAGCGATGGCACCACCGCTACTGCCGACAACAACGGCGCTTACAGCATGGTGCTGGCTGAGTCCAACGAGGTTTACACCCTTACCGCCAGTATGGACGGGTACGGGGACGGGACCGCCGAAGTAACAGTGAACAAGGACTCTGCCGAGGAGGATCTGGAGAACGTCAGCTTCAACCTGGAGCTGCTGCCCGTCCTCACCGGCAAGGTGACGGAGAAGGGTACCGCGAAGGCTGTGAAGGGCGCGTCAGTGGCGCTCTACAAGGCCGGTGCGGAAGAGGAGGCAGAGCCCTTCAAGACGGCGGTCTCCGGCGAGGACGGTACATACCGCATCATCGGCGTGCCCAGCGGCGACTACACTCTGAAGGTGAGCTGCGAGGGGTATACGGAGGCCACCGTTGAGACTGTGACGGTGGGGAGTGAGGACGCTGTGCAGAACGTGGAACTGGAGGTATATACGGTTCCGTTCTATACGCTGTCCACCGCCAGTATGGACGTCATGGTGGACCAGACCTTCCCCCGCGTCATTAAGTACGTCATGAAGGGCGAGCTGGCCGGTGAGGAGCTGTGGGGCCAGAGCGCCATTCTGGACACCATCAAGATCAACGGCACGGATGTAAAGCCTACGGTCACCAGCGAAGTGGTGGGCAGCGAGAAAGCTGTTTATACCATGGTGATTGACAGCAATAACAACAACGGCACCGGCGTCACCGCCACTATCACCGCCGAGCTGCGCGTGGGTCTGGACGGCCTGAACGATCCCGGCAGCGACGCGGCGGACCGGACCCTGGGCTTCTACATCACAGATGTGACCTACCCCAACAATAATGACAAGCTGGCGAACCCGGTGGAGACCATTGAGATTCCCAACCACAGTTTGGTCTCCGTCCGCTCCACGGAGCCGGGCGCGGCGGTGACCGGCGGCAAGCAGGCTGCCAATACCACCGAGAGCGGCGATGTGAGTTACCCCGCTAAGGGCAACGAGAGCCATGCGGACTATAAGGAGGACTTCTTCGCCGCCTTTGTGTACAACGACAGCCTGTCGGCCAGCCTGGCCAGCAACTCCGCCTATGCCGCCCGCGGTACGGCCGGCGACCAGTGCTACCCCGTCCGCGCCCAGTTTGACGCCAAGGACGGCGGCAGCAGCGTGGCCATCGGCCTGGGCAGCACCCTGTGGTACTACCACTACGATATTTCCAAGAGCGAAGGCGGCGGCCTCAAGGCGCTGACGGATGATCAGCTTCCCAAGGCAAAGCGCATCATGGAGCCCCTTGAGACGCCCTTTGCCAAGGTGGTGATTACCGGCGACATGAACGGCAACCGCGAGGTGGACTGGCAGGACGCCGCCATCGCCTACCGGGAGACCGTGATGCACATCCCCGCCGGCGGCGAGGGCGTGGCGGATTCGGTGAACCTGCGCATCTCCATGAACTTCGGCTCCATGGCCACCAACCCCTTCCTCATCGCGCTGGACAACGTCAAGCGGGTGGCGGCCCACACCGACGGGCTGGGCCAGTTCGTGCTCCTCAAGGGCTACGCCGGCGAGGGCCACGACTCCAACCACCCCCAGTATGACAACATCGGCGTGCGCATGGGCGGAGCGGAGGACATGGTGACCCTGATGCGGGAGGGCGGAGAGCTGGGCGCCGTCTTCGGCATCCACACCAACGCCTCCGAGTTCTATGCCGAGGCCATTGAGGAAGAGAACCAGGTGCTCAGATATTCCGCCGGCGGCATGAAGTACGGCTGGAACTGGCTGGACCAGGGTATCTCCATCAACGCCGTGTACGACTACGCCATGGGCCTGCGCAAAACCCGCTGGGATAAACTCTACAACATCGTGCAGGGCTATCCCTTCGTGGTGTACGTGGACGTGTGGGGCAACAACACCTCCGGTACGGAGGACGCGTTCCAGACCCGCGCTCTCTCTGAGGAGATTATCAGCCACGACGGCTGGCGGATCGCCCACGAGTGGGCTTGGGCCAACCCCTATGAGTCCACCTTCCAGCACTGGACCACCGACTTTACCTATGGCGACTACAGCCAGAAGGGCAAGCTGAGCGGCAATGTGCTCCGCTTCATCCTCAACCAGTACAAGGACTCCTTCCCGCCCGACTTTGCCAGCTACGGCGGCTCGGCCAACGCCCCCCTGCTGGGCGGTCCGGCCATGCAGGGCTTCGAGGGCTGGCAGGGCGACGGCGAATACAGCCTGTCCATCTATAACACCTATAACCAGATGATCTACACCAAGTTCCTCCAGCACTACCCCGTGGTGGAGTGGATCAACGCCGATGCGCCTGTGGTGATCCCCTACAACGGCGGCGGCGCGGGCGGTTCCCGCAGCAATTCTACCACCTCCAGCTGGACGCCTGAGACCCAGATCCGCCTGAGCGACGGCGCGGACGAGATCGTCGTCACCCGCGGCACCAGCGGCCGGGTGGTGACCGACTTCGGGATGGATACGGTGGATAGATTCCTGGAGGGCGAGACCGAGTACCGCTCCCGCGTGGTCACGCTCAACGGCAAGGTCATCGCCGAGGGCGCGCCCGCCTCCGCAGGCGAGGACAACACCTTCCCGAAGGAGAAGGCTACCCTGCGCTACCTGATCCCCTGGTACTGGGACAACGAGGGGGAGCGCGTCGCCCCCGCCGACGAGAAGCTCTACCACTGGAACGCCACGAACGAGGCGACCGAGTGGGAGCTGCCCGACGGCTGGGAGAACCTCTCCAGCGTGATGATCTATGAGCTCTCCGACCAGGGCCGGGGCGCCGGCAGGCGCGTCAGCGTCAGCAATGGCCGGATCACCCTGAGCGGGATCAAGCCCAACACCGGCTATGTGGTCACCAAGGACGCCGGGAGCGCGCCCGCGCCCCAGATTACCTACGGCACGGACCTGTATCTGGAGGACCCCTCCTTCAATCTGGATACCGCCAAGGGCCCCTGGACCGTCTCGGGCAGCGGCAGCGCCGTGCGCACCACCAACACCGAGGGCATCTCCGTCCTGAAGATGATCGGCGCTGTCTCCGTGAGCCAGAAGCTGAGCGGGCTGCAGGCCGGCAAGGTCTACGCCATGTACGCGGCGGTGGACAACCGCTCCAACGCCAAGGCGGTGATGACCATTACGGACAGCAGCGGCAAGGTGGTGGCCACCAACTACACGGAGCGCTCCATCGCCAGGAACTACATCAGCTCCTACTACCTCCACAACGGCCACGGCATGGAGGCGGGTACCAGCTTCTTCCAGAATATGTTCCTGTACTTCACCCCCCAGGCGGGAGAGACCTATACCCTGACTCTCTCCCGGACGGCGGGCAGCGGCAGTGTCTACTTTGACGACATCCGCACTGTGGAGTACAGGGGCAGCGAAAGTCCCGTGGTCTATGACCCGGAGACCGGCGCGGCCACCGAGCTGCACCAGGACTTCGAGAACGTGCCCCAGGGCATCTGGCCCTTCGTGGTGGGCCCCGTGGAGGGCGTGGCGGACAACCGCACCCACCTGTCCGAGCTGAATGGCGAATTTACTCAGGCGGGCTGGGATGTGAAGAAGATGGACGACGTGATCGACGGCAATTGGTCGATCAAGAGCAACGGCCTGCACGGGCGGAACAACCTGGTGTACCAGACCATTCCCCAGAACTTCCGCTTTGAGCCCGACAAGGTCTACACCGTCAGCTTTGACTACGAGCTGGGCTCTGCGGGCTCCTACGTGGCCGTGGTGGGCGACGGGGCTTATGCCGGTCTGGGCAGTCTGACCGTCCACAACCTGGAGCAGACCCTGAAAACAACCGTGCCCGGTAACAGCGGCGTGGCCGGCAACGACACCGCCAAGGCCAAGGTGGGGCACATCGAGTTCACCGTGGTGGGCAGCAAGAGCGGGCAGACCTGGGTGGGTATCTACTCCAAGGAGAACGCCAACAGTCAGGGCACCTCCGGCTCGGAGGCGGCGTTCGGCGGCTATCTGGACTTCGTGCTGGATAACCTGTCCATTGAGCTGGCCGCCCCGGAGAAGACCGAGCTGGCCCTTCTCCTCCAGGAGGCCGACGCCATGGTGGAGGAGGTCTACAACGAGACGACGGCTGGCGATTGGGAGGCATTTGTGCAGGCCCGCACAAATGGTCACACCGTGTTCGACAATGAAAACGCCAGTACCGCACAGGTTGCTGACGCTGTAGATGCGCTGAAGACGGCGATGGCGAAACTGACGAAGGCGGTCATCTCCATTTCCGGCACGGTGACCAATACCCTCGACGCGGCTGTGGAGGGCGCGGTGCTGACCCTGGAGGATAGCAGATACTTCCCCACGGGCCTTACCGTCACCACCGGCGCGGACGGTACATTCCAGTTCGTCAGCAAGAGCGGCGTGGAGCTGCTCCCCGGCACTTACCACATCAAAGTCGAGGCCACGGGCTACTATGTCACCACTACAGGTGATATTGTGGTGACCAAGGCGGACGGCGTGAAGACCCAGGACATCCAGCTGGAGGCCGAGGCTCCGGGCGCTTACGTCAACGACTTCAACGGCGGCGACATCTCCATGATGGGGCCGGTGGTGGATGGGCCGGCGAACGAGCTGCCCACGACGGAGTGGGTGGAATACAACGGCAGCGGCGCGCTGAAGGTGATCTGGAACGGTCTGGGAGGTCAGGCCGCCCGACCCATCAACAATGTGGTGGATAAGACGATCTCCTTTGCCAACGGCACATTCTCTTTTGACGTGACCGCGCTGACAACAGGTGCACGGTTCAATGTCACTATGCGCACCACCTCCGGCAGCAACCGTCTGACGGTTGGCCAGGAGGACAGCCCCAACAGATGGTTCTGTGAGTACTGGGCTGAAAGCGGCGGCAGCAGTTACACAGGGGTTCAGGACAACAGCGGCAAACCGTACATTGAGCCGGGCGCCACCCGGAATGTCCGCGTAACGCTGAACGATTATGATGTCACGGTCTATATCGACGGCATGGCGGTTTACACAAATAATTTGCAGAACATTAGCGCAATTACGACGCCCGGCTGGTGCGGCATCAATATGAGCGGCAATCAGGGCAGCGAGTTCATTCTCGACAACATCCGCATCATTCGTGCCGACCCGGCTGATGGCGTGCAGAACGTCACCGGAACCATTACCGCCCGCAGCGGCGTGGCCGTCTCCGGTGCGGCTGTGGAGCTGTACAAGGACGGGGCCCGCGTCGCGGGTACCGCCACCAACGCGCTGGGCCAGTACCAGGTCTCCCGTGTGGAGCCCGGCGCCTATACGCTGAAGGTCAGCGCTCCCTTCTTCAAGAGCCAGGAGAAGAGCATCACCGTGACCGACAGCAGCGATCTGACCGGTCAGGACTTCACCCTCATCCCCGACATCTCCAGCCTGACCGCCCTCATTGAGCAGGTGGAGGCGCTGAAGGAGGAGGATTACACCGAGGAGAGCTGGGCTGTGCTGGCCGAGGCTCTGGCCGAGGCGAAGAAGATCGACGGCGCCAGCAGTGTCGCGGCCCTGAACACCGCCTACCGCAACCTGAGCAACGCCCGGGACGCTCTGGAGGCGAAGGAGGCGGACGCGGTCGACTACTCCGCGCTGCGCGAGCTCTACAATGAGATGGCGCTGGTGGAGAACGAGGGCTACACCGCCAGCGCTTGGGAGAATTTCCAGGCGGCGCTGGGCATAGCCCTGGAGGTTCTGTCCAGCGAGACCACCCAGAAGCAGGTGGATTTGGCCAGAGACGGCCTCCAGAGCGCCTATGATTCGCTGGAGCTCGAATATGTGGCGCCGGACCTCAGCGCCCTTCGCGCGGCCTATGCGGCGGCTGAGGGCGTGACCAATGAGAACTATACTGAAGAGAGCTGGACCGCTTTCGAGACCGCTCGGGCGCTGGCCAAGAGGATTCTGGACAGCGACGGTCTGGGCTATACCCAGGAAGCCGTGGACGAAGCTGCCGGCGATCTGATCGCCGCGCAGGAGGCTCTGGTGAAGAATTCTGGCGGCGACAACCCCGGAGGCGACGGCGATAATCCTGGCGGCGACGGCGATAATCCCGGCGGTGACGGCGATAACCCTGGAGGCGACGGTGATAATCCCGGCGGCGACAATGACAACTCCGGCAGCAACGGCGGCAGCACTGGCGGCAGCAGCGGCGGAGGCGGTTCCTCCAAGCCCGACGCGCCGTCCACCAGCACGACGGAGAACCCGGACGGCAGCATCACCACCGTTGTGACGGATACCAAGACCGGCACTGTCACCACCACCACCGAGTGGCCGGACGGCCGCAAGGAAGTGATCGTGGTGCAGGCGGACGGTACGGTTACCCAGACCAAGACCGACGCCGAGGGCGGGCAGGCTGAGAAGGTTACGGATCCCGAGAAAAACGTGACCATTACAGTGACCGACCCCGCCGGCGAGACGCTGGTGAGAGCGGACATTCCCGCGCAGCTTCCCACTCCGGAGCAGCGGTTTGCGGATGTTCCCGGCGGCCACTGGGCGGATGACGCCATCCATCAGATGGCGGGCCTGGGCCTGGTGAACGGCGTGGGCGGCAACCGGTTCAACCATCAGGGCGACATGAAGCGCGGCGACCTGGCTGTGATTCTCGCCCGGCTGTCCAACGGCGCAGAGGACTATCCTCTGACATTCACGGATGTGCCCGCCGGTAAGTACTATGCCGGCAGCATCGCCTGGGCGGCGAAGACCGGTGTGGTCACAGGCCGCAGCGATGAGCTGTTCATGCCGGAGGACACCATCACCCGCGCCGAGCTGGCCGTGATGCTGTACCGCTATGCGAAGCTGCTGAAGCTGGATACCGCGGTATCCGGCAGCGAGCTGAACGGCTTTGCGGACAGCGGCAGCGTCGCTGACTGGGCGGCAGAGGGTATGTCCTGGTGCGTGAAGAACAGGATTCTCCAGGGTAAGAACGGCGGCATCCTGGATCCCAGGACCAACGTTACCCGTGCGGAGGTGTCCGTGATGCTCCAGCGGTTCATCAATCTGATGAAGTAAGCACAGACGAAAGAAAGCATCCGGGGGAGGCCGAAAGGCCTCTCCCGGATGCTTTTTAGGAGGATGGGGTGAGGAGAGCAGAGACGTGGGCCGTTCCGCCCGGCGATGTCCGGCCGTTTGAACCCGCAGGGGGCGGCGGGGCCGTCACAATATTTTCCGCGCCGCCGGATAGCTCTTGCAATCCCCATACCGCTGTGATACAATGGGCGGGCAAAAGCGGGGCGGGGCGGAACTTTTTTCGGCTTTTCCGCCGGAGGTCCCGCCTCTTCGAACGCATACGACAGATAAATTTGGGGGACAAGACAATGTTAACAGCAATTGTAGGCATCAACTGGGGCGACGAGGGCAAGGGCCGCATGGTGGACCTGCTCAGCCAGCGCTACGGCGTGGTGGTGCGCTACCAGGGCGGCAACAACGCCGGCCACACGGTGGTCAACGACCGGGGGAAGTTCATCCTCAACCTGATGCCCTCCGGCATCCTGCGCGCCGGCACCGTAAACGTGCTGGGCCCCGGCATGGTCATCGACTTGGAGCACCTGTGCGGCGAGGCCCAGCGTCTGCGGGAGGGCGGCATCGAGGTGACGCCGGAAAACCTGAAGATCAGCGACAAGGCCACCATCTGCATGCCCTACCACAAGCTGCTGGACTGCCTGGAGGAGGACCGGCTGGCGGGGAAGAAGTTCGGCTCCACCCGCCGGGGCATCGCGCCGGTCTATGCCGACAAATATATGAAGAAGACCCTGCGCATGGGGGACCTGCTGGACCTGGAGGCCCAGGCCGAGCGGGTGGCGGACATCGTGGAGTGGAAGAACCTGACGGTGGAGAAGGGCTACGGCCACGCGCCCATCCGGGCGGAGGAGGTCATGGACTGGCTGCGGCAGTTCGGCCTGCCCTGGCGGGAGTTCATCTGTGACACCTCCCTCTACCTGGACCAGGCCGCCGGCCAGGGGAAGGACATCCTCTTCGAGGCCCAGCTGGGGGCCCTGCGGGACATCGACTTCGGCATTTTCCCCTATACCTCCAGCTCCTCCACCATCTCCGCCTACGCCCCCGTGGGGGCGGGCCTCCCCGGCCGGCGGCTGGACAGCGCCATCGGCATTATGAAGGCCTACTCCAGCTGCGTGGGGGAGGGGCCCTTCACCTGTGAGTTCTTCGGGGAGCAGGCCCGCCAGCTCCGGGAGGCCGGCGGCGAGTACGGCGCGGCCACGGGCCGCCCCCGCCGCGTGGGGGGCTTCGATGTGGTGGCCAGCCGCTACGGCGTGCGGATGCAGGGGGCCACGGAGCTGGCTCTGACCAAGCTGGACGTGCTCAGCGCCCTGGAGCGGATCCCCGTGTGCGTGGCCTACGAGATCGATGGGGAGCGGGTGACCGAGTTCCCCTCCGGCCGCCGTCTGGAGCGGGCCAAGCCGGTGTATGAGGAGTTCCCCGGCTTCGGCGATGTATCCCGCTGCCGGAGGAGGGAGGAGCTGCCCCAGGCCGCCCTGGCGTATATCGCCTATCTGGAGAAGGCGGTGGACTGTCCTATCAAGTACGTCTCCGTAGGCGCGGAGCGGGATGCCTTCGTGGAGATGTTCTGATGCCGGAAGAGCGGCCCGGACTGCGGCGGCAGTCCCTGCGTTCGAACGAAAAAGGCCCCGGGAGCGTGAGCTCCCGGGGCCTTTCTCATCCATGGCAAAGGGCGTTCTGCGTGCGGGGGACGGGGGTCAGTGGCCGGTATCCACAAATACGATGCTGGAGTCCCCCTTCCGGGCCTGCTCCAGTACCGCCGCCGCCAGCTTCTGGAAGGATCCATAGGAGGAGGTGGCGCCGGTGATGGCATCGATGGGGGCCTCGCCCTGCCCCGACAGGAGCTGCCCGGCGTAGTAGCGGGTATACTCATTGGGGTAGGTGCCGTTGGAGTGGAGCATGTTCTGCATGTAGGCGTTGTCCCAGCTCTTGATAAAGCCGCTGGCGTTCTCCGCGTTGTACTCCACGGAGATGATGCTCCCGCCCTTGACCAGGATGGTGATGTACTCCTTCCAGCCGAAATTGTAGGCGGCGGCCTGGGCGGTGTAGTAGCCGTCCTGAAGCTCCGTATCGCTGCCGCAGGCCGTGAGAGAGACTGCCAGCAGCAGGGTCAGTATGAGGCTCAGAATCCGTTTCATCTGCCGTCTTCCTCCTTCACAATAAAGCGCTTTACCTGGAAGCGGAGGGCCTCCGCCTCCCGGGCCAGCAGGCCGCTGGACTGCTCGGTGCCGCCGGCGTTCTGCAGGTTCCGCTCCGCGATGGCGGCGATGGTGCCGATGCGCTCCTCCATAACCGCCAGGGCGCTCTCCTGGCCCTGGACCGCCGCCGCCAGCTGGTCGGTGATGGCGCCGATCTGGCCGGAGACGGCGGAGATGTTCCGCAGGGAACCGGCGGTATCGGCGGTCAGCTCCACGCCGGTCTGAATGATGGCGCGGGTGCTGCTGACCATGTCCGCGGCGCTCTGGGCGGCCTCGCTGCTGCGGGAGGCCAGCTGGCGGACCTCGTCGGCCACCACGGCGAAGCCCTTTCCGGCGCTGCCCGCCCGCGCCGCCTCCACGGAGGCGTTGATGGCCAAGATGCCGGTCTGGAAGGCGACGTCCTCGATGGCCTTGGCGATCTGGGTGATCCGCTGGGCGTTGTCGCTGATGCCGTCCATGGCGTGGGAGAGGGCGTCCATGCGGGTGTTGGCGTCCTGGATGCACTGGGCGATCTCAGCGGTCTTCGTCCGGGTCTGGCCGCTGCTGTCCTTGACGCTGGACAGGCGGTCCTTCACCCGGGACACCTCGTCCACCAGCTCCTCCGTGGACTGGGTCTGCTCCAGGGAGGCCTGGTGCAGCTGGGTGGACTGGCCGCTCAGCTCCTCGCTCATCTCCGCCAGGCGGCCGGCGGCGTTCCGGAAGCCCAGGATGGTCTCGTTCATGGACTGGCGGATGGCGCCCAGGCTGGAGCGGATCAGGGTGAAGTCTCCTCTGTAGTCCACCTGGGGAACTGCGGTCAGATCGCCGTCCGCCATGCGGGTCAGCACCTGCTGGATGTCCGATATGTAGCGGTTGACGCTCTCTACCGTGTCGCCCAGGGTGTGGGTCAGCACCTCCAGCTCGTCTCCGGAGCGGACCTGCAGGACGGCGGTATGGAGATCGCCGCCGGACAGGGCCACCATCCGGTCCGTTACGCCCCGCACCGGCTGGGAGATGGACCGGGCCAGGCGCAGCACCAGCAGGATGGACACCGCCAGCACCGCTGCGGTGGCCAGCACCGCCACCAGCATGGCGCCGTTGATATAGGAGGCGTAATCCGCCTTGGGCACCTGGATGACCAGGGACCAGCGGGTGCCCCGGATGGGGGAGAAGGCCGCCAGCATGGTCTGGCCGTCCACGGGGAACTCTGCGGCGCCGGTTTCGTCGCTGGTCGCCCGGAGGGCGGCGTCCTGATTGCCGCCGGTGAGCTGGCTGATGGTGGCCCCGGACAGGACCAGGGACTGGTCCGGGTGGCCGGTGACGTCGCCTGAGTGGCTGACCATGTAGGCCGTGCCGTGCCGGCCCAGGTTGATGCTGCTGATGACGTCGTTGAGCGTATCGTATTTATAGACCCCCACCACGTACAGGATGGTCTCCCCGTCCGCCTTCACGGGCATGCCCATGGTGATGCCCAGCCGCCCTTGGGAGCGGGTGGCGTCGTCGGTGGTCAGGTTGTCCGTCTCCCGGAGGAGGGAGAAAAAGCCGTCCTCCAGGCGGTCCGGCGCGCCGCCGGTTCCCTGGACCAGGCGGCCGTCCAGGCCGTAGAGGGCGATGGAGTACAGCTCGTAGATCTCGGCGGCCTCGGTGAGCGCCTCCTCCCGGCTCTCGCGGAGCGCGGCGGCCTCATCGCCGGGGGCGGGGTTCATGCGGGGGTCTCCGGCGATGGTCATCATCCGGTCCGCCAGCATGTGGATGTTGGCCTCCACCGTCTTGGCCGACTGCCTGGCCATCGGCTGAAGGCTGTCCAGCAGGATGCTGTTGGCAAGGGATTGCATGGCCGCCGCCATGATGACGCAGCACACGACGACCAGCACCAGGATGTTCAGAATTGTGTTTCTCAGGATTCTGCCGTTGAGGCTCCGCCTCATCTCCCGACCGTGGGAGTCCGCTTTTTTCCGGGACACGTTTCACTCGCTCCTTATTCCATATGTTGTTTGCTGAGACATAGTGGCAGCCGGCAAATACCAGCTGTTACTACTATGCGTCAGGATTCAAGGCAAAATGAAGCTGCTGACAAAGCGGGTTTTCCAAATGGTACTTTTTGTAAGGTTTCAGAAAACGGGACTTTGTCAACAGATCCACTTTTAACACAGTATATCACAGGCGGCCGGAAAAGGGAAGCCCCTTTCTGCGGGAGCCGGGCCGGAAATGAGGGCGGCAAAAAAGAGGGCGCGCGCAGAAAATTTCCTCTTGCAATCCCGGCCGCAATCGTGTATAATACCTCCAGCACCATGAAATACCCTCCGCAGGCATTCGCGTTGAGGTTCCGGTCTCGCGCAATGGAAGCCTGTGAACCATGTCAGGCGGGGAACCGAGCAGCATTAAGCGGGACGATATGTGCCGCGAGGGCGCCGGTTCGGAGCGGATGCTTGCGGAGAGGATTTCATGGTGCATATTCTATCTGCGGACAGAGAACCGCGGACCGGAGGGGAGAGCGGCGCGATGTATCAGGCGTTATACCGCAAGTGGCGGCCCAGGGCCTTCGAGGACGTGGTGGGACAGGAGCACATCACCGGCACCCTGCGCCGGCAGGTGCAGCAGGGGCGGCTGAGCCACGCCTACCTCTTCACCGGCACCCGGGGCACCGGCAAGACCACCTGCGCCAAGATTCTGGCCAAGGCCGTCAACTGCCTCCACCCCGCGGACGGGGACCCCTGCGGCCAGTGCGCCGCCTGTCAGGGGATCGACAGCGGCAGCCTGCTGGACGTGCTGGAGCTGGACGCGGCGTCCAACAACGGCGTGGACCACGTCCGCGCCCTGCGGGACGAGGCCATCTATTCCCCGGCCAGCGTCAAGTACCGGGTGTACATTGTAGATGAGGTCCACATGCTCTCCACACCGGCCTTCAACGCCCTGCTGAAGATTCTGGAGGAGCCCCCGGCGCACCTCATCTTCATCCTGGCCACCACGGAGCTCCACAAGGTGCCCGCCACCATCCTCTCCCGGTGCCAGCGGTTCGCCTTCAAGCGCATCCGGCCCCAGGACATCAGCGCACGGCTGCTGTACGTGGCCCAGCGGGAGGGGCTGGAGCTGCTGCCGGAGGCGGCGGAGCTGCTGGCCCGCCTGGCCGACGGGGCGCTGCGGGACGCGCTGAGCCTGCTGGACCAGTGCGCCGGCGGCGGCGGGACCATCGACAGCGGCCGGGTGCTGGACGTGCTGGGACTGGCGGGGAACATACAGACGGCGGAGCTGATGGAGTGCGTCCTCCGCCGGGACGCCGGGGAGGCTCTGGCGTACCTGCACCGGCTGTACGCCGGGGGGCGGGACGTGGGGGCCCTGCTGGGGGAGCTGTCCGTTCTGGCCCGGGACCTGCTTATCCGCATGACCGCCCGGTCCGGGGGGGAGGAGCTGCTCAGCGGCGGCTACGACGGCCCCACAATGGACCGGCTGAGCCAGGGGCTGAGCCCCGCCCGGCTGCTGTTTATGACCAGCCATCTCCAGAGCGCCTGTGCCGCCCTGCCCATGAGCCCCAACCGGCGCACCGACGCGGAGCTGTGCCTGCTGCGGCTGTGCGACGAGGGGCTGTGCGGCGACGTGACGGCCCTGGCCGCCCGCCTGGCCCGGCTGGAGGAGGGGGGAGGCGTCCGGGTCCCTCCGGCGGCCCCCCGGCCCGCGCCGCAGAAGGCGGCCCCCGCCGGTCCGCCCCCCTGGGACGAGGCCCCGCCGCCCCCTGACGCGCCGCCCTGGGAGGAGCCCTCGGCTTCCCCGCCGGAGGAGAGCCCGCCCCCCAGGGGCCGGCCGGCGCAGCCACCGGCCCCCGCTGATCCGCAGGAGCCCGCCCCCCCGGCGGCGGCCCGGCCCCCGGAGGGCGCCGGCGGCGACGCCGGACTGTGGCGGGAGCTGGTGGAGCAGTACAAAAACCAGCTCACCCCCATGTACTGGTTTATGCTGGACGACGCCGGCGGCGCTATGGAGGGGGACGTGATGGCGGTGCGCTGCGGCGACGAGCTGACGCTGGAGAGCCTCAACTGCCCGGAGGTGGCGGAGGTCATCCGGTCCGTCACCAGCCAGCGGCTGGGGCGGCCGGTGTCGGTCCGCTTTCTGCTGGGCGCCGGGGAGGCCTCCGCCCCCCAGGACAAGCTGGAGGAGCTCATCCGCCAGGGGAGCCGCTACGACAGCTTCACCGTCAAATAAAAATTCCTATAACTGAACCGGGAGAGCCGCCTGCTTCAGACGGCCCTCCCGGCTTTTTTGCCCCGCGGGCGGCTACCGGATGAAGTTGGTTTTGACCGGCGGCTCCTGGACGGGGAGGGGGACGCCCGCCGCCCGGCCGGCCTCCAGGCACCGCAGCAGCCAGGCCATGTTGCGGCCCAGCTGGCGCATGACCGCCATGCCCTCCAGGTCCTGGCGGACCTCGTCGGGGGTGTTCCCGTGGACCATGGGCCAGTAGCGGGAGGAGACCACGGGCATCTGGCTGATGGTGAAGTACTTGTTGAGCTGGTCGATGGCGGCGGTGGTTCCGCCCCGGCGGGCGGAGACCACGGCGGCGGCGGGCTTGAGCTGCAGGGCGCTTTTGGCGGAGTAGAAGAGCCGGTCCAGGGCGCAGGTGACCTGTCCCGAGGCGGCGGCGAAGTGGACCGGGGAGCCCACCACCAGGCCGTCGCAGTTCCGCATCCGCTCTGCGGCGGCGTTGACCGCGTCGTCACAGACGCAGCGGCCCAGCTTGGCGCAGGCCCCGCAGCCCCGGCAGCCGGCGGTGTCCCCCTGGCCCAGCCAGAACAGCTCGGTCTCCACTCCCTCGCCCTCCAGGGCGGCGGCCACCTCCGCCAGAGCGGTGTGGGTGCAGCCCTCCCTGTGGGGCGAGCCGTTGAGAAGCAGTACTTTCATAAGCGGTACCTCCTGAGATGAGAGTCTTGCTCTTCAGTATAGCAGATTCCCCGGAAAAGGCAATGGCGCGCGCCGCTCTTTTTACCAGAATTTTTGCGCCAGCGCCTTGCTGTTTGGGAAAAAGTCTGGTATAATTACCGTGCCGGTTTGCAGCCTCCCCATGGAGCGCGCGCGGCAGACAACTCCCTGCGCCATTGCAGCCATAGAAAGGACGTGGACTCCATCAACAGCGAACAGACGCGCAGACAGAAGATTCTTATCGCGGACGACTCGGAGATGAACCGCTCGATCCTGGCGGATATGCTGGGAGAGGAGTATGATATTGTGGAGGCGGAGGACGGCGTGAAGGCCGTGGCGGCCCTGCAGCAATATGGAACGGAGATCAGTCTGCTCCTGCTGGATATTGTCATGCCGGAGATGGACGGGTTCGAGGTGCTGGCGGTGATGAACAAGAACCGCTGGATTGAGGACGTGCCCGTCATCATGATCTCCGCCGAGACCTCCCCCGCATTCATGGAGCGGGCCTTCTCCCAGGGCGTGACCGACTTTATCAGCCGCCCCTTCAACGCGCTGCTGGTCTACCGCCGGGTGGTCAACACCATTTTCCTCTACGCCAAGCAGAAGAAGCTGGCGGGCATGGTGGCCGACCAGATCTACGAAAAAGAGAAACAGAGCACCCTGATGATCGACATCCTCAGCCACATTGTGGAGTTCCGCAACGGGGAGAGCGGCCAGCATGTGCTGCATATCCGCGCCCTCACGGAGCTGTTTCTCCACCATCTGCAGCACAAGACCGACCGCTACCCCCTCTCCCAGGCGGATGTGTCCCTCATCAGCACCGCCTCGGCCCTCCACGACATCGGGAAGATCTCCATCCCCGACGAGGTCCTCAACAAGCCCGGCCGGCTCACAGACCAGGAATTTGAGATTATGAAGACCCACACGGTGGTGGGGTCTCAGATGATGGACAATCTGCCCATCCACACCGAGGAGCCCCTGGTGAAGGTGGCCCGCTCCATCTGCCGCTGGCACCACGAGCGCTGGGACGGGCGGGGCTACCCCGACGGCCTGCGGGGGGACGACATCCCCATCGGCGCGCAGATCGTGGCCCTGGCCGACGTGTACGACGCCCTCACCAGCGAGCGGGTGTACAAGCGGGCCTTCCCCCACGAGGTGGCGGTGCAGATGATCCTGGACGGCCAGTGCGGGGCCTTCAACCCCCTGCTGCTGGAGTGCCTGGTGGAGGTGGCCGAACGCCTGCCCCAGGAGCTGTCCGGCGGGAGCAGCGAGGAGCGGGTCAGCCGCATGGAGATGCGCTCCGTGGCGGAGGAGATGCACCGCCACGAGGAGCTGTCCGCCTCCGAGCGCACCCTGCACCTTTTGGAGCATGAGCGGATGAAGTACAGCTTCTTTGCCGCCATGAGCCAGGAGGTCCAGTTTGAGTACACCCTCACGCCCCCCATGATCACCCTGAACACCTGGGGCGCCAACAAGTTCGGCCTCCAGGAGACAGTGCTCGACCCCTTCAGCAACCAGCAGGTGCTGGACATCATCAGCGAAGACAGCCTCCAGGGCCTGTCCAAGGCCCTCAGAAGCAGCACCCCGGCCCAGCCCCTGGTAAAGTACGAGTGCAAGATCCGCATCCAGGGGGAGGAGCGCTGGTGCCGGGTGATCGCCAGGGCCACCTGGTCCGCCGACGACGTCCCCGCGTTCACCGGGGCCATCGGCAAGGCCACCGACATCCACGACTCCCGCATGAAGCTGGACGCCCTGGAGCGCATGGCCTCCCACGACACCCTCACCGGCCTTTTCAACCACGCCGCCGCCAAAAAGCGGATCATGGAGCAGCTCGACGACCGGCCCCACGGCCGCTTCGTTCTGGCCATCTTCGACCTGGACCACTTCAAGTCCGCCAACGATACATACGGCCACATGTTTGGCGACGAGGTGCTGAAATTCCTGGCGGCAAAGCTGTGCGAGTGCACCCGCGGGGTGGACATCGCCGCCCGGGTGGGGGGGGATGAGTTTCTGCTGTTCCTGGAGTACCAGGGGGAGTTTGAGCCGATTATTGCCCGTATCTTCGCCTCCCTGTCCGGCTGCACCTACCAGAGCTTCCCCATCTCCGTCAGCATGGGCGTGGCCCGCACGGACGTGGTAGGCACCGATTACGAGGATCTGTTCCACGCCGCAGATCAGGCGCTGTACACCGTCAAGCGCTCCGGGCGGGGGAATTACCGGTTTTATGACGAGAGCATGGGCAGGATGCTGTCCGCCATCTCGCCCATTGACGGCGGCGATACCGCTGAACCGACAGAAAAAATGGAGGAGCTATCATGACGCTGAAGGAGTGCTACGCCGCCCTGGGCGGCGATTACGACGCGGTGCTGGGCCGTCTGCCCGGCGAGAAGTTTGTGCAGAAGTTTGTGCTGAAGTTTTTGAACGACGGCAGCTATGACCTGCTGCTTCGCTCCATGGAGGAGCAGAACTATGAGGAGGCCTTCCGGGCCGCCCACACCATCAAGGGCATGTGCCAGAATCTGGATTTCACCCGGCTCTACGAGTCCAGCGCCCAGCTCAGCGAGGCCCTGCGGGGCGGCGCCGCCCCCGATGCACCCTCCCTGCTTGAGCGGGTGGGGGAGGACTACCGGCAGACCGTGGAGGCCATCCGGGCGTTTCAGGCGTCGGCCGGTGTATAAACAGGCGCGGCAGCGCGGGATACGCAGAGTGGGAGGTGCCATGGGATGCGCAGCAAACTAAAAAACAGGACGACCCGGTTTTTGACGGTCAGCTTGATTCTGGTCTCCATTCTGACTGTCTTCGTTTTCTCTTTTCTGGCGGTCTACATGGACCGGCGGAGCGTGGATACCATCAGCGAGGTGGGCAAGATCTACATGAGCGGCATGAGCGAGCAGATCGCTCTCCATTTTGCCACCACCATCGACCTGCGCCTGAGCCAGGTGGAGGCGCTGGTGGAGACCCACGATCCCCGCAGCGCCCAGACCGACAAGCTGGTGAACGACCTGATCTACAGCGCCCAGGCCCGCGGCTTCAGCCACCTGGGCTTCTACTCCGCCGACGGGAATTTTGTGATGCTCTACGGCGACGAGGTGGAGGTCACCGATCCGGTCCCCTTTCTGGAGTCCCTGAACAGCGGGGAAAAGAAGGTGGCGGTGGGCACCGACTCGACAGGGAGCAAGGTGGTGCTTATGGGCGTGTCCGCCTCCTATCCCATGGAGGAGGGCGAGCAGTGCACCGCCCTGGTGGCGGGTCTGCCGGTGGACTATATCAGCGACACGCTCTCCCTCAACACCAGCGACGGCATGGTCTACTCCTACATCATCAGGAGGGACGGCTCTTTTGTCATCCGCAGCGGCGTGGCCGCCCAGGACAACTATTTTGAGCAGATGTACGTCACCTTCAACGAGTTGGGCGGCACAGATGCGGATATGCACGTCACCGCCCTCAAAAACGCCATCGAGCGGGGGGAGGACTACTCCGCCGTGCTGCAGATCGGGAAGGACCGGCGGCACATACACAGCACCAAGCTGGCCTACTCCGAGTGGAATCTGGTGGTGGTGATGCCCTATGGGAGCCTGAACGAGGAGATCTCCGACCTCAGCAGCCAGTGGATCTCCCTGGCCCTGGGCAGCAGCGGCTTGATTCTTGCGGTGCTGCTGCTGGTGTTTGTCAAGTACTTCCGGATGACCAAGCAGCAGATGATCGAGCTGGAGCAGGCACGGAAGGAGGCGGTCCACGCCAACCGGGCCAAGAGCGAGTTCCTCTCCAACATGAGCCACGACATCCGCACCCCCATGAACGCCATTGTGGGCATGACGGCCATCGCCACGGCCAATCTGAACGACATCCAGCAGGTCCGCAACTGCCTGAGAAAGATTGCCCTGTCCGGCAAGCATCTGCTGGGCCTTATCAACGATGTGCTGGATATGAGCAAGATCGAGAGCGGTAAGCTGACGCTGAACATGGACCAGATCTCCCTGCGGGAGGTGATGGACAGCATCGTCAGCATCGTGCAGCCCCAGATCCGGAGCAAGCACCAGCAGTTTGACGTCTTCATCCACGACATCTCCGCGGAGAACGTGTGCTGCGACAGCGTGCGGCTGAACCAGGTGCTGCTGAACATCCTGGGCAACGCGGTGAAGTTCACCCCCGAGGGGGGCGAGATCCACGTGGCCATGTACGAGGAGCCGTCGGACCGGGGGCCGGAGTTTATCCGCATTCACATGCGGATCCGGGACACGGGCATCGGCATGACGCCGGAGTACAAGGAGCGCATCTTCGACTCCTTCAGCCGGGAGGACAGCGCCCGGGTGCGTAAGACCGAGGGCAGCGGCCTGGGCATGGCCATCACCAAGTACATCATCGACGCCATGGGCGGTACCATCGAGGTGGATAGCGAGCCCGGCAAGGGCACCGAGTTCCATGTTGTGCTGGATCTGGAGCAGGCCACGATCCAAGAGGTGGACATGGTTCTGCCCGACTGGAACATGCTGGTGGTGGACGACGATAAGCAGCTGTGCGAGAGCACGGTGGAGTCCCTGCGCTCCATCGGGGTGAAGGCGGACTGGAGCCTGGACGCGGAGAAGGCCCTGGAGAAGGTGGAGGAGCGCCACAGGCGCGGCGACGACTACCAGATCATCCTGCTGGACTGGAAGCTGCCGGGGATGGACGGCATCACTGCCGCACGGGAGATCCGGCGGCTCTACGGCGATGACGTGCCCATTCTGCTGATTTCCGCCTACGACTGGAGCGAGATCGAGACAGAGGCGCGGTCGGCGGGCATTACCGGCTTTATCTCCAAGCCCCTGTTCAAATCCACCCTGTTTTACGGCCTGCGCCAGTATATGGGGGAGGCCGGCGCCCCGCTGGAGAAGGAGGAGGCGGAGATCGACCTCAGCGGCCGCCGGGTGCTGCTGGCGGAGGACAACGAGCTCAACTGGGAGATCGCCAGCGAGCTGCTCAGCGAGCAAGGCCTGGAGCTGGAGTGGGCGGAGAACGGCCAGGTCTGCCTGGAGATGTTCCAGGCACAGCAGCCGGGGTACTACGACGCCGTGCTCATGGACCTGCGCATGCCCGTTATGACGGGCTATCAGGCCACCGAGGCCATCCGCGGCCTGGAGCGGGAGGACGCCAAGACCATCCCCATCATCGCCATGACGGCGGACGCCTTTGCCGAGGACGTCCAGAAGTGCCTGGACTACGGCATGAACGCCCACGTGGCCAAGCCCATCGACGTGCGGGAGGTCTCCCGTCAGCTGTTAAGGTTTATGCGGCCCTTGGACGGGCGGCAGTAACTGACATGAGAAGGAACCGGCCGGTGCGCAAGCACCGGCCGGTTCCCCTTTATCTATGTCGCGCGCGGCTTGCTCCGCCGGCGGGAGCGATCCTCCATTTTCAGCTTGTAGAGCTCCTCGGTGGCAAAGCTGAGCTTGGTGACCACGTTCCGCTTGGTGGGGTAGCAGTAGAGGCTGTCGTTGTCGGTGGAGATGTCCACACAGTCCTCGGGGCGGATGTAGCAGTAGTCGTACTCCACGTGGAGCCCGTACATCCCCAGGGGCGGGCGGTGGATGCGGTAGGGCTGCCCGTTGTGGACGCCCTCCACGATAAAGCCGCTGTCCATGTCGTGGGTGAGCCGCGCCATCCCCAGCCTCTGGAACCGCCAGGCGTTGGGCAGGGAGAAGACCTCCACCTCGTCCTCGAAGCGGTAGGTCCCCGCCTCCAGCTGGGCGCGGACCTGGCTGCGCTCCCACTCGAACCAGTCAGGGACGTAGGGGAACTCCGTCTCCCCCTCCCGGGCGTGGAGCACCCCCAGCTCGTCGAGCTCCCACTCCTGGCCGCAGGCGGCGCAGCGCAGGACGGCCCCCTGGCTCTCCATCCGGCTCTCGGTGAGGCAGCGGGGGCACTGGTAGAGAATCTTGTGGAGCCCCTCGGCCCGGAAGGGCTCGGTGATGCGGATGTTCCGCTCCCGCTGCCAGCGGTACTCGTCGTACTCCATGGCGGCGCGGATGGCTGCCCCGATCTCGGCGGCGGACTTCTCCGCCACGTCGCCGGCGGTGAGCACCTGGGTCATGGTGGTGTAGAGGGGGACCTTCCGGGGCTGGCGGTAGTTCCAGAAGGGGGTGTGGAGGTAGTTGCCGTGGTGGAGCAGCACCACCACGGGCACGCCCTGCATCTTCACCAGCTTTCCCAGGGAGTCGGGGAGGATGGCGGTGGTGCCCGCCGGGGAGTAGCGGGCCTCGGGGTACATGCACAGGATGTCCCCGTACTCGTGGAGGACCTTCCGGGCCGAGCGCAGCAGTGTCATGTCGGTGGTGAACTTCCGCTTGCACAGGCAGCCCAGCCACTCCATGATAAAGGGGCGGCGGTAGTAGCCGTCGATGGTGGCGATGTTGTTGACCGGGTGGGGCCAGGTGGCGATGGAGCACAGGTGGAAATCCACAAAGTGCATGTGGTTGCTCAGCAGGATGTAGGGGGGCTTGAGGCCCTCCATGTGGATTTTCTCAATCTCGTAGGGCTGTCCCGCCATGCTCAGGCCGCACAGGGCCCGCAGAATGGCGGTGAACACCCGCCGCTGCTTCAGGGGCGGCCGGGTGGTGTCGTAGCGCCGGAGACGGCCGTAGTTGACATCAATGGAGTCCATGCTCCCCTCCCTCCCGCCGGGTACACACAGGCCCGGCTCGACGATTGCCTACAGTATACCACGCGGAGGGCAGCAGCGCAAATAAAAGTTTTGGATATGCCCGCCAGGGGGTCGCTTCACAAGGAAATCTTAAGAAATCTATCCAGAAATTCCCCTTGCGTTTGCGGGAGCGGGGTGTGTATAATAGAGGGGAACAGGGGGCGCAGGCCCCCGGCCAAGTCTTCATGGGAAGGAGGGACGTCTTTTGATGCAGAGCTTTCAGGAGATGACGGAGGATATTGTGACCCACCCTCTCTTTTTACAGCTGCGGACCTGCCCCCACCACGGCGGGGAGAACTCGCTGTATATCCACTCCGTGGATACGGCCAGGTGCGCCTACCGGCTGGCGCGGACATTCCACATGCAGGAGGACCGGGTCCGGGCGGTGACCAGGGCCGCCCTGCTCCACGACTTTTTCGGCTACGACTGGCAGAGCGAGCGGCACCGCCGCTTCATGCGCCGGTACTCCGGCTGGAAGAAGGTGGGGCACATGCACGCCTTCATCCACGGGGCCCACGCCGCCCGGCGGGCGGACCGCCTCTTCGGCCTGGACCAGCGGCAGCGGGAGGCCATTGCCTGCCACATGTTTCCCCTGGCGCCCTGGCCCAAGAACTCCGAGGCCTGGGTGCTCACCCTGGCCGACAAGCTGGTGGCCTCCAAGGAGATGGGCGAGACCGTCGGCTGGCACGCCAAGGCCCTGTACCGCCGGATGGTGCCGGCGGTGCGGCAGTAGGGCCCTACCGGAACCAGGGCTCTACCCGGCCGGACACAAAGGCGATGGCGGGGCCGAGGCAGAAGCCGGTGATCAGCGTCGTCAGCCCCACCGTGGACCCCAGCAGGAAGCCTGCGGACAGGATGGAGATGTCCCACAGCATGCGGACCGAGCGGGCGCTCAGCCTGCTTGTGCGGGCCGCCGCCAGCTGAGGGATGGCGTCATAGGGCGCGACCCCCAGATCCGCCGCCACATAGAAGGCGGCGGCGACCAGGAAGGCGGCCATGCTGGGGACGAACAGGAGGACCCTGGCCGCCATGGAGAAGCCCCCGGGGGGCGTTACTGCCGCCATCAGGCCCATGCAGACATCCGCCGCGTAGCCCACGCCCGCCATATTGGCGATGGTGCCGATGCCGATGCGGGACAGGTCGAAGCGGATGACGGGGAGGAACATCAGCAGGTTGAAGACCAGCTGGCAGGTTCCGAAGGACACGCCGGTGCGGGCGGACACGCCCAGGGTGAAGGTGGAGCAGGGGTCGGTGCCGAACCCCACGGTTTTGAATACCGCGATGCAGACGCTGATGACAAGCAGACTGGCTGTGAGGACCGCCAGTCTGCGCCCTATGCGGGGGCGCTTGAACAGGGCGGCGATGGGGGCGGATTTCATATAGGACGGCCTCTCTTTTTCGCAGAATGGCGGATGGGATGCAGGTGAGATTATAGCATCGCGGCGGCGGGCCGTCAATGTGGAAATTCACAGGCACGCAGTCTGAAAGGCGGGTACTCCTCTGGGGGAGTGCCCGCTTTTATATGGTCAGAGCGGCAAAACGGCAGAAGCCGTCCGCGGCAGCCGAAAGCTCGGTGGGCCGCGGACGGTTTTTATTCATGGGGGATGCAGTCCTTGACCATGAAGATCAGACGGTCATAATGGTAACGCCGCGGTCCTCGAAGGTGTGGAGCGTGTCCGGGCTAGCCTCCTTGCCTGTGATGATCAGGTCGATGTCCTCAAAGCGGCAGATGTTGACAAAAGCAATCCGCTCAAATTTGGAGTGGTCGCAGAGGACAATTTTTTCGTAGGAGGCATCCATCATCATCTTTTTGGACTTGACCTCCACCGCGGAGAAGTTCATAAAGCCGATGTTGGGATCGATGGCGTCAACACCCAGGAAGACCTTGTCGGCATGGATCTGCCCAATCATGGTCTCTGTAAAATATCCGTTGAGCGAGTAGTGGTCGCGGCGCAGGGAGCCGCCTAGCACCATCAGGTCAATGCTGGGAAATTGGGTCAGCACCATGGCGCTCTTCAGATCGTTGGTGGCGATGTACAGCTGGTGAAAGCTGTCCAGCACCTTCGCGAGCTCGCACACCGTGGTGCCGCTGTCCAGGAAGAGGGTTTCGTTTTCGTTGACCAGCGCCTTGGCGGCCAGGGCGATCCGCTGCTTCTCCTCCAGAAACATGTCCTGGCGCACGTCAAAGGAGGGCTCATGGGATGTGTTGAGGGCCTTCCTGACAGCGCCGCCGCGGATGCGTTTGAGAACCTCTCCCTGTTCCTCCAGCTCAAACAAGTCCCGGCGAATCGTTGACTGTGAGACGTGGAGTGCTTCGGCCAGAGCCTCGATGGATAGGACGCCGTGCTTTTGCAGTTCTTCCTGAATTTGTTCCAGCCGCTGGACTTTAAGCATTTTTTCCACCTACCTTCATATGATCAATCAATTTGAACGGATATAGGGGTACACATGGGGTAATGGCTGCAATAATTTTTCAAATCAGAGCAAAACTTTTCAACTTGTGCAGAAGTATGTCGTAAAGCCAATCTGAATAGCGCCGCCCTGGGAATGGCACTCTGCCCCTGGGGCGGCATTATTGCGCTTTCGCGCGGTATAGCGGTATAGAAGAGAGCATGCTGCTGGTAAATGCAAAAAGAAACGCGGAGAGAAAGGGCGCGAGTGGCGCTTCAGCGCATGATAAACAGCCGTTAAGCGCGACGGCTCGATAGGCAATCAAAACTATTTTAATCGAAATGGAAGCTGTTGTCAAGAACCTTTCACAATCTTTCAAAATATTGCAAAATATATGCGCAATTTTGAAAAATATGTTGACACGACCGTCTATATATGGTACTCTCTAGGAGAAGATGAAAGAAATTGATAAATATTGATGCAAATTTGAATGATGAGAGGGCGGAGATAAACATGAACGCGCAAATTATTGTCATGCTGACACACAACGACAGGACCGTTAAGAACGCACTGGAGATATTTGAGGAGAGCAAATCCCTGCCGGTGCAGCTCTGGGGATTTAAGGATGTGGGGCTGGAGCGGGAGCAGATGCTGGAGCTGATCGGCGCGATGAAGGCCGCCGGGAAGACCACGTTTCTGGAGGTGGTCTCCTACAGCGAGGAGGCGTGCATGCGCGGAGCGCGGCTGGCGGTGGAGATGGGCTTTGATTACCTGATGGGCACGGTATACTACCCCTCCGTTTTTGCCTATCTGCAGACACAGCGCATTAAGTTCCTGCCCTTCTGCGGCAGGGTGTCCGGCAGTCCCAGCGTTCTGGAGGGCTCCTTCGATGAGATTATCTCTGATGCCAACAGCCTGTTGGATAAGGGGGTGGACGGTATCGACCTGCTGGCTTTCCGGCATGCGGATGGGGTCGGCCTGGCCAGGGCCTACTGTCAGGCGATTGCGAAGCCGGTGGTGATCGCCGGCAGCATCAACAGCTTCCAGCGCGTCGATTTTGTCAATGAGCTCAATCCCTGGGCCTTTACCATGGGATCCGCGCTGTTTACGGAGAACTTTGTCCCCGGCGGCGGTTTCTATAAAAATCTGGAAGCGCTTGTAGGTTATATGAATTCTGTCCGCTGACAGGGCACAGCAGAGCAGATGCCGCAAGCAGCGGGATGAAAGGAGGCGGAACGGGATGACCATTCGGGAGCTGCAGGCCACAACATCTCCCCATCCCTTTGGGCTGGTCACCTCCCTGAAGGAGGATGGACGGACGAACCTGATGGCGCTCTCCTGGTGGACCTTTGTCTCAAACACCCCGCCGCTGCTGGCCATTGCGGTCAGCAACCGGGGGTACACGGGGACGTGCATCCGCCGGACCGGCGAGTTCGGTCTCTGTCTGGTCGGGGAAGGGCTGAAGGACAGGGCGCTGCGGTGCGGCGCCTGCTCCGGCAGAGATCGGGATAAGGCGGCGGAGTTGAGCATCGAGCTGGAGGACGCTGCGGCCATCGGTGCGAAGCTTGTCAAGGAGTCCTGCGCGGCGCTGGAGTGCCGGCTGACGGACGCGCTGGCCGCAGGGGATCACACCATCTATGTGGCGCAGATTGTAGAGGCGAGGGCGAAACCGGAGATAGGGGGCCGGCTGTATGCCTGGGAGGGCTACCGGAGGCTGGACCCTCTCCGGTCCTGACAGAGGAAAGGAGAGGCCATGGAGGAGAAAATTTTGGTCCGCGCCCAGGACGGCGTCAGGATCTGGCTGGAGGACCAGGAGATCTGCCGGGAGTATTTCAAAACAGACAAGATCACCTTCGGCATGTCCGAGCTGCCTGTAGGCGGCGCGGGGGCGCTGGACCCCGGCCACGCGGAGGCCCACGAGGTGTTCTTCTGCGTTCAGGGCGAGGTGCTCTGCTATGTGCCTGAGGAGGACCGCTACTACAGGCTGACGGCGGGGGACGCCATGCTTGTCACGCCCGGTAAGGGCCACAAGCTGTTCAACATCGGGGAGACCAGGGCGGTTCTGACCTGGTCCTGCGCTCCCCGCCAGTGAGCGGGCCCGTCCGGAAAGTGAGGAACGGCGCTATGGAGAAGATGATTTTAGGAATTGACATTGGGACAACCTCCCTGAAGGCGGCGGTCTTTAACCAGCAGGGGGAGCAGCTGGCGGCGGCGGTGGTGGAGTACACCCTCTTGACGCCGGGCCCCCAGCTGGTGGAGGCCCCCTGCGGGGTCTATATGGAGTCGGTTGCCAGGTGCATGGACATGATCCGGGCCAAGGGCGCCGTTGACACCAAGTGCGTCCAAGTGGTCAGTTTCTCCGTCCAAGGAGAGACCCTCTGCCTGCTGGATGGGGCGGGGGAGCCCTTGTGCAATGCCATCGTCTGGATGGACAACCGGGCCGGGGCCGAGGCGGAGTGCCTGCGGGAGCGGTTCGGGGACGAGCTGTGCTACGAGGTCACCGGTCAGGTCAGCTTTGAGGCCTGCTGGCCGGCGGCCAAGCTCCTGTGGGTGAAAAATCACCGGCCGGAATTGTTCGCAAAGCTGGGCCATGTGCTTTTGCTGGAGGACTATGTGATCTACCAGCTCACCGGCAGATTTGTCAGCGAGTGCTCCCTGCTCACCTCCACGGAGTACTGGGACATCCGTACCAGGGCATACTGGCCTGAGATGCTGGCGTATCTGGGGATTCCGGAGGCGTGGCTGCCCCAGGTGATGGAGCCCGGCGAGCCGGTGGGGACAATCCTGCCGGAGATGGCGGAGCGGCTGGGCGTCGCTCAGAGCGCGCTGATCTGTACGGGCTGCCTGGACCAGGCGGCGGGGGCCATCGGTGTGGGCAACATTCGGCCGGGCATTTTTTCCGAGAATATCGGCGCGGCGCTGGCCATATGCGTCCCTACGGAGCGGCTGACCTACGATCCGCAGCGGAATATGCCGGCGCACTATTTTGGCCGTCCCGGTACCTATATGATGCACACCTTCACCACCGGCGGCATGTGCCTGCGGTGGTTCCGGGACAACTTCTGCCAGAATGAGCTGCTGCTGCAGGAGGCGTCTGGTCTTGACGCCTACGAGCTAATGGACCGGGAGGCGGCCAGAGTGCCGCCCGGTTCCGACGGACTGCTGGCCCTGCCCCACCTGCAGGGGTCCATGGCGCCTGACGTGAATCTGAACGCCAAGGCTGTGTTCTACGGCGCGGCGCTGCGGCACCGGAGGGAGCACTTCATCCGCAGCATCATGGAGAGCCTGGGCTATATCATCCGCCGGAACATGGAAGCCATCGACAGCATGGGGCTGGAGATTCAGGAGATCCGCACGCTGGGCGGCGGGGCGAAGTCCGATGTCTGGAATCAGATCAAGGCGGACATTACGGGGAAAACCATCCACATCACCCGCTCCTCCCAGGACACGGCCTGCCTGGGGGCGGCGATTCTAGGGGGGGTGGCGGCCGGAATGTTCAAGGATATGGAGAGCGCCTGCGGCGAGATGGTGAAAATCCAAAAGTCGTTCGTGCCCAACATGGAGAACCACCGGATCTACCAGGTGCAATACGAGAAGTTTAAACGGCTGTTTGCGGCGCTGGAGGACTTGTATGCCTACGACGCACAGAACAGCGTCTGAGGAAGGGGGCGGCATATGGATCTGTCTGTCAAGCTGTGCGGAATTTCTCTGGCGAGCCCCTTTGTTCTGGGCTCCGGTCCGCTGGGCAATACGGCCCAGGGGCTGGCCGCCTGCAGCGCCGCCGGCGCGGGGGCGGTTACCACAAAGACCATCTACCGCCGCCGCAGTCCGGTGGTGTCGCCGTGCATGATCGCCCAGGGGGCGCGGACCATGCTCAACAACGAGGGGGGCTCCGACCTGGATGCGGAGGTGTGGATCAAGGAGGAGCTGCCCAAGGCGAAGGCGATGGGGGCCTCTGTTGTCATTGCCAATATCGGGGAGTATATGGAGGAGGACGCGCGTCTGGCCCAAGACCTGGTGGACGCCGGCGCGGATATGATAGAGGTCGGAGGCTACTTGGAGGCCGAGGCGCTGGTGGAGACCGCCGCGCTGGTCAAGAAATCGGTTTCCGTTCCGGTAATCGCCAAGGTCTCCCCCAACTGGGAGGGCGTCACCGCCGTAGAGGCGGCTCTGAGGCTGCTGGAGGAGGGCTTGGACGGAATTACCGCCATGGACTCCGTGGGCGTGGGGATGCGCTTTGACCTGGACACTGGCCGTCCTCTGCTGGGGGGGAAAGGGCATGGGTACATCAGCGGCGTTGGTATCCTGCCCCTGTCCCTGAAGACGGTCTATGAGATCGCACAACGGACGGACAGGGACATCGTCGGCATGGGGGGCATCGCCTCCGGACTGGATGCGGCGGAGATGCTGGTGGCCGGCGCTGCCTGCTGCGGCGTATGTACCTATCCGATCATGTACGGGCCGGAGGCATTCTCCCGGCTCAACCGGGAGCTGGAGCGCGCGCTGGAGAACCTGGGGAGCCAGAGCCCGGCGGAGGTGCGGGGCCGGGCCCTGGCTGCGGAGACGTGCGCACCCCTCCGGCCGGATCAGTTCCGCTTTGATGGGGAGAGGTGCACCGGCTGCGGCCGCTGTGTCCGAGCCTGTCCGTTTCACGCCCGGTCCGAGCGGAACCCCGGGAATGTGGACGAGAGCGCGTGCAGGCGCTGCGGCCTCTGCTTCACGGTCTGCGGCCCTGGGGCTGTCCGCCTGGAGGACGGGCGGCCATGAATACAACGCTGCTGACAAACGGCTGGGCCTGCATCAACGGCCGGGAGGGACGCTACGATCTGGCAATCGAGGAGAGCGGCCGGATTGGCCGCATTGCCTCCGGCGGTACGCTCCGGCGGGAGGACTACGACCGCGTGATAAACGCGGAGCGCTGTGTTATGGCGCCTGGAGGCGTGGACGGCCACGCGCACCTGGATTACCGGATGGGGGATGTGCGCACCTGCGACGACTTCTACTCGGGGTCCCTGGCGGCGCTGGCCGGCGGCACCACCACCATCGTGGATTTCTGCGAGCCGCTGCCAGGCCAGCTGCCGGAGCAGGCCATTGCCGGGCGCATGGAGCAGGCGAAGAGGGCCGCCGTGGACTATGCCCTCCATTTTGTTTTTACGGAGAATTACCGGGAGGAGCTCCGGCATCTGGAGGCTGTCAGGGAGGCGGGGATCGGCTGCTATAAGCTGTTCACAACCTACCCCAATACCACCCTGTCCTATGGGGATATAGAGACCATCTTTGCCGCCGTAGGGCGGGGTGGCGTATTCCTTGTCCACGGGGAGGACAATCAGCGGATCGGCGAGTTGTGCCGGGAGCTGGACGCAGCGGGCCGGGAGGATATGTACGCCCTGTTTCAAACCCGCCGCAACGAGGTGGAGGAGATCAGCGTGCGCCGGCTGGCCGCCCTGCGCAGACAATACGGCGTGACCCTCTGCATCGCCCACACCAGCACAAAGGAGGCCCTGGAGATCAAGCGGAAGGAGGACCCCGGCCTTGTGGTGGAGACCTGTCCCCACTACCTGGCGCTGACCAGTCAGTGCTACCGGCGGCCCGACGGCGGACTGTATGCGGTAAATCCGCCCCTGAAGGGGGAGGAGGACAGGCTGGCTCTGTGGGAGGCCGCCATGGACGGCACGCTGGACATCCTCTCCACCGACCACTGTCCCTATACCAGGGAGCAGAAGCTGTCAGAGACCAGCTACAAGCGGACGCCCTGCGGCCTGTCAGGCATACAGACAAGAATCCCCTACCTGTTCAGCGAGGGCATGGCCCGGTCCATGTCCCTGGAGCGGTTTGTGGCGCTGACATCGGAGAACGCAGCGAAATTTTATGGGCTCTACCCCAGGAAGGGATGTCTCCGGCCGGGCAGCGACGCGGACGTCGTCCTCATTAACCGGGACAGGCGCTGCCGCTTCGGCAGGGAGGACTTCGCGGGAGCGGAGGACTACAACATCTTTGAGGGCTGGGAGTTCCGGGGCGCGGTGGAGCGGGTGTTCCTGCGGGGCAGGGAAGTGTTTGCGGAAGGCGCTGTCCGGGCGGACCGGGGCAGCGGCAGGTATATCGGTGTATACAGAAAGGATGGATAAGATATGGCAATGACAGGCGTGATGGCCGGGTGGCTGATTGTGAACGCGGATAAGGCCCTCAGGGACTGGGGCTTCGTGTGTGAGAACGGCCGGATTGTGGAGCTGGCCCCCAACAGCAAGCTGGCGGGAAGGCCCGGCGTGGCGGACTGCAGGGACAGCATTGTGACCCCCACCTTTACCAATACCCACACCCATATGTACGAGACCATCGCCCACGGCGCGGTGGAGCCCAATCTGAGCCTGAAGTCTCTGCTGGAGGACTTCTGGTGGCCCGTGGTGGAGAACCGGCAGACCCTGGAGACCATCCGGCTCACCGCCGAGTATGCGGCCCTGGAGTGCCTGGGCAGCGGCGTTACCCTGATTAACGACATTCTGGAGGCTCCCTTTGCCGAGCGGGGCAGGCGGCTGTTCACCGAGGAGTCCGTGCTGCGCAGGGCCGGCATGAAGGCGATCCTCTCCCTGGAGTCCAACGAGCGCATCAGCACGGAGAACGGCGTGGAGAATCTGGAGGAGAACCGGGATTTTATCCTGGCCATGCGGGATACGGGCAGCAGCGACATCCGGGGCACCATCTGCACCCACACCACCTTCAGCTGCTCCGTCCCCTTCCTCAAAAAGGCGGCCGGGATGGCGCGGGAAATGGACGAGTATATCCAGATTCATATGAACGAGGGGCCCGACGAGTGCAAATGCGCCTATGACGTGTACGGCATGACCACCGCCGAGCTGTATAAAAAAATCGGCTTCTGGGAGGGCGGCAAGGCATGGGCCAACCAGTGCTCCTGCATGGAGCCCGTGGAGCTGAACATTATGGGCCAGATGGGAGTGGGCATCTCCACACAGCCCCGGTCCAACGCCCTGTGCAACGCCGGCATTGCCCCCGTGGCCGACATGCTGAAAAACGGCATCCAGGTGGGGCTGGGCACCGACAACGGCGAGGGCAACTTCTATGAGAACATGCGCTATCTGGCCCTGATGCAGATGGGCAAAAACTACAGCAAGCACGCCCTGCCGCCCCTGAAGGCCTATGAGATCGCCACCGCCATGGGGGCCAGGGGCCTGGGCTACACCGATGTGGGCCAGCTGGACGCGGGCTTCAGCGCGGACTTCCAGGTGCTCACCGGCACCGCCGCCATCCGCCTCAAGGAGCACAATGTGGTCCAGGAGGTCTTCTGGCGCAAGGACCCGAAGGACATCCAGGCCGTCTACGTCAACGGCGAGCTGGTGGCCAGAGACGGCCGGGCTGTCCATCTGGACGGGGAGCGCATCCGCAAGGAATTCCGGGAGTGCCTGTCCGACTTCTGGGCGGGACAGCCCTACCAGATCGGCTGACAGGGGCGTGAAATATGCCGTATGAGCTGTTTGGATGCCGCTTGCAGTCCCCGGTGATAGCGGGCTCCAGCCCGCTCTCGCTGGACGCGGAGGCGATGCTGGCACTGCACAGGGCCGGCGCGGGGGCGGTGGTCACCAAAAACCTGTGCCTGCCAGTCCGGCGCAATCCCTACCACTACATGCGCCTCTCCGAGGGCGACACCCTTATCAACTGTGAGCGGGCGCTGGATTACAGCCGTGAGCGCTGGCTCGCAGAGGAGATTCCCGCCGCTGCTGCTGGAGGTGTGGTGGTGATCGCCAATATTGGTATCAGCCGGGAGATGATCGCGGATACAGCGGAGCGGCTGGAGGCGGCCGGCGCGGCAATGGTGGAGTGCGTCTCCTACCGGGCGGACTGGCTGGTAGAGGTGGTGGAGAAGGTGAGAGGGCAGACCAAGCTGCCCATTCTCGCCAAGCTCTCACCCAACTACAGGGAGATTGCTGCCGTAGCGGAGGCCTGCCGGAGCGCCGGCGCGGACGGTTTCACCGTGGGGGATTCCATCGGTCCCGTTATGCGCATTGACATTGAGACGGGGAGACCCTTCTCCGGCGGTGCGGAGGGCCTTGGTTGGATGAGCGGCGCAGCCCTGAAGCCCTTCGCGGTGCGCAATGTCGTGGAGGTGCGGCGGCGCTTTCCCGGCACGCCCATCATCGGCATGGGCGGCGTTACGACCAGTGACGACTGTATCGAGATGGTGATGGCGGGCGCGGACCTGGCGGGCGTTTGCTCCGCCCTGGTGACCCGCGGCATACAGATCATCAGCGAAATGAACGACGGCATCGCCTGTTACCTGAGACGCCACGGCTTGCGGGATATTGGGGAGATCAGGGGCGTTGTGCACCGGTATCTCCCGCCTGCGGACACAGACAGGGGGATGTACGTTCGCATCGACGGCGAGAGGTGTACGCGCTGTGACCAGTGCGTTCGCAGCTGCGTGTATGGAGCGATCTCCGTGGACCCGCAGTCCCGTCTGCTGCGGTTTGACCCCGACAGGTGCAGCGGCTGCGGCATGTGCCTAAACCGCTGTGACGCGCTGTATGAGGAGTGAACGGAGGAGAGGGGGGCTGCCTGTGGGCAAAGTGATTCTTGAAATGAGGAATATCTGCAAGACCTTCCCCGGCGTGCGGGCCAATCACAACGTCTGCATCGACCTGCGGGAGGGGGAGGTGCTGGCGCTTTTAGGTGAGAATGGTGCCGGAAAATCCGTATTGATGAGCATTCTGGACGGCTTCTACCAGCCGGATTCCGGCGAGATCTATATTGATGGCCGGCAAGTCCGGCTCACATCTCCCCAGGCGGCCATCGCCCGCGGCATCGGCATGATTCATCAGCACTTCATGCTGATTCCCGTGTTCACAGCGCTGGAGAACATCATTCTGGGCCTGGAGCTGAAGGGGGATCCCTTCCTCCGCAGGGAGGCCTACCGGAGCAGGGTGCAGGAGATCATTGACCGGTACGGCCTGGCGGTAGATTTGGACAAGCGGGTGGCGGATATGTCCGTGGGGGAGCAGCAGCGGGTGGAGATCGTCAAGACGCTCTTTCGCAGCGCCAGCATCCTGATCCTGGACGAGCCTACGGCGGTACTGACGCCGGGGGAGTCGCGGGACCTGTTCCGCGTCATCAAGCAGTTCCAGGCCGACGGCAAATCGGTCATCTTCATCTCCCACAAAATGGATGAGCTGATGGAGTTCAGTGACCGCATCACCATCCTGCGCCAGGGGGAGGTTATCACCACCTTTGACACCGCCCAGACCAGTATTAAGGAGCTGGCCAGCACAATGGTGGGAGGGGACGTCCAGTGGGCGCAGAACGTGCACGAGAAGACGGCGGGCGACATCCGGCTCCGCCTGGAGGATGTCTGCATCCGGGACCAGCGGGAAGTGGAGATTGTCAAACACGTCTCCCTGGAGGTCCGGGCAGGGGAGATTCTGGCGGTGGCCGGCATCGACGGCAACGGGCAGAACGAGCTGGCGGAGGGCATCCTGGGGCTACGGCATATCACCGGCGGCCGCATCTATGCCGATGGGGAGGACATCACCAACGCCAGCGTAAAGTCGCTGCTGGAGCGGGGCTTCGGCTTTGTTCCCCCCGACCGGAAGAGCCAGGGCCTGGTGCTGGATTTCTCCATTCGCGACAACCTGCTGCTGGAGGAGATGGACCGGCCCGCCTATTCCAGCCGGGGCTTCCTGCGGCACCGAGAGATTCTGCGTTTTGCCAAGGAGCTGATCGGTAAGTTTGATATTCGCCCCGCCAACCCCGACGCGCTGGTGAAAAACTGCTCGGGCGGCAACCAGCAGAAGGTCATTGTGGCGCGGGTATTCAGCCGCCGCCCTCGGGTCCTGGTGGCGGTCAACCCGGTCCGGGGCATCGACATCAACGCCACGGAGTTCATTCACCGCAGACTGCTGGAGCAGCGGAAGGACGGCGCGTGTATTATCGTCGTCTCCACCGACCTGGACGAGGTGTTCAGCATCTCTGACCGGATCGCGGTGATCTGTCAGGGCGAGCTGATGGGCGTATGCGACGCTGCCGCCGTCACGCCGGAGGACATCGGCCTGATGATGACCGGCGTGAGAAAGGAGGACGCCTCATGCGGCTGAGACAGAAATTGATTGCTGCGGCAATGCCTGCGCTGGCCATCCTGGCGGCGCTGCTGATTGTGGCCGTAATGATTGCCGGTGTAGGGGAGAGCCCCGCAGAGGCCTACAGAATTTTAGCCCAGGGGGCCGTGGGCGACTGGAGAAGCTTGACGGACACGCTGGTCAAGACGGTGCCCCTCATTTTCACGGGGCTCTCCTTCGCCTTTGCCGCCAAGTGCAACATCTGGAACATCGGCGCGGAGGGGCAGCTCTACATGGGTGCCGTGGCTTCTACGGCGGTGGGGGTTTACTGCACCGGCCTGCCGGCGTTGCTCCACCTGCCGCTGGCCCTTCTGGCCGGCGCCCTGGCGGGGGGGCTGTGGGCCTCCATTCCGGCCTGGCTGAAGGTGCGCTTCAAGATCAATGAGGTGGTCAGCACCATCATGCTCAACTACACGGCGATTCTCGTTGTCAGCGCCCTAGTGTACGGGCCCATGATTGAGGACCCCTTCAAATCTCCCCAGACCTGCAAAATCCTCCCCACCGCCCGCCTTCCGGTGCTGTTTGAGGGGACCAAGCTCCATGCGGGAATTCTGCTGGCACTGCTCGCCTGCGTCCTCTATCACCTGATCTTCCGGCACATGCTCTTCGGCTACCGCGTCTCCGCCGTAGGCAAAAACAGGGAGGCCGCCCGGTTCAGCGGCATCTCCGTGGAGCGGAGCATCTGCATGAGCATGATCATCGCCGGCGTCTTTGGCGGTCTGGCCGGCGCCATCGAGATGCTGGGGACAAACGGCCTGCTCATCATCGGATTCTCCCCGGAGTACGGATCCGACGGCATCGCCGTGGCGCTGCTGGGACAGCTGGAGGCGGTGGGCATCTTCCTGTCGGCCTTCCTGCTGGGTGCGTTGCGCCTGGGGGCCACCGCGCTGCAGCGGAAGACGGACATCCCCCAGCAGATGATCACCATTATGCAGGGCATCATCGTCCTGTTTGTGATCGCAGGGTCCGCCATCGGCCGAATTTTGCAGAACCGGGCCGCGAAGAAGGAGGTGAAGTAGTGGAGTTTATCACCTATATTCTGACGTCCGCCGTGCGCTCCGCGATACCCCTGACTCTGGCGGGGCTGGGCGGTGTGCTCAGCGAGCGAGCGGGCATTATGAACCTGGCCCTGGAGGGCCAGATGCTGATGGGGGCCTTCTTCGGCGTCTATTTCTCCTATGCCACCGGCTCCCCCTGGCTGGGCGTGCTGGGCGCCATGCTGGTGTGCGCCCTGGTGGGGCTGGTGATGGCGGTGCTGTCCATTCGCCTGTGCGCCAACCAGATTGTCGTTGCGACGGCCATCAACCTGATTTCTGTGGGGATTACCGGCTACTGCCTGAAAATGTTCATCACCAACATCGGAAACGGCACGGTGATTACCGTCCCCTCCTTCCGTGCCGTCTCCATCCCTGTGCTGAGCAGTCTGCCCTTTTTGGGCGAGGTGCTGTTCTCCTACAAGCCGCTGACCTATGTGACCATTTTGCTGGCGGTACTCATCCACATCTACCTGTACAAGACAAAGCTGGGGCTGGTCCACCGCTCCATTGGGGAGAACCCGCTGGTGGCGGATACGCTGGGGATCAACGTGAATCTGGTGCGCTATGGGGCGGTCGTCGCCTGCGGTGTGCTCTGCGGCATTTCCGGCGCATTCATGTCCCTGTCCAATCTGAACCAGTTTCAGAACGGCATGGTCTCCGGCCGGGGCTTCATCGCCTTTGCTGCGGTGATCTTCGGCGGCTGGTCCCCCTTCGGCGTACTGGGGGCCTCAGTGTTCTTCGGCCTGGCCGACGCCATCCAAATGCGCATGCAGGCCATGCAGACCGGTATCTCCTACCATCTGCTCCAGTGCGTCCCCTACCTGTGCACGCTGGTTGCCTTGGTGTTTGCCCGCAAGAGCGCCGCATGTCCCGCCAGTGATGGCCTCCCTTACCGCAAGGAGGAGACATAACCCAGTTAAAACAAGAGATTGTTTTAATAAACTAAAACAAGGAGAACATCAAATGAAAAGAATGATTGTGCGCGTCCTCTCCCTTGCAATGCTCCTTGCGCTGCTTGCAGGCTGCGCTTCCAAGCCCCAGGAACCCGCCTCCGGCGATGAGGGCAAGACGCCTGCTGCGGACGTGGATTCTCCCGCCGATGGGGAGAAGATCTACCGTTTCGCGCTGGTCAGCAACGGCCCCATCACCGACGGCGACTGGAACGAGAACTCCTGGCGCGGCCTCCAGGACTGCGAGGCCCGCTACCCCGGCCAGGTGGAGGTCAGCTACTCGGAAAACGTGGCCCAGGCCGACTACGCCGATACTTTCTACGGCTATGCCAAGGACGGCTACGACCTGGTGATTGGCAACGGCTACGAATTCAGCGAGGCGGTCTTCCAGGTCTGCGACGAATTCCCCGACTGCAAGTTCGCCATTGTCAACGGCCTTGAATACCGGGAGAACGTCTGCTCCTTTGAGTTCGACAACGTGGAGTTCGGTTACTACTGCGGCGTGGCCATGGCGCTGGTGGCCCTCCAGGAGAACACCAACTGCGCCTTTATCTGCGCTGAGGCCATTCCCTCCTACCGAAACTTCTACCTGGGCATGGAGGCGGCCATCAAGGACTACGGCGAGGGGAAGGTGTCCTCCACCGCTTACTATACCGGAGACTGGACCGACATTACCAAGGGCTCCGAGATGGCGCTGACCGCTATCTCCAACAACGAGAAGGTCCTCGTCCCCTGGATTGGCGCGGTCAACCACGCGATCTACGCCATCTGCGACGAGCAGGACTGCAAATTTGTATCCACCTCCTTCAACCTGGGCGATGACGCGTTTATTGATAACGTGGTTCTGACCATCACCCAGTCCAATGATCAGCTGCTGTCCGCGGGCTGCGAGAGCGTCATCGATGGGACCTACCCCGCCAACGGCGCCTTTGATGGCAACTTTGCCAACGGTTTGAATCACTTTGAGAGCTACGGCGACTGCCTGACGGAGGAGCAGCGGGCCCTTCTGGACGATGTTTTGGCCAAGCTGGTGGCGGGCGAGATCGAGCTGCCCGCGATGTACAAGGAGTAACCAAGGCGCGGGAATCTTTAAACGACAGGTACGGGGGCATCCCAAAGGGATGCCCCCGTACACGATTTATCAGTCCCGTCAGCTCAGCTCCGCCTGACCGGTGTACAGCTGATAGTACTTCCCGCCCTGAGCGATGAGCTCGTCGTGGTCGCCCCGCTCGATGATCTCCCCCTGCTCCAGCACCATAATGGCCTTGGCGTTGCGGACGGTGGAGAGGCGGTGGGCGATGACGAACACCGTGCGCTCCGCCATGAGCCGGTCCATGCCCCGCTCAATGAGCTTCTCCGTGCGGGTGTCGATGGAGCTGGTGGCCTCGTCCAGAATCAGCACCGGCGGGTCCGCCACGGCGGCCCGGGCAATGGCCAGTAGTTGCCGCTCCCCCTGGCTGAGGCTGCCGCCGTCGTCGGTGATCCAGGTGTCATAGCCGTCGGGCAGGTGGCTGATGAAGGTGTCGGCGTTGGCCAGCTTCGCCGCCGCGCGGACCTCCTCATCGGTGGCGTCCAGCTTGCCGTAGCGGATGTTGTCGGCGATGGTGCCGGTGAAGAGGTGGGTGTCCTGCAGCACGATGCCCAGGGAGCGGCGCAGGCTCTCCTTGCCGATGTCCCGGACGTCGATGCCGTCGTAGGTGATGAGGCCGCCGCCGATCTCGTAGAAACGGTTGATGAGGTTGGTGATGGTAGTCTTGCCCGCGCCGGTGGAGCCCACAAAGGCGATCTTCTGCCCCGGCTTGGCGTAGAGGGAGATGCCGTGGAGGATGGTCTTGTCCGAGTTGTAGCCGAAGACCACGTCCTCGAAGCGCACATCCCCTCGCAGGGGCGCCAGGGTTCCGTCCGGCTTCTTCCAGGCCCAGCCGTCGCTGCGGCCCGCCGCCTCGGTGAGGGCCCCGTCGGGGCCGCGGCGGACGTGGACCAGGGTGACCTCTCCGTCGTCCACCTCCGGGGCAGCCTCCATGACCTCAAAGACCCGCTCTGCGCCAGCGATGGCCGCCAGGATGTTGTTCACCTGCTGGCTGACCTGGCTGATGGGCTGGCTGACCTGGCGGGTGTACTGGAGATACACCAGCAGGGCCCCCAGGTCCAGGCCCATGGCGATGGACAGCAGCGCCCCCACGCAGCAGGTCAGGGCGTAGTTGATGTGGCTGATGTTGCCCATGGCGGGCATCATGGCCCCGGCGAAGGCGTGGGCGCTGGCGGCGCTGCGGCGGTAGCGGTCGTTGCGCGCGTCGAAGCCCGCCTTGGCCTGGGATTCGTGGTTGAAGACCTTGATGACCTTCTGTCCCTCGATCATCTCCTCAATATAGCCGTTGACCTCCCCCAGATCCCGCTGTTGGGCCATGAAGTAGCGGCGGGAGCGCTTGCCCACGGTCATAATGACCGCCAGCATCAGCCCCAGGGAGAACACCGTCACCAGAAACAGCAGAGGGCTGAGGTAGAGCATCATGCCCACCACGCCCGCGAAGGTCAGGGCCCCAGAGAGGAGGGAGACCAGACCGTTCTGGAGGATCTCCGTGAGGGTGTCGATGTCGTTGGTGTAGCGGCTCATCAGCTCGCCGTGGGTGTGGGTGTCAAAGTAGCGCAGGGGCAGGCGCTGCATCCGGGCGAACAGGTCCCGGCGGATGGCGTGGGTAGCCGTCTGGGAGATGCGGACCATGATGCGGGCGTAGGTGTAGCTCAGAAGGGCCGCGCCCAGGTAGAGACAGGCCATGAGGACCAGGGTCCGGGCCAGCCGGTGGTAGTCGCCGGGGACGATACACTCGTCGATGAGGGGCCGGAGCATATAGGACCCGCCGATGGTGCAGGCGGTGTTCAGCACCAGGCACACCGCCACCACCGCCAGCAGCCACCGGGACCGGCCCACGTAGCGCAGCAGGGTGGAGATGGTTTTGCCCATGTTCTTCGGCTTCTGGAAGCCGCCTCGGGGCGTGCCGGGCCCGTGGGGTCCCGGCCGCCGGTTTGTGGTGTGTTCAGCCATCGAGACTCGCCCCCTCCTGCTGGGACTGGTAGACGTCCCGGTAAATGTCGCTGGTCTGCATCAGCTCTGCATGGGTGCCCATGTCCGCAATGGCGCCGTCGTCCATAACCACGATGAGATCCGCGTCCATCACGGAGATGATCCGCTGGGCGATGATGATCTTGGTGGTGTCCGGCAGGCGGGTGCGGAAGGCCGCCCGGATGCTGGCGTCGGTGGCGGTGTCCACCGCGCTGGTGCTGTCGTCCAAAATGAGCACCTTGGGCTTTTTCAGGAGGGCTCTGGCGATGCACAGACGCTGCTTCTGGCCGCCGGAGACGTTGACGCCCCCCTGGCCCAAGTCGGTGTCGTAGCCCGCCGGCATCCGGCGGATGAACTCGGCGGCGCAGGCGGCCTCGCAGGCGGCCTCGATGTCCGCGTCAGAGGCGTTCTCATCGCCCCACAGCAGATTCTCCCGGATGGTGCCGGAGAAGAGGGTGTTCTTCTGAAGCACCATGCTCACCGCGTCCCGGAGGTGCTCCACGGTGTACTCCCCCACCGGCCGGCCCCCCACCCGGACCGTGCCCTCCTGGGCCTCGTAGAGCCGGGGGATGAGCTGGACCAGGGTGGACTTGGCGGAGCCGGTGGCCCCGATGATGCCCACGGTGGCTCCGCTGGGGATGTGGAGATTGATGTCCCGGAGGTTCCACTTCTCTGCATCGGGGCTGTATTTGAAGGACACGTGGTCGAAGTCCACGGAGCCGTCGGCGGCGGTAACGCCGGACGAGGCGGCGGCGTCGGTGATGTCCGGCGTCTCGTCCAGCACCTCCGTCACCCGCTTGGCGCAGGCCACGGCACGGGTGAGCATCATCATAATCATGGACACCATCATCAGGCTCATCAGCACCTGGGTGATGTAGGTGAAAAAGGTGGACAGCAGGGCCACCTGCAGCTCCCCGGACTGGACCAGGGGCGCGCCGTACCACATGACGGCGATGATGGTGCCGTAGGTGACGAGCATCATCACGGGCATGTTCATCACCACGAAGCCAAAGGCCCGCTCGGCGGTGGCGCGGAGGGCGTCGTTCCGCTTGCGGAACTTCTCCTGCTCGTGGTCCTCCCGGACGAAGGACTTGACCACCCGGATAGCGGAGAGGTTCTCCTGCACCACCAGGTTCACGTCGTCGGTGCGCTCCTGGAGACTGCTGAACATGGGGCTGACGTGCTTGACGATCAGGCCGATGAGCACCAGCAGCAGGGGCATCGCCACCAGGAAGACCCTGGAGAGCCTCAGGCTGATGGACACGGCCAGCACCAGGGCGGAGATGAGCATCACCGGCGCGCGAACCAGCAGGCGCATGCCCATCATCAGAGACATCTGCAGCATGTTGCAGTCGTTGGTCAGGCGGGTGACCAGAGAGGCGGTGGAGAACTTCTCAATGTTGCGGAAGGAGAAGGCCTGGATGTGGTCGTACTGGGCCTTGCGCAGGTTGGCCCCAAAGCCCTGCCCCGCGTGGGAGGAGAGAAAGGCGGCGGAGACCCCCAGGGCCATGGAGACCAGGGCCATGAGCACCATCAGAGCGCCCCGCCTCAGGATGTAGCCGGTGTCGCCGGCGGGGATGCCGGTGTCCACGATGTCCGCCATCACCAGGGGGAGCAGCAGCTCAAACACCGCCTCACTGGCGGAGCAGAGCACCCCCAGGGCGATCCACTTCCGGTACCCCCTGGTGTATGGCCATAGTTTTTTGATCATGTGCTGTTTACCTCATTTTCCAAGTTTGCGATGACGCGGGAGAGCAGGCCCGCCAGCTGGCGCCGCTCCTCCTCCGTCAGGCAGGCGGTGGAGCGCCGGTTGGTGTCCGCCAGGGCGGTGCGGAACGCCGCCACCCGCGCCCGGCCCGCCTCCGTCAGGCTCACCAGCCGGCAGCGGGCGTCGGCGGTGCTGGCCCGGCGGGAGATGCAGCCCTTTTCCTCCAGGCGGCCCACGATGCCGTTGATGGTGGAGGGCCGGAGGTGCAGCTCCCGCTCCAGGTCCCGCTGGTTGACCGCGCCGCCGCAGCAGGACAGGTAGGCCAGCACGCGGGACTGCACCGGCGTCACGTCGTACCCCGCGCCGCGCAGGCGGCGGTCGCTGTACAGCATCCCCAGGTGGGCGCAGTAGGCGATCATGCGGCTGAGATCCAGATCCTCGCTCATAGGCGGCGGGCCTCCCATCTGCCAAAAAAGTTAGCACGCTAACTATACGCCACATTTTTACAGGAGTCAATACCGGATTTTGAATGGTTTTTGAACCCGCTGTGAACAATTCGTGAATTGTGGCGCGGGACGGTTGACTTTTGCCGGGGGGTATACTATGATGGCGTTGTTCAGAAATGAATACTCTCTTTTCTCCCTCTCTCTTTTCCTAATCTACGGAAAGCCCGGGGCCGCCAAGCGGCTCCGGGCTTTCTGCGCGGAGGGGAAACGGATCTCGCGGAGCGCGCTCACCCCAGCTGGGGCGGCAGCTCGCTGAGATCGAAGGGAGTGGTCTGGTAGACGAAGTAGTTCAGCCAATTGCTGTAGAGCAGGTTGGCGCAGGAGCGCCAGGTGACCCGGGGGGGCTGGGTGTCGTCGTCACCGGGGAAGTAGTTTTTCGGCACGTCGATGGGCTTCCCCAGGTTCTTGTCCCGGAGGTATTCCTGGGCCAGGGTGTCCGCGTCGTACTCCGAGTGGCCGGTGATGAAGATCTGCCGGCCGCTCTCGGTGGACAGGGCGTAGATGCCCGCCTCCGGGGAGGTGGCCAGAATCTTCAGGGCGGGGACCGCCTCCACGTCCTCCCGCCGGACGGTGGTGTGGCGGGAGTGGGGCACCATGAACACGTCGTCGCTGCCCCGGAAGAGCATGTTGCTGCGCCGCTCCACCACGTGGGGGAACACGCCGAAGAGCTTCTTCTCCAGGGGATATTTTTGGACGCCGTAGTGGTAGTACAGCCCCGCCTGAGCCCCCCAGCAGATGTGGAAGGTGGAGTGGACGTGTTCCTTGCTCCACTCCATGATCTCACACAGCTCCTCCCAGTACGCCACCTCCTCGAAGGGCAGGTGCTCCACCGGCGCGCCGGTGATGACCATGCCGTCGTAGTTGTTGGCCTTCACGTCGTCAAAGTGGCGGTAGAAGGCCAGCATATGCTCCTGGGGGGTGTTTTTGGGGATATGGCCATGGGGAGCGATGAGCTCCAGCTCCACCTGGAGAGGCGTGTTGCTGAGCAGGCGGCTGAGCTGGGTCTCGGTGGCGATCTTGGTGGGCATCAGGTTCAGCAGCAGAATCTTCAGGGGACGGATGTCCTGGGTCACGGCCCGGTTTTCCGTCATAACGAAGATGTTTTCTTCCTTCAGCGTCCGGGCAGCGGGCAGCTCGTTGGGGATTCGGATGGGCATGGGGATTCTCCTTTATGTGCAGTTGTGAATGGGGGCTACAGGGACGCCAGGGCCTGGTCCAGGTCGGCGATGAGGTCCTCCTTGTTCTCCAGCCCCACGCTCAGGCGCACCAGGTCGGCGGACACGTCGGCGGCCTCCAGCTCGGCGTCGTTCATCTGCCGGTGGGTGGTGCTGGCGGGGTGGAGGCAGCAGGTGCGGGCGTCGGCCACGTGAGTGGCGATGGTCCCCAGCCGCAGCCGGGCCATAAAGGCCTCGGCGGCGGTGCGGCCGCCCTTCACCCCAAAGCTGATTACGCCGCAGGAGCCGTGGGGCAGATACTTCTCCGCCAGGGTATGATAGGGGTCGCCGGCGAGGCCGCTGTAGCGCACCCAGGTGATTTTGGGGTGCTGCTGGAGATACTCCGCCACGGCTTGGGCGTTTTCGCAGTGGCGGGCCATGCGCACGTGGAGGCTCTCCAGTCCCAGGTTCAGGATAAAGGCGCTCTGGGGGCTCATCATGGAGCCAAAGTCCCGCATGAGCTGAGCGGTGGCTTTGGTGATAAAGGCTCCCTCCCGGCCGAATTTCTCCGCGTAGGTGACGCCGTGGTAGCTCTCGTCCGGGGTGGTGAGGCCGGGGAATTTGTCCGCGTGGGCCATCCAGTCGAACCGTCCGCCGTCCACGACGCACCCGCCCAGGGCAGCGGCGTGGCCGTCCATGTACTTAGTGGTGGAGTGGGTGACGATGTCCGCGCCCCATGCGATGGGGCGGCAGTTGACGGGGGTGGCGAAGGTGTTGTCCACAACGAGGGGCACACCGTGGCGGTGGGCGGCGGCGGCAAACTTCTCGATGTCCAGCACCGTCAGGGCGGGGTTGGCGATGGTCTCGCCGAAGACGGCCTTGGTGTTGGGACGGAAGGCGGCGTCCAGCTCCGCTTCCGTGCAGTCCGGGGAGACGAAGGTGAACTCTACCCCCATCCGCCTCATGGTCACGGCGAAGAGGTTGTAGGTGCCGCCGTAGATGGAGCTACTGGCCACCACGTGGTCCCCGCAGGAGGCGATGTTGAACACGGCGTAGAAGTTGGCCGCCTGGCCGGAGGAGGTGAGCATGGCGGCGCTGCCGCCCTCCAGCCGGGCAATCTTCCGGGCCACGTGATCGCAGGTGGGGTTTTGCAGGCGGCTGTAGAAGTAGCCCTCCGCCTCCAGGTCGAAGAGGCGGCCCATCTCCTCGCTGGAGTCGTATTTGAAGGTGGTGGACTGGACGATAGGCACCTGGCGGGGGCCTCCGCTCTCGGGGCGGTAGCCACCCTGGACGCAGATGGTTTCAATATGGTCGCGCACGATGTTTCCTCCTTATGGCAGCGGGCGGGGGTTGCCCGGACCCGGTTTTTGTGGTATGATAGGATGCAAACCAATTATATCACAGGCCGCGCCGGTTTACCAGCCCCTGCGGCCGCAAAAATCCCGCCGGAGCGGCGGGAGAAATGGGGAGGATACCATGAGACGAAAGCTCTTGAGCCTGCTGCTGGCGGTGTGCGCGGCGCTGCCCCTGGCCGGCTGCGGCGACTTGGACGTGGGGATCATTGGCGGCGGGGACGGCCCCACGGAGATCATTCTGGACGGCGCCGGCTACTCCTTCGAAGAGCCGGAGGACGCCCCGGAGACAGACCTGGACGTACAGCCCGCCGGACCGGAGGCGCTTCCCGAGGAGGAAGCGGCGGCCATCGACGAGGACGGCACCTACAACAGCGTGGAGGATGTATCCCTGTACCTCCACACCTACGACCATCTGCCGGACAACTACATCACCAAGAGCGAGGCCCGGAATCTGGGCTGGACCGGCGGCTCGGTGGAGCAGGTGGCCCCCGGCTGCGCCATCGGCGGCGACCGCTTCGGGAACCGAGAGGGCATCCTGCCCGCCGCCCAGGGCCGCAGCTACTACGAGTGCGACATCGGCACCATCGGGGAGAGCAGCCGGGGGGCCAAGCGCCTGGTGTACTCCGACGACGGCCTGATCTACTACACCGAGGACCACTACGAGACCTTCACCCTCCTCTATGGGGAGGAGACGCCATGACCACCGTCGTTGTGGACGGGGGCCTTATGACCTCCCGGGAGGCGGCCCACGACCTGCTGGCCGCCCGCCTGGGGCTGCCGGAGTACTACGGGCGCAATCTGGACGCCCTCTACGACGCCCTCACCGAGCGGGGGGAGCCCACCCGGCTGGTGCTCCTCCACCGGGAGGAGCTGGCGGGGCGCCTGGGGGAGTACGCCGGGGCGCTGCTGGAGACGCTGGAGGACGCGGACCGCGCGAACCCGGCCTTGGAGGTCTTGTACGAGGCGTAGGGAGACCCCGTCCTCCGCCGCAGCAGGAAGCCGCCTTCAAAGAGAACAGGAGAAGAGCCCCGGTTCCGGGGCTCTTTTGCTATTCCGCCGGCGCACGGCCGGGCTCCGCCAGGTACTCCTCCCGCAAAAGGCCGTACCAGAACAGGTCCCGCCACTGGCCGTCCTGGCTGCGGCAGTGCTGGCGGAAGACGCCCTCCCGCCGGAGGCCCAGCTTCTCCATCAAGGGGAGGGAGCGGAGGGCGTCCTCCGTCTCCGCCACCACCTTGTGGGCCTCTTGGTCCCGGAAGAGATGGTCCGTCAGGGCCGCCGCCGCCTCGTAGGCGTACCCCTGCCGCCAGAAGCGCCGGTTGAAGATCCAGCCCAACTCCCAGATGCCGGGGGCGTCGATCTGGTTGCAGAGGAGGTAGCCGATGAGCTGGCCGCTCTCCCGCAGGACGGCGGCGCAGGCCCCCGGCGGGGTGCGCTCCACGCAGAAGGTGCGAAGAAATTCCCGTGCCTCCTCCTGGGTGTAGCGGGCCATGTGGGCCATGGTCTCCGGGTCCCCCAGGATGTCCCAAAGGGCGGGGAAGTCCTCCATGGTGAAATGCCGGAGGAGAAGGCGGGGGGTCTCGATGTACATGGCGCGCTCCTTTCGGACCAGCTCCCGCTCAAACAGGGAGTCGGACAGCACTTTTTTCTTTCCAGTGGGTATAAATCCACTGCGAATATACCAATCGTAGGCAAACTGGTTGCTGCTGAGCACCCAGAGCCGGGGCCGGCGGCACCGGGAGACGGCGAAGCGCAGCAGACGCGTCCCGCAGCCCCGCCCCTGGGCCTCCGGCAGGACATACAGGTTCTCGATCAGGTCCCCCTGCAGGGACACCATACCCGCCGGCTCCGGGTCCAGCAGCAGCCAGAGGGATTTGCCCGCTTGAAGCTCCCCGCGCAGGTAGGCGGCCTGACGCTCCGCCGTGTGGGCGGCCGCAAAGCCGGGGGAGCAGATGCCGCGGTGGGAGCTCTGCCAGGAGGTGGCGTGGACGCGGGCGGCGTCCATTAGGTTTTCCTCTGTGATAGGCACGATCATCGCATTTCCTCCGAAGAAAGGTCGGGAGGCGACGCCTCCCGGCCTGTGTATTGCTGTCAAGTCCGGGGACCCCACCCCCGGCACTCCGCCACAGCGGTCAGTACCTCCTCGTCCGTGCAGCCGGCGGCCAGGGTGAGCTGGACGCCCACCTCCTTCGCCCCGTCCTGGGCGATGCGCGCCCGGAGCTGGTCCGGGGTCATGCCGGGGCGGTAGAGGTCTCCGCAGTAGTCGTCCGCGCCGTAGACCTCGAAGGGGCGGCGGATAGCGGACCAGTCCAGCTCCAGGGCCTGGGTCCGGGGGAGCATCCGCTCGATGAAGATGTGGTCCGGCTCCAGGCCGATGTCGCACAGGCCCTGGACAGTGATGACCGGAATGGGGAAGAACTCCGGCGAAAAGCCCTCCGGGCGGCGGGAGAAGTGGAAGGCGTACCAGTTCCACTGGCACCCGTACCCGGCGGCGTTCAGCCGGGAGCACAGGGCCTGGGCCCGGCGGTACAGCGGCTCATAGGCGCTGTTGAGGGTCTCCCACAGATCCATCACACGTCCCGCCCGCAGCAGTGCTTGTACTTCTTCCCACTGCCGCAGGGGCAGGGGTCGTTGCGGCCGATCTTCTGCACGCGGCGGGGCTGCTTTTTCACGGTGCCGTCCCCCCGGCCCTCGGTGATGCCGGTGGCCACCCGCTCCCGCTTGACCTCCTCGTTCTTCTTCAGGCGCACGGAGTACAGCCGCCGGACGGTCTCCTCCTGAATGGCGGAGATCATCTCCTCGAACATGTGCAGGCTCTCGGCCTTGTAGGCGTCCACGGGGTTGGTCTGGGCGTAGGCCCGCAGGCGGATGCCCTGGCGCAGATCCTGCATGGCGTCGATGTGGTCCATCCAGTACTCGTCCACCACCCGCAGCATGATCACCCGCTCCAGCTCCCGCATGTCGGGCAGTCCGGGGGAGGACTCCCGGGCGGCGGCGATCTCCTGCTCCTTGGCGGCGTAAAGCTCCAGGGCCTTGTCGGTGAAGAGGCGGATGAGGCTGTCCGCGTCCCGGTTCCCCTCCTGGGCGAAGGGGAAGGTGTACTTGGGGAAGAAGGCGCCCTCCAGGGAGGCCATCATGGTCCGCCAGCCCTCCTCGTCCAGGTGCTTCTGCTCGCCGAAGGCGGTGCGCACGCTCTGGTCGATGAGGGAGGAGATCATGCCGGTGATGATGTCATGGATGTCCATGCCGTCCAGCACCTGCTTGCGCTGGCCGTAGATGATCTCCCGCTGCTTGTTCATGACGTCGTCGTACTCCAGGGTGCTCTTGCGGGCCTGGAAGTTCCGGGACTCCACGCTGGTCTGGGCGTTCTCGATGCCCCTGGTGAGCATCTTGTTCTCAATGGGGATGTCCTCCCCCAGATCCAGCCGCTCCATGAGGCCCGTGATCCGCTCGCCGCCGAACAGGCGCATGAGGTCGTCGTCCAGGCTCAGGTAGAACCGGCTCTCGCCGGGGTCCCCCTGGCGGCCGGCGCGGCCCCGGAGCTGGTTGTCGATGCGGCGGGAATCGTGGCGCTCGGTGCCGATGATGAACAGGCCCCCGGCCTCCCGGACCTTCTCCGCCTCGCCGGCGATCTCGGCTTTGTGCTTGTCCATATAGGCGGCGAACTTCTGCCGGGCGTCCAGGATCTCCTGGTTGTCGGTCTCGGCGAAGCCGGTGGCCTCGGCGATGATCTCGTCGGTGAGGCCCTCACGGCGCAGGTCGTTTTTCGCCAAAAATTCCGCGTTGCCCCCCAGCATGATGTCGGTGCCGCGGCCGGCCATGTTGGTGGCCACCGTCACGGCCCCCAGCTTGCCGGCCTGGGCCACGATCTCCGCCTCCCGCTCGTGGTTCTTGGCGTTGAGGAGGTTGTGCTTGATGCCGGCGCGGGTGAGGAGCTTGCTGAGCTGCTCGTTCTTCTCGATGGACACCGTGCCCACCAGCACCGGCTGGCCCTTGGCGTGGCAGGTCTTGATCTGTTCGATGACCGCGTTGAACTTGGCCGCCTCCGTCTTGTAGACCACATCGTGGTCGTCCTGGCGGATCATGGGCTTGTTGGTGGGGATCTCGATGACGTCCAGCTTGTAGATGGAGCCGAACTCCTCCTCCTCGGTGAGGGCCGTACCGGTCATGCCGGAGAGCTTATTGTAGAGCCGGAAGTAGTTTTGGAAGGTGATGGTGGCCAGGGTTTTGCTCTCCCGCTCCACCTTTACCCGCTCCTTGGCCTCGATGGCCTGGTGGAGGCCCTCGCTGTACCGGCGGCCGAACATGAGCCGGCCGGTGAACTCGTCGACGATGATGACCTGGCCGTCCTTGATGACGTAGTCGATGTCCTTTTTCATCACGCCGTGGGCCTTGATGGCCTGGTTGATGTGGTGGTTGAGGGTGGAATTCTCCGGATCGGAGAGGTTCTCCACGTGGAAGTAGGCCTCCGCCTTGGCGATGCCCCGGGCGGAGAGGGTGGCGGTCCTCGCCTTCTCGTCTACCACGTAGTCTGCGTCCAGGTTCACGTCCTCCTCGGCCTTCTCGTCGGTCTCGGCGATGACCAGCTTCTTCAGCCCCCGGACAAACATCTCCGCCATGTCGTACATCTGGGTGGATTTCTCCCCCATGCCGGAGATGATGAGGGGGGTCCGGGCCTCGTCGATGAGGATGGAGTCCACCTCGTCCACGATGGCAAAGTGGTGGCCCCGCTGGACCAGCTCCCCGGCGTAGAGGGCCATGTTGTCCCGCAGGTAGTCGAAGCCCATCTCGTTGTTGGTGCCGTAGGTGACGTCGGCGGCGTAGGCGGCCTGGCGCTGGGCCTTGTCCAGGCCGTGGATGATGAGGCCCACGGTGAGGCCCATGAAGCGGAAAACCTTGCCCACCCACTCGCTGCCGTACTTGGCCAGGTAGTCGTTGACGGTGACGATGTGGACGCCCTTGCCCGTCAGGGCGTTGAGGTAGGCGGGGAGGGTGGCCACCAGGGTTTTGCCCTCGCCGGTCTTCATCTCGGCGATGCGCCCCTGGTGGAGCACCACGCCGCCCACCAGCTGCACCCGGAAGGGCCGCTGGCCCAGCACCCGGCGGGAGGCCTCCCGCACGGCGGCGAAGGCCTCGGGCAGCAGCTGATCCAGGGTCTCCCCCTGGGCCAGCCGGGCCTTGAACTCCGGGGTTTTGGCGGTGAGCTGCTCGTCGCTGAGGGCCTGGTACTCCGGCTCCAGGGCCTCGATTTTGTCCACGATGGGGTAAATCTGCTTCAGCTCCCGGTCGCTGTAGGTACCAAACAGTTTTGTGATCAAACCCATTATTCAAACGCTCCTCTTTCGTGAGAGTGAAATTGCACACACAAATACAGAATATAGTATACCACACATTCCCGGTTTTGCAATAAAGAAATCGCGGATGCACGCCGGGATACAACTTTTCCCCCTTTCTGTGACATGATAGAAGGACCATCGGATATAAGGGGGAGAGACCATGATTCTATCGGAAAACGTCCTGGGCGGCTTCGCCGCCCGGCTCCGCGCCGCGGAGCGCAGCGAGGCCACCGTGGAGAAATACGTCCGGGAGGCCCGGCGCTTCGCCGCCTGGCTGGGGGAGAGACCGCTGGACCGGGAGGCGGCGCAGCGCTATAAGGAGGAGCTCGCCCGGACGCGGGCCGCCGGCGGGGTCAACGGGGCCGTGGCGGCCCTCAACGCCCTGTTTGACCTCACGGGCGCGCCGGAGTGCCGGCTGCGGGCCCTGCGGGTCCAACGGCGGATCTTCCGGGACGAGAGCCGGGAGCTCACCCAGGCGGAGTACCGCCGTCTGCTGGCGGCGGCGAAGCGCCGGGACAGCGAACGGCTCCTTCTGGTGATGGAGACCATCTGCGCCACGGGCATCCGGGTGGGGGAGCTGCGCTTTTTCACCCTGGAGGCGGTGCGGGCCGGCCGGGCCGAGGTGGCCAACAAGGGCAAAATCCGCACCGTCTTCCTGCCGAGAAAGCTGCAGGCGGTGCTGCTCAGGTACGCGAGGGGGCAAAAAATTACCGCCGGCCCGGTGTTTGTCACCCGGAACGGACGGCCCTTGGACAGGAGCAATATCTGGCACGATATGAAGCGGCTGTGCCGGGAGGCGCGGGTGGCGGAGTCGAAGGTCTTTCCCCACAACCTCCGCCACCTCTTCGCCCGGACGTACTACGGTCTGGAGAAGGACATTGTCAGACTGGCGGACATCCTGGGGCACGCCAGCATCGACACGACGCGGGTGTATACGATGGAGTCCGGCCGGACCCACAGGCGGCAGCTGGAGAAGATGCGGCTGGTGCTGTAAGGGGCCCGTTTGCAACAAAAATTGACAAGGCGCCGGTGTTGCGGTATACTGGCCGTGCCGAGCCCTGCGGGGCGAGGCCGGAAGGGTGCATTGTTACATAAGGCGGTTGGCTCATTTCCTCGCGAATCTGATTCGAGAGGAGGTGAAGCGGATGTGGAAAACGAGGCTGCTCCACGCGCTGCGGGTTTTGCTGTGCGTACTGTGGGTATTGTTTCTTTTGACCACAAAAGCGTGCTAGCCGCTCGGCTGGTCCCCGAACGGCTAGCGTAAAACTAGCTATAGCAAAGGGCTGACCGTCAGTAACAGGCACCCTTCCGTTACTATTATACCGGGCGGTGGGGGCGTTGTCAATCGGGAAAACAGAAAGACCACGGAATTGTTGTTCCGTGGTAAACAGCCTCCACTACATAACCTAAGCAGAGGTTTCTTAAACGGTATTTTACCATTAATACAGAGCGATTGCAATAGGAAAAATAAAAATTTGCATGATAAATAAACCAGATCAAAAAAATCTTTTGGCTGGTTTATAGTTGTATGCTTTCGTACAACCCATGATTTAAAAAATAACGGCTTTCGCCACTTGTTTACCACGGAACAACAATTCCGTAGTAAACAACTTTTAGGAGGAAGCGCATATGAAAAAGAGATTGCTGTCCACCCTGCTGGCGGTATGTATGGTACTGGCTCTGCTGCCGGGCATGGCTCTGGCGGAGGACCAACGGGAGATTCCGACAGAGTATGGCACGGCGGAGATTTCTCTGCCGGAGGAAGAGGCGCCCAAAGAGAACGAGTCCTTTGTTCTGCTCTTGGGTGATGTTAAAGACCAGAATGGCCAGCCATTTACTATAACATCCAATATTGCGCCCGACTGCAGTATTACCGGCACTTCCAACAGCGGCAGGAAAGTAACCGCTTCAGGTGAAATTCGCTATGAGGAGGACGGAACTCGAAAAATTATCATTCCTGAGAATACATTTGCCGGGGGTACCTGGACTATACAGATCGGAAAGACATGTGCAGTTTTCAACGAGGAGGACGCAACCGTATTGGAAAGCTGGCTCGTCGTGTCCTCCAATGAGCTCACGGTGACGGTTGCCTCTGACAGGCCGCTTACGGTGTACACCAACATTTACGCAGTGCATGAGCAGGTTCCCACTGGGGCGGCCGACCCGAAGGTGGTTGTTGCATGTGATTCCTCTATCTCCGATAAGGAATTTGCGTATGAAGAGCCCGCCTTTGACAGCACAGAGGCCGTAAAGCCGGAAAACTGGAGCGTCCGAAACGAGGATCTGACGGACCTGTATCCCGGCCTGACGGTGTCCTCCGTGGAGCTGAGCGCGGATAAGAAGCAGGCGACGGTCTTCCTTGCCGGCACGGTGGGAGACGAGAGTGGGGGATTCAGGATTCAGGCGGAAAGGGAGGCCTTTACCGGCGAGTATGTAACAGAGGCGCTCAACGCCTGGGTGAGTGTGATCCAGATGGTAGAGCCCGACTTCGCTGTGACCCCGACCGAGGTGAAGGCCGGAGCAGACGAGGTGAAGGTGACTCTGTTTCCCAGCAACACGCTCTTTGAGCAGGGGATTCTCAACGACCTCCCCTTCAACAACCCCGAGGGGAACGTTGATATAGACGACTGCTTTGCCATTGACGCGGGGAGTACCGGCCTGACGTTGACCGGCGTTGCCGTAGAGGATGTCTCCGAGCCGGGCGGCAGTTACCGCAACGCCGCCGTGCTGACGTTTACTGCCGCCGGTGGAGCCAAGGCGGGTGCTCTGACCATCACCGTGAAGAGCTACATCATAGTGGAAGCGTATGACAGCGAGCCCATTACCATCACAGTCACCGAGCCGGAGCGCCCTGTAGACCCCGCCCCGGATGATGAACCGGATTACGACCCCGACGACGACTACGACCCGCCCGTCCGCCCCAGCCGTCCCGACCCGGACGACGGGCCCTCCCGCCCCAGCAAGCCCGCGGAGCCTGAAAAGCCCGCCGAAAAGCCCGCTGAGCCGGAGACCCCCGCCGAACCCGAGGCCCCCGTCCAGCCGGAGATGCCCGCGCCCCAGCCCGCCCCCGCGCCCCAGTTTGCCGACGTGGCCCCCTCCGCCTGGTACAGCGAGGCCGCCGGCTACGTCAGCGCCAACGGCATCATGACCGGCACCGGCGACGGGGCTTTCTCCCCCAACGCCCAGATGACCCGCGCCATGCTGTGGACGGTCCTGGGCCGCCTGGACGGAGCGGAGGTGTCTGCCGCCGCCGGCCCGTGGTACGCCGGGGCCCAGGCCTGGTGCGTGGAGAAGGGCGTCTCCGACGGGGCCAACCCCAACGGGAACATCACCCGCCAGGAGCTGGTCACCATGCTGTGGCGCTATGCGGGCTCCCCCGCGGCTTCGGCGGATCTGACGGCCTTTACCGACGCCTCCGCCGTGTCCGGCTGGGCCGCCGGGGCCGTGGAGTGGGCGGTGTCCGCCGGTCTGCTCCAGGGCAGCGCCGGCGCGCTGAACCCCGCCGGCACCGCCACCCGTGCCGAGGTGGCCGCCATCCTCATGCGCTTCTGCCGAAGCGCCAAGTGAATATTGCCTTTTGACACTTTCTCATAGGGAGGGCGGCCGGAGTCATCCGGCCGTCCTCCCGGACATTTTCTCCATTTTTTTCCGCCGACCGCCCCGCTTTTCCCTTGTACGCCGCCCTCAAATGGTATATAATAACATCCGTCACCGGCGTCAATCACCGCGCCCGCCGGGCGGCGCGGATCTTACAAGGAGGGCTTATTATGAAACGAATCGGTATGCTGACCAGCGGCGGGGACTGCCAGGCCCTGAACGCGGCCATGCGGGGCGTCGCCAAGACGCTGTACAACGCGGACGAGCAGGTGGAAATCTACGGCTTTCTGGACGGATACCAAGGCCTGATTTACGGGCGCTTCCGGCTTCTGACCTACGCCGACTTCACCGGCATTCTCACCAAGGGCGGCACCTTCCTGGGCACCAGCCGCACGCCCTTCAAGACCATCCAGGTCCCCGGCGAGGACGGCGTGGACAAGGTGGCGGCCATGAAGCAGACCTACTACAAGCTGCAGCTGGACTGCCTGGTGATCCTGGGGGGCAACGGCACCCATAAGACCGCCAACCTCCTGCGCCAGGAGGGGCTGAACGTGGTGACCCTGCCCAAAACCATCGACAACGACCTGTGGGGCACGGATATGACCTTCGGCTTCCAGAGCGCAGTGGACGTGGCCACCGAGGCCATCGACTGCATCCACACCACCGCCGCCTCCCACGGGCGCATCTTCATCGTGGAGGTCATGGGCCACAAGGTGGGCTGGCTGACGCTGAACGCGGGCATCGCCGGCGGCGCGGACATCATCCTCATCCCGGAGATTCCCTACGACGTGGACAAGCTGGCCAAGAAGATCAAGGAGCGCCACGACGGCGGCAGCCGCTTCACCATTCTGGCGGTGGCGGAGGGGGCCATCTCCAAGAAGGACGCCGAGCTGAGCAAGAAGGAGTACAAGAAGAAGCTGGCCAAGCGGCCCCATCCCTCCGTGTCCTACGAGATCGCCGAGGAGCTGGGCAGGCGCTGCGGCCTGGAGGTGCGGGTCACGGTGCCCGGCCACACCCAGCGGGGCGGCAGTCCCTGTTCCTACGACCGGGTATTCGCCTCCCGCCTGGGCAGCGAGGCCGGCAAGCTGATTTTGAAGGGCGAATACGGCTTCATGGTGGGCTACAAGAACCGCGAGATCGTCAAGGTGCCCCTGGAGGACGTGGCCGGCAAGCTGAAGATGGTGGATCCCGGCGCGTCCATCGTCAAGGAGGCGAAGCTGCTGGGCATCAGCTTCGGCGACTGACATTTACTAAGAGCGCAGAGCGCGTTTTCGACAAAGAGCCAGCCGGCCGGGACATCCCGGCCGGCTGGCTGTGCAATCGGGAAGAGGCGTGCTCTATCCCCCCATATACAGAACTTCCGGCAGGCAGGCCGCCAGGATCATAGCGCCCGCCAGCAGCAGCGCCAGCGCCAGCAGCAGCCAGCGCCTGCGCAACAGAAAAACCTTCATACGCAGCCCTCCGCTTTCAGTCAGATTGTAACTGCTGAAGTGTACGCGCCGGAGCGGCGGGTTATGCCTGTTCCCCGTCCAGCAGGGTGTACTGCCCCGCCCGCAGGAGCGCGGCCAGCTGGAAGGTGTCCTCCGGCAGGGACCCGGCGCAGATGCCGCCTCTGGCGATGTCCTCGGTCCGGTGACAGTCGGACCCGCCCAGGCGCAAAAGACCGAACTGGGCGGCGTAGTCCTCAGCCCAGCCGTTGTGATTTTCGTGGCGGGGATTCAGGTTGCGCACCTCCAGGCCCTCCAGGTAGCAGGCGATGGCGGGGGTGCACTTTTTGCGGTAGGGGTGGGCCTGCACCAGCAGGGCGCCGGCGGCTCTGGCGATGGGGGCGAAGGCGGCGATGCCCATGCGGAAAATTGCCTCCGGCTCCGCCAGCAGGTCGTCGGGGTAGCCGTAGAGGAGGTAGTCGTTCTCGCACTCGTCGAAGCGCAGCTCCGCGCCCTTGTAGACCCGCAGTCCACGTTTCTCACCCTCCTCCGCCATGCGGCGGAAGCCGGTCAGAAAAGGGGCGACCTTGTCCCCCGGAGCGGTGGTATCCACATTGAGGTATTCAAAGGTTGTCCGGTTGTAGTGGTCGGTGACGGCCACGGCGGCGTAGCCGGCGGCGTGGTAGCCCTCCGCCAGGGCGGCCGCGTCCAGCCAGCCGCACTTACTGGTGTGGTTTGTATGGAGGTGGGTTTCAATCTTATACATTGGCGGTCCTTTCTTCGCCGCCTCCGGCGGCGAGGGGTGGATTCTTCTATACGGAAGCTTG
>CAJTOM010000007.1 GCA_910577915.1 uncultured Oscillospiraceae bacterium
TAACATCGCCCCGCCTCCTGAACCCGGAGGAGGGCCTCCCCCGTTTGGAGGGGGAGAAGCTCCTGTTCGCCGTGTCCCTGGATGAGGGGGGCTGCAACCTGGCCTATTACCGGATGCTGGCGGCCCTCCGCCGGGGGGAGATCCGGCTGGACGGGTGCACCGCCGGGGTGGTGGTCACCGGGGTGGGGGAGCTGTACACCAAGACTGTGGCCCGGGATCTGGTGCTGGCGGCCAACCTGGCGGGCTGCGCCTTTCTGGGCCGCCCCCTGGTGGAGGCCACCGGCTCTCTGCGCAACTTCCGGGTACAGGCCCAGCTGGGAGGCACCGACGAGGCCACCGCCCTGCGGCTGGCCCTGGCGGAGCTGGTGGGGCGGCTGGAGGACTGGGGGAAGCCGCCGCCTCTGGGGCGGGTGCTGGCCCTCCACGCCTCCGTGCGCTCCACCAGCAACACCCTGGCCCTGTGGGAGCTGGTGAAGGCCGGCCTGCCGGCGGGGACGGAGGTGGGGGAGCTGGGGCTCCAGAACGGGGAACTCACCGACTGCATCGGGTGCAGCTACACCACCTGCCTCCACTTCGGCCAGCAGGGGCGGTGCTTCTACGGCGGGCCCATGGTGGAGGAGGTCTTCCCCGCCCTGCGGGAGTGCGATACCCTGGTGATGCTCTGCGCCAACTACAACGACGCCCTCTCGGCCAACCTCACCGCCTTCGTCAACCGCCTCACCGCCCTCTTCCGGCAGAGCCGGTTCTACGACAAGCGGCTCTACGGCCTCGTGGTCTCCGGCTACTCCGGCGGGGACCTGGTGGCCCGGCAGCTGATCTCCGCTTTGAACATGAACAAGAGCTTCTATCTCCCGCCCCGCTTCTGCATGCTGGAGACCGCCAACGAGAAGGGCAGTCTGGTCCGCCTGCCGGGCATCGAGGCCCGGGGCCGGGCCTTCGCGCAGCGGATGGCGGCGTTGTGACGGCGACCGCGCCGCCCTGCGGGGGGGCGGTGCGCTCAGCGTGTCAAAAAAGGTGCAAAGCACCTTTTTTGAGGGAGAAGGACCGGGCCGAGCGCGGCCCGCAAAGTACTTTTTCGACGTACACGCCGCCGAAAAAGTGATTGAAATTTTTTCGCGTCTGCGGACGCGAACTCCTGCGGAGGGCTTTTTTGACAGTCTGAGCGCGCCGCCCTGCGGGGGCGGCGCGCTCCGTTTTTGGGGGGACGGCCGCCGCCCTCTCCGGGCAGTTTTGCCCGATCCGTCTGTTTTCACAAAATAAGGAAAAATTTTTCGTCAAATATTCCGCTCGTACCCCTTGCGAACTGGCGTGATTTGCGGTATAGTGTATTTAGTTAAAATTATGTCAATTTGTATGGGAGGTATCCGCCATGGAGCACCATGAGCACCACGAGCACGCCGGCCATGCCCACGAGCACACCCACACCGACGAGCACGGCCACACCTATACCCACAGCCATCCCCACACCCACGGGGAGGAGGGCCACGGCAGCCAGCAGGCCCTGGCAGTGCTGGGCTACATGCTCGAGCACAACGTCCACCACGCCGCGGAGCTCAGCGACCTGGCCGGGCAGTTCGACGGCGAGGCCCGCCACCAGCTGCTCCACGCGGTGGAGTCCTTCGACCAGGCCAACGGCTACCTCTCCGCGGCCCTGGACCTGCTCAAGGGGGAGCCGAAATAAACAAGCAAAGGAGGGGAGGGACCATGTGCCTTTCCACCATCTACAGGAATGAGAAGCAGGAGGACAACATCCTCTGCAAGTTTGTGGCCAGCATCCATGTGGACGGCGACAAGCTGATCTTCGAGGATGTGATGGGCATGAAGACCACCGTCACCGGCCGGCTGCTCAGCGCCGATCTGACGGCGGGCAGCGTCATCGTGGCGGCGGAGTGAGCGTATGAGGGAGTACGAGCTCTGCTGCGAGATTTTCAATCAGTGCAGCAACAATCAGATGCGTGACGTGGATTTCCAGGAGGTGTCCGTGGAGGACACCGACGCCTATGTCCGCGCCCTGGAGCCCCGGGCGGACATCGAGCGGGAGGACCTGGCCGGCGGTACGGTGGTGTACCACACCAACACCGCCGGACTGCGCAAGCGGTATTCCTTTACGCCGATCTGAAGGACGAAAGAAGGAATGTGACAGATATGGGAATGACCGATTTGCGGTTCAAGAGCTATCTGAAGCAGCTGATTCATGCACTTGAGGCCGCCGAAAGCAAGGACACCAAGGACGCTGTTCTGGCCGAAATCGCAAAGCTCAAGCAAGACTTGCAGGAGGATTTGAAGGGCTGACGGGACGGCGCGGATTGATTCCGGCGGGCATCATCCATTTTTGTAACCCATGCGGCGGAGCCGCTGAAAATAATTTTTACGTATGGAGGACTATTCATCATGAGCGTAGCCGATATTTTTGAAGAGAGAGCAGCATTTTCCTTCGAAGTGTTCCCCCCCAAGACCGATGTGGGCATGGAGAAGCTGTGCGGCGCCGGCGGCGTGCTGGAGCAGCTGTACACCCTGAACCCCGACTACATCTCCTGCACCTACGGCGCCGGCGGCACCAACGTGGGCAAGAACCTGGAGGTCCTGGACAAGATTCAGAAGGATGGCAAGTGCACCCCCGTCACCCACTTCACCTGCATCGGCAACACCCGTGAGGGCATCAAGGAGCAGCTGGAGAACTACCTGGCCCACGGCATCGACCACATGCTGGCCCTGCGCGGCGACCTGCCCTTCGGCTGGACCGGCACCGGCGGCGACCTGCACTACGCCACCGAGCTTGTGAAGTTCGTGCGCAAGGAGTTCGGCGACAAGTTCACCATCGCCGTGGCCGGCTCCCCCGAGGGCCACATCGCCTGCCGCAGCCTGGAGGCCGACATCGGCTTCCTCAAGCAGAAGCAGGACGAGGGCGCGGACTACATTATGACCCAGCTGTGCTGGGACATGGATCAGTTCAAGTACTGGCTGGAGGCCATTCGCGCCGCCGGCATCTGGATGCCCGTGGACGTGGGCATCATGCCCATCCTGGACATGTCCGCCACCATCAACATGGCCCTCAGCCGCAACGGCTGCGTCATGCCCCGGGCCCTGTGTGAGATCATCTCCAAGAACTGGATCTTCCCCAACCCCTTCGCTGTGGGTCTCAAGACCGCCAAGGGCGACGAGGCCTGCTTCGATGCCGACATTGAGGGCAAGAAGGCCAGCTTCAAGGAGGCGGGCATCGCCTACACCATCAACCAGATCGACGAGTACCGCGCCTGCGGCATCGACGGCATCCACCTGTACGCTCTGAACAAGTACGACGACGTGGCCCGCATCGTCAAGGAATCCGGCATCGTCGACCTCTGAGCTGGGAGAGCCCGCGCGGCTTTTGTGACATGTGACTTGGCCTCGCCGCCGGGGCGGTGAAAAAAGAGGGCGCCGCGCCGTCGGCGCGGCGTCCTCCTCCCCGATTTCCAACGAACTATAAGGAGAGATCAGCTATGGCCCAGACCATCGCGCTGGCCGGTAAAGGCGGCGTAGGAAAAACCACCATCTGCGGGATGCTCATCGAGTATCTGTGCGGAAAGAAGAACGGCCCCGTCCTGGCTGTGGACGCCGACGCCAACTCCAACCTCAACGAGGTGCTGGGGGTGGAGGTGGAGGAGACCCTGGGGGACATCCGGGAGGACATCGCCCGGGCGGAGATGGCCTCCGAGCAGGTGATCCCCACAGGGATGACCAAGGCGGACTACGCGGAGATGCGCTTTTCTGACGCCCTGACGGAGGCGGACGACTACGACCTGCTGGTCATGGGCCGCACCCAGGGGAAGGGCTGCTATTGCTTTGTCAACGGCCTGCTCACCTCCCAGGTGGCCAAGTACGCCAAAAACTACCGCTACATCGTGGTGGACAACGAGGCGGGCCTGGAGCACCTGAGCCGGGGCGTCCTGCCCCAGGTGGACACCATCCTGCTGGTCAGCGACTGCTCCCGGCGGGGGGTCCAGGCGGCGGGCCGCCTCAGCGAGATGATCCAGGATCTCAAGCTGGGCGCGAAGGAGGTGGGCCTCATCATCAACCGGGCCCCCGGCGGCGAGCTGAACCCCGGCGTCCGGGAGGAGATCGACAAGTACGGGATGAAGCTCATCGGCGTCGTCCCCCATGACGACACCGTGTATGCCTACGACGCGGAGGGAAAGCCCTCTGTGACCGTGCCCGAAAACAGCCCCGTGAAGCAGGCGGTGCACAAGATTTTTGACAGCCTGACGCTGTAGGCTCCGGCCGCTCTGCCGGGTATATCGTTTTCAAACCTGTTTCCATACAGGGAGCGCAATAAAGCCGATAACAAAATGAAGGGAGACCAAACCTATGCCTTTTGCCAAGAAGCCCCAGGTTTTCAGCGCCAAGATCAACGAGCTGACGCTGGGCACCGGAGACAAGGCCGCCACGCTGGGCGGTCAGAACGTCTTCAATCTCTACACCTTTGACGCGCCCATCGCCAACCGCCCCAAGATCGGTATCGACGTGTCCGACGATCCCGAGCAGCCCTCCGAGGGCCTGAAGGCGTTCTACGCCGGCTGCAACACCCTGGCCGAGCGTGCCAAGAAGGCCGCCGAGCTGCCCGAGGCGGACTTCGTCTGCATCCGCTTCGACCTGGCGGACCCCAACGGTGAGAACAAGTCCATTGAGGACTGCGTGGCCGATGCCAAGGCCGTGGCCGAGGCGGTCGATAAGCCCGTCGTGGTGGCCGGCTGCAAGAACAGCGAGAAGGACGCCGACCTGTTCGGCAAGATCTCCGAGGCCCTCCAGGGCAAAAATATCCTGGTTCTCTCCGCTAAGGAGGAGAACTACAAGGGCGTGGCCGCCGGCGCCGGCATGGCCTACGGCCAGAAGGTGGGCGCCGAGTCCGCCGTGGACATCAACCTGGCCAAGCAGCTCAACGTGCTTATCACCCAGATGGGCGTAAACGGCGAGAACGTGGCCATGAACGTGGGCTCCGCCGCCGCCGGCTACGGCTTCGAGTACGTAGTCTCCACCCTGGAGCGGGTCAAGGCCGCTGCCCTGAGCCAGAACGACAGCACCCTGCAGATGCCCATCATCACCCCCGTGGGTGTGGAGACCTGGGGCGTGAAGGAGGCCACCGCCTCCGAGAGCGACGCTCCCGAGTGGGGCGCTCAGGAGGAGCGCGGCATCGACATGGAGGTTGAGACCGCCGCCGCCTGCCTGGCCTACGGCAGCGACGCCGTCATCCTCAAGCACCCCGTCTCCATCCAGACCACTGCGCGGCTGGTTGCCGCTTTGATGTAAGGAGGGCCCGAACCATGGCACTGAAAGGTCTTGACATTTTTAAGCTGACTCCGAAAACCAACTGCAAGGACTGCGGCAACCCCACCTGTATGGCCTTCGCCATGAAGGTGGCCTCCGGCGCTCTCCCCATTGAGAAGTGCCCCCACATGTCCGCCGAGGCCCTCTCCACCCTCAGCGAGGCCACCGCGCCCCCCATGAAGAGCTACAAGGTGGGCGATCTGGCCCTGGGCGGCGAGACGGTGCTGAGCCGCCACGAGAAGACCCTGGTTTCCAAGACCCTGTACGCCGTCCAGGTCTGCGACTGCATGGACGGGGCCAAGCAGGACGAGGTCCTGGGGAAGATCCCCGCCGTGGACTATGAGCGCATCGGCGAGCGGATGTACGTGGAGATGGTCTACGTCCGCCACAGCAGCGACAAGGCACCCGCCGACTTCGCCGCCCTGGTGGCCAAGGCCAAGGCCCTGGGCCGCCCCCTGGTCCTCAGCTGCACCGACGTGGAGGCCATGAAGGCCGGCGTCGAGGCTGCCGCCGGCTGCGACGTCATCGTCAACGGCGCCACCCCCGACAACTACGCCGACATGAGCGCCGTGGCCGCGGGGGCCAAGGCTCTGCTGGGCGTCCGCGCCGACAGCCTGGAGGCCCTCCACGACGTGGTGGAGAAGCTGGAGGCCGCCGGCAACAAGAACCTCATCCTGGACGTGGGCGAGGCCTCCGTGAAGGACGCCTACGCCAACGCCGTCCAGATCCGCCGCACCGCCCTGAAGGACGGCGACCGGACCTTCGGCTACCCCTCCATTGTCAACGTGGCCAACCTGTCCGGCGGCGACGCCCACCTGGAGGCCGCCCTGCTGAGCCTGTTTACCTGCAAGTACGGCTCCATCGTGGTCTGCTCCGAGATGACCTACGCCAAGGCCCTGCCCCTGTACGGCCTGCGCCAGAACATCTTCACCGATCCCCAGAAGCCCATGAAGGTCACCCCCGGCATCTACCCCATCAACGGCGCCGACGAGAGCAGCCCCTGCTGCCTGACCGTGGACTTCGCCCTGACCTACTTCCTGGTCTCCGGCGAGATCGAGCGCAGCAAGATGCCCGTGAACCTGCTCATCACCGACGCCTCCGGCATGTCCGTGCTGACCGCCTGGGCCGCCGGCAAGTTCTCCAGCTCCTCCATCAAGAAGTTCTTTGACGAGTACGACATCAACAACAAGATCAAGAACCGCGCCCTCATCATCCCCGGCAAGGTGGCCGTCATGAAGGGCGAGATTCAGGATAAGCTGCCCGAGTGGAGCGTCATCGTGGGCACCACCGAGGCCGTCCAGCTGGTGAAGTACCTGCGCGACGAGGAGTGGAAGAAGAACTACGTGGAGAAGAGCGCCGCCTCCGCCGCCGGCGAGACCGCCGCCGAGCCCGCTCCCGCCCCCAAGAAGGTCATTCCCGCGCCGCCCATCGTGGTCAGCGGCCCCTACATGATCGACGACAAGCCCGTGACCTACAAGGGCCACGATCCCAACGCCCAGACCTTTGTCACCATCGGCGAGCGGATCCACTGCATCTCCCCGGCCATCCGCAAGGCTATGGACACCTACGACGAGGCCCCCATCCTCAAGCGCGCCGCCGAGCAGATCGCCGCCGGGGCCACCTATCTGGATGTGAACATCGGGCCTGCGGAGTCCAACGGTCCGGAGCTGATGACCTGGGCGGTCCAGCTGCTCCAGCAGAACTTCAACAATGTGCCCCTGGCCCTGGACACCGCCAACATGGCCGCCATTGAGGCGGGCATCAAGGTGTATAACCGCGCCAACGGCAAGCCCATCGTCAACTCCGCCGACGCCGGCAGCCGTATCGGCTACATCGACCTGGCCGCCGCCAACGACGCCATCGTCATCGCCCTGTGCTCCGCCGACGGCATCGCCAAGGACAACGAGGAGCGCATGATGCACTGCCACAACATGCTCGAGCGCGGCCTGCACCTGGGTATGCAGGCGGACGACCTGTGGTTCGACCCCCTGTTCCTGGTCATCAAGGGCATGCAGGACAAGCAGATGGACGTGCTCAACGCCATCCGCGCCTTCTCCGAGGAGGGCCTGAAGTCCACCGGCGGTCTGAGCAACAACTCCAACGGCATGCCTAAGCACATCCGCCCCATCATGGACGCGGCGATGGTGGGTATGGCCATGACCATGGGCCTGACCTCCGCCATTGTGAACCCCTGCGACCAGCGGCTCATGGAGACCATCAAGAGCTGCGACATCATCAAGAATCACAACCTGTACGCCGACTCCTATCTGGAGATCTAAGGGAATGCAGAACGGGGAGGGGACCTTCTGGTCCCCTCCCCGGTGTGCTGCGGGCATAGAAAACCGTGAGGCCGGGGCGCTCCGCCCCGGCCTCACGGTTTCTATGCCCGCTTCCCTCACCCCAGCGTCAGCACCGCCACCTGGGGCTCCAGCTCCCCTGGGTTCTCCAGTACATTCCCCGGAACCCGCCGCACCTGTTCCGCCGGGTACAGCCGGAGGAAGTCCTCCACCGTGGCCAGCTCGTCGAAGCCCCGCTCGCCGTCCCGGTAGTGCATGGGCACCACCACCCGCGCGCCCAGGGCCTCTGCCGCCGCCTTTGCGCCGGCGGCATCGATGGTGTAGTACCCGCCCACCGGCGCCAGAACTACATCGCAGGGTCCGATGGCCGCCGCCTGCTCCCGGCTGAGGGGGTGGCCCAGGTCCCCCAGGTGGACCACCCGCAGCCCCTCGGCCTCGAAGCGGCGCACGGTGTTCCTGCCCCGCAGCGCGCCCTCCTGGTCGTCGTGGAAGGTTTCCACTTCAGTAACCGTAAAGGGATTTTCCTTCCCATCAATCAGACGTACCCGCTCGGTGTAGCCGTGGTCGAAGTGGTCGTGGCTGCAGTAGACCGCGTGGGCCGCCGCCTCAATGTCCGGCAGTCCCCGGACCTGGTGGTAGGGGTCCAGCAGCGCCCGGAAGCCGCCGCTCTCCAGCAGAAAGCAGGAGTGTCCCAGCCATGTAATCGTCATCACAAAACGCCTCCTCAACAGATAAAAATTCTACGCTTATTGTAGCCTCTTTTTTCCAGTTTTGCAAGATCCTCCCCCCTCTTTTCCGCTCTGGGCGCAATTGACAGCGCCGCCGCCTCATGTTTTCCCCGGTTCCGCTCATACTACGGGCGTTGACAAAATCAATCGGGGAGGAATATGGAACATGCGCGAGACAACGCCGACGGCCCTGGGGGGAAACCGTCTGTCATACGAAAAATCCCCCTATCTGCGCCAGCACGCCCAGGATCCGGTCCACTGGCTGCCCTGGTGCCCAGGGGCCTTCCACCGGGCCATCACCGAGGACAAGCCAATCTTTCTGTCCATCGGCTACTCCACCTGCCACTGGTGCCACGTGATGGGCCGGGAGACCTTCCAGGACCCGGAAGTGGCCCGGATGTTAAACCGGGGCTTCGTCTCCGTGAAGGTGGACCGGGAGGAGCGGCCGGACGTGGACGCGGTCTATATGGAGGCCTGCCAGCTGCTCACCGGCTCCGGGGGCTGGCCGCTGACCATTCTGATGACGCCGGATCAGAAACCCTTCTGGGCGGGGACCTATCTGCCCCCCAGGGGCCAGGGGGGCGGCCTGGGGCTGGTGGAGCTGCTGGACGAGGTGGAGCGGCTGTGGCAGTCCGACCGGGAGCGGCTGCTGGAGCTGGGATGCCGGGTGGCCGGGCAGGTGGCCCGGCAGGAGCGGGTCCACGCCGCCGTGCCGGACCGAGCCCTGCTGCTGGAGGCCGCCGGCCAGCTGCGCCGCCGCTTCGACCGGGAGAACGGGGGATTTGGCGGTGCGCCCAAGTTCCCCTCCCCCTATCAGCTGCTCTTTCTGCTGGAGCTGGCCCGGCGGGAGGGGGACCGGGAGGCCTTGGAGATGGCGGAGGTCACCCTGCGGCAGATGGCCAGGGGCGGCATCTTTGACCAGCTGGGCGGGGGCTTCTGCCGCTACAGCACCGACCGGCGCTGGCACATGCCCCACTTTGAGAAGATGCTCTATGACAACGCCCTGCTGGCCTGCGCCTACCTGGAGGCCTACGCCCAGACCGGGCGGCCCTTCTACCGGGAGGTGGCCTGCCGGACCCTGGACTACGCTATCGAGGAGCTGGGGCTGCCCGGCGGCGGCTTCGCCTGCGGCCAGGACGCGGACAGCGAGGGGCGGGAGGGCCGCTTCTACCTGCTGACAGCGGCGGACGTCCGGGAGGCCCTGGGGGCGGCGGAAGCGGCGGCGTTCTGCCGCCGGTACGGCATCGGGGAGGGGGACAGCGTACCCCACCTGCTGGAGGATGAGGACTACGGCCGCGCCTGGCGGGAGGAGGGGGACCGGTGCCGGCGCGTGGCGGCCCTCCGCCGCCGGCGCTGCGTCCTCCACCGGGACGAGAAGGTGGTGGTCAGCTGGAACGCCATGATGATCGCGGCCCTGGCCAAGGCCTACCGGGTGCTGGGAGAGCGCCGGTACCTGGGGGCGGCGGAGGCGGCCCGGCTGTTTCTCAAGACCCGGCTGACCCGGCCCGACGGCCGGCTGTATCTGTGCTGGCGGGACCGGGAGCCGGCCCAGGACGGCCAGCTGGACGACTACGCCTTCTACTGCTGGGCTCTGCTGGAGCTGTACGAGGCCAATTTCTCCGTATCCTGCCTGCGGGAGGCGGCGGCTCTGGCGGAGCAGATGGAGGCGCTGTTCTGGGACAAGGAGCAGGGGGGCTTTTTCCGCACCCCCGCCGGCGGCGAGCGGCTGATTGCCCGGCAGAAGGAGGCCGCTGATGCCGGTACGCCCTCCGGCAATGGAGCGGCGGCCCTGGCCCTGACGGAGTTGGCCCGGCTCACCGGGGAGCCCCGGTTCCGGGCCCTGGCCGGGGAGCAGCTGGCCTGGCTGGCCGGGGAGGCGGCGGTCTATCCGGCGGCCCGGTGCTTTGCCCTGCTGGCCATGGCCCGGGCGGTATACCCCGGCCGGGAGCTGGTGTGCGTGTGCGCCGGGGGTGCGCCGGAGTGGCTGGCCGGGGCGGGGGAGGCCTACCGCCTGAGCGCTCTGGTAAAGACGCCCGACAACCAGCGGGCCCTGGCCCGGCTGGCTCCCTTCACGGCGGACTATCCTCTCCCGGCGGAGGGGGAGCGGTTCTACCTGTGCCGGGAGGGGGCCTGCGCCCCGCCGGCGGAGACGCTGGAGGACCTGCGCCGGCTGGTGGCTGCGGAGGGCGTGCCCGTATCATAGGATTTCCTCAACAAAGCATTTCCCTTAAAAGCGTCGGGGACTATGCGCACGCTGGCGCATAGTCCCCGTATGTTGTCTATGTTACAGCGCGTCGGACCGCACCAGGATCTTCCCGGCGTCCGCCCGGCGCAGGGCGATCACCGCACCGCACACGGCGTAGGCCACCGGGTCCCCCCAAGGGCTCTCCTGGACCGCGGCCACGGTGCCGCCGGGCACAAAGCCCAGATCCAGCAGCCGCCGGCGCTGCTCCTCCGGAGCGGAGAGGGCGGCCACAGCGGCCCGCTGACCCACCGCCAGGCTGTCCAGCGTCATATCCTCCATCTGAGGACTTCCTCCTTTAATGAAAAGCGCGCAGCGCTTCATCATAAAATCACGCGGCATCCCATGGAAAAAGGTGCCGGCTCTACCAGTGTATGCCCGCCTCACCCGGCCAGTGCCAGATACGCCAGCACGCCGTCGGCGATTCCCTGGGCCAGACGGGCCTGATAGTCCGCCTCAGCCAGCAGCGCCAGCTCCCCGGGGGTGGACATGTAGCCGCACTCCACCAGGGCCGCCGGCATTTGGGCGGTGCGCAGCACCGCCAGATTGGGCCGGGCCTCGCTGCCCATGTCCTCTGCCCCGGCGGCCTCCATCATGGTCTGGCGCAGGAGCTGGGCCAGCTGCCAGCCGATGCACTCCTCGCTGTAGGCGGCGGTGTAGATGCCCCTGGCTTCCGGATTGGTGAGGCTGGCGTTGCAGTGGACGCTGACGAACAGGTCCGCCTGCTGGCCGTTGGCCATGGCCGTGCGGTCGTAGAGGCCCACGTCCCGGTCGTCGGTCCGGGTGAGGATGACCTCCAGTCCCGCCTCCTCCAGCAGAGCGCCAGCCTGGAGGGCGATGGAGAGGTTCAGGTCCTTCTCGTCCACACCGCCGTAGCTGGCGCCTCTGGCGGAGCCGCCGTGACCGGGGTCCAGCACCACCAGGGGAACGCGCTCCTCCTCATCCTCCCCGGACGCGGGGCTCTCCTCTGCTGGGGCGGAGGTGATGGCGGCGGTGCGGGTTCTGGGATCCCAGTTCACCGTGTATCCCAGGGCCTCCGCCGCCGCCCGCAGGGGGATCATGGTGACGCCTCTGTCGTTTATGTAGGCCTCCTCCGTGTCCAGTATCTGTCCGTCCACGGTGATTGTCACGCCTCCCCGGTCCGCCCCGGCGGCGGTGAGGGAGAGCAGGAACAGCAGGCCCAGGGCCAGCAGCAACGAGTAGAGGCGTTTCATCAGACAAGTTCCTTTCCTGACGGCGAGCGCCGTTTTTGTCCATTATACCCGACCCCGGTCCCGCCGCGCAAGAGGTAATATGTGGAAGGATATAGGTTACGTTTTTATTTGCACACAAATGTACAATTTCTCCCTTATTTTACTACCTATTTGTAGGGGGCCTGCCGCTGAGGCAGCCAAACCCTAAAGCGGAAACAGAGAGCCGCATCAAAAAAGAGGACTGGGAGAGGGGCGGATACTGGTCAGGGCGGCAGGAAAAACCTGCCGCCCTGTTTCCCTTATATCTGCCTATTCTACACCCTCTCCATCCCCCTGGCCAAATGGAAGAGGGTGCTGACCGCCGCGCCGGTGGCGCCGGGGGTCTGGTGCTGCCAGACGGGGGACTTAACGCTGGCGGTGCCGGCGATGTCCAGGTGCATCCAGGGCCGGCCCTCGGTGAAGCGCCGGAGGAACAGCCCCGCCGTGATGGCCCCGCAGCCGTCCTTGCTGGTGTTGCGCATGTCCGCCAGATCGCTCTCAATCAGCTTTTCGTACTCCGGGAAGGCGGGCATCCGCCAGTACCGCTCTCCGGAGAGGGCGGCAGCGGCCTCCAGCCGGGCATACCAGCCGTCGTCGCTGGCCATCACCCCGGCGGCCACGTAACCCAGCATGGCCCACACCGCCCCGGTGAGAGTGGCCGCGTCCACCAGATGGGTGCACCCCTCCTCCCGGACCGCCCAGGTGAGGGCGTCGGCCAGGATCAGGCGGCCCTCGGCGTCGGTGTTGAGAACCTCCACGGACTGGCCGGAGAGGGTGGAAATCACGTCCCCCGGCACGGCGCTGTCCGGGGAGATGCGGTTCTCACAGGCTGGGACAATTGCGGTGACGTTCACCTTCACCCCCGCCGCCGCCAGAGCGCGCACCACGCCCGCCGCCGCCGCGCCGCCGGCCATGTCCCCCTTGATGCCCTCCATGGAGCTGGCGGCCTTGATGGAGTAGCCGCCGGTGTCCACGGTGACCCCCTTGCCGATCAGCCCCAGCACCGTTTTGCTCTCCGGCGCGCCGGTGTAGCGCAGCACCGCCAGGGCCGGGGGATGGCCGCTGCTGTCCCCCACCGCCAGCAGGCCCCCCAGGCCCCGCTCCGCCAGCTCCTGGCGGTGATAGATCCGGGCCTGGATAGGGAGATCCACCGCCAGCTCCGCCAGGGTCTGGGCAAAGAGCTCCGGCGTGAGCAGGTTGGCGGGGCGGTTGACCAGATTCCGGGTCTCCACAATGGACCGGGCCAGCCGGCAGGCGACGGCCAGATCCTCCTCCCGCCAGCCGCTGCCGCCGGCGTAGCAGGTGAGCTCCGGCTCCCAGCGGCCCGAGAGGGCGAAGGATTGGCGGTATCCGCCGCCGTAGACGCCCTCCATGGCGGCGCACAGCCCCTCCAGCCCCAGCTCCCCAGCGGCGGTGAGGTCAAAAAGGCAGCTCTCGCACTTCAGCTCCAGGGCGGTCTTCACCGCCTTGCCGTAGGCCTCCTTGCAGGCCAGGGGCGTCCACGCCTCTCCGCGGCCGACGGTGATGGAGACGGGGTCCGCCTCCGAGAGGCGGTAGCGGGTCTCCAGAAAGGCCCCCTCCACGGGGGATGCCTGGGCCTGAATGGTCTGCTGGCGGTATCGTTCCACAATCATTCCTCCTTCTCGCCCGGCGGGGCCGGGCTGTATGTAGGAGCTATTATATCACCGGAATGGCGGGATGGCAAGGCGGACCTCCCGCGCCTGGGGCCGGCGGGGACAAAAAAAGCCCCCGCCTGGGGCGGGGGCGCGGGGTTTACTCCATGTCCACGTTGATGTGGTCCGTGCCGTGGGCCTCGAACTCGCCCATGTACTGCTCCATCCGGTCCATCACCTCGTCGTAGTTCTCCGCCGTGGCCCGTTCGGCGTCCAGGTCCCGGAGGGCCAGCTCCTCGGCCAGAATCTCGAAGAAGGTGATGTCCTCATAGGCCATAATGGCCTCGTGGATGCCCCCCTCCGCGAAGGCACGGGAGGGGATGATCTCCCCGTTGTACAGCTCCACCAGGGGGGCCATGCCGTGGTCCAGGCAGTGGGAGAAGATCAGGCTCTCCACCTTGTCATAGTCCGTGATCCGGTCGTCCCCGCGGGTGGAGTTGAGCACCCAGTTGCCTATGTATACCAGATCCAGCAGACGGCGGTATTGCTTTTCGGTCAGATGCAGGTCCATGGCTGCCTCCTTTCGCTGCGCGGCGGTCCCGCGTGGTCAGTAGTCACAAGTATAGCAGAACTCCACGGAAAATTCCACAGAAAATACAGGGCAAAAAGCCCAAATTTTTACTTGTGATCGGGGATAAAACATAGTACAATGTAAAAGTTATTGTTGTGCCCGCCTGGGGGCGGGGACGGGAGGAGGCATGCCCTTTGAACCAGCGGCCCATCGGCGTTTTTGACTCAGGACTGGGGGGGCTGACCGCGGTGCGGCGGCTCCGCGAGCTCATGCCCTCTGAGAACATTATATACTTCGGAGACACCGCCCGTGTCCCCTACGGCAACCGGGCGAGGGAGACCCTCCTGAAATATGCCCGGCAGGATCTGCGCTTTCTGCGCTCCTTCGATCTCAAGGCGGTGGTGGTGGCCTGCGGCACCGTGAGCACCAATTGTCTGGAGGCGCTCCAGGCGGAGAGCGACATCCCCATTGTGGGGGTGGTGGAGCCGGCGGTGCGGCGGGCGGCGGCCCTCAGCCGGAACCGGCGGGTGGGCCTGGCGGCCACCCGGGCCTCCGTCAGCAGCGGGGCCTATGAGCGGGCCTTTCACCGGCAGGACCCGGCGCTGGCGGTCCACAGCCTGCCCTGCCCCCTGTTTGTCCCCCTGGTGGAGGAGGGGCGCTGCCGCCCCGGCGACGTGGTCATTGAGACCGTGGCGGCGGAGTACCTGGCTCCCCTGCGGGAGGCGGGGGTGGACACCCTGGTGCTGGGCTGCACCCACTACCCCCTGCTCACGGACGTGATCGGGGCGGTGATGGGTCCCGGCGTATCCCTGGTGGACGTGGGGGCCGAGGCGGCCCGGGCCTGCCGGGACCTGCTGGCGGCGGCGGACGGCCTGGCGGAGCGCGCCTCCGGCTCGGCCTGCTTCTACACCAGCGACCGGGTGGTGGATTTCCGGCGGCTGGCCGCCCTGTTTTTGGGAGAGGAGGGTCCTGTGGAGGTGCGGCAAACCGACATCACACAGTATTGAGGGAGCGATGGAAGAGAAACAAGTCATCCTGTTTGTCCGCGGCGAGCAGTCCTTTGACGGTATGACCCCCGACGCCACGGAGCTGATGACCGAGGGGGTCATGGCCCTGGAGGGGGATGAGATCACCCTGACCTATCAGGAGACGGAGCTGACGGGGATGGCAGGCACCACCACCTGTTTTATTGTCCGCGGGGACAGGGTGGAGCTCCGCCGCACCGGCGGCATCAACTCTCAGATTATTTTTCAGCTGGGCAAGCGGCACAGCTCTCTGTATGAGACTCCCTGGGGCACGATCCAGGTGGACGTAGCCACCACCGCGCTGAGCCACCGGCTCACCAGCCGGGGCGGTGTGATGGATATTCGATTCAGCATTGCGGTGGATCATCAGGTCACCGGGGAGAATCATTTCAAAGTGCGGGTGAGGGAGAGCGGGAGATAGGGCGGCGCGCCCTCCAGGCGCAAGGGGGGGCTGGGTTGCAGCCCTACAGCCCCAGGGGCTACGCGCCCCCGGACCCTGCGGTTACTTTTTGTGCGAACAAAAAGTAACCAAAAAGTCGCTGGAACCGGGGGTTCCAGACCTCCCTCTCGGGGCCGCCCGGAGGGCGCGCCGCCTCGGCGGGGGATTTGCGGACATTGGTTGCAGGTGAAGAGTTGCGGTGCCACGTGAACAAGAAATCCTTCGGGCATCTGATCTAGTGGCTTGGCACTTGAATAACTCCGCCTGCCGGCCTTTTAAAGGGGTAGAGCCATCAATAGGGGAGCGCACTATTGAAAGATTCGCCTAAAACTGCGAGCCTCCGGCCCCGTCGCCCGAAGACTGCCGTTAGGACACTCCAAAACAGAAGCAGAAGTCCGGGGAAGCGGTCGGTACTAAATTTAGACAAACCAGACCTGGCCTCGGGCGTAAAATAAAATCAAAACATGAGGAATCCAAAACCTCCGGTTTTGGCAACTTTTTGGTTACTTTTTGTTTGCACAAAAAGTAACCGCAGGGCGCGGGGGCGCGTAGCCCCCGCAAGCTGTAGGGCTGCAACCCAGCCCCCCTCGCCGCCCGGAGGGCGGCGACGCTCACACCTCCCTCTTCCCCTTCTCCGGTAAAAACAAACAAACCGCACTGCGGTCGTCGTCCCCCTTCCTCCGCTGGTAGGCCTCCCCCATGACGAGGGCTACCAGGGCGTTGGGGTCGTCGCCCTGCCAGCCGGCCAGAAGATTTTGCAGCCACTGGTCGTCGCCGCTGTCCGCGACGCCGTCGCTGACCAGCAGCAGAAAGGCGCCCTCCTCCAGGGGGAACCGGCTCACCGAGGGCGGCGTGCCGGCGTCCTGGAGGCCCGCGGGCAGGGCCGCGCCGGTGAGGCGGCGGACGGATCCCTGGCGCTTGATGTAGGTGGGGGCCGCGCCGTACTTATAGAGGGCCGCCTGGCGCTCCGCCAGATCCACTGCCAGAAGGTCGATGGTGGTGAAGCTGCCCTGCTCGTCGCTGCGCAGGTTCAGAGCGGCATTGAGGGTCTTCAGGGCGCTCTCCGGCTGGATGCCCGCCTTGAGGAACTGCTCCAGCAGCCGCAGGGTCATCTGGCTCTCCCGCTGGGCCTCCCGGCCACTGCCCATGCCGTCGCTGAGCAGGAGATACACCATGTTCCCCGTGCGGAACCACGTCACGCTGTCCCCGCAGATGCGCTGCCCCTCCTTGGGAATGGCCGCCATGGCCGCCTGGTGGAGCAGCTCCTGCCCCGTCGCGGCGGGGGCGGTGTCCGCCGCCGCCATGGCCTGGGCCACCAGCTCCCCCAGCTGGGCGTACTGCCCCCGGCTCCGCTCCCGCTCCCGCTCCAGCTGCCGGCGGTACTGCCGGCGCAGCAGCAGGGCCGTCACCTCCGTGTTGATGGCGGTGAGCAGCTGGGGGAAGTGGATGCACCGGGAAGCGAAGTGGACGGCGAAGTCCGACGGCTCCGCCCGCCCCCGCTCCAGCAGGATCGGGGTGGCGTCGTTGAAGGCGTTGAAGGTGGATATGTACTCCTTGCTCCAGCACACGTCCCGCAGGGCGCACCCCCGGCACACCACCTCCGCCGCCCGGTCGAAGATGACGGCGGGGTTCTCCTCCTTCCTGGGCGGCGGCGCGCTGAAGCTCTCGTACAGCGAGCGCAGGGCCTCGGCGCTCAGCCGCAGCCGCTGGCGCAGGCTCTCCGCCTCCCGCGAGGCCTTCCGCCGGGGGATGGAGGTCTCCCGCAGCAGCAGCGCGCAGTAGTGGGCCAGCACCCCCGCCAGGGCGGTGCAGGCCGCCATGCGCAGAAAGCTCCCGCCGTCCATCCCCATCTGCAGGGTATAGGCCAGCTCCACCGCCAGGGTGGCCCCCCCTGCGGCCAGGGGGCGGAAGAGGGGGTGCTGAACCCACTTGGTGTCCCGGAGGGCGGAAAGCAGCGCGTAGATCAGCACCAGGATGCCGCAGCAGCGCAGGGCCCCGCCGAAGGGGAGGAACACCAGGCTCCCCGCTGCGCCGCCCCCCAGCACCGCCAGCCCGTTTTTCCCCGGCCTGCTGGCGGCCATCAGCCCCGCCGCCAGGGGTGCGCGCCCCTCCAGGCAGCAGGCGGCGGCCAGAAATCCCGCCGCCCAGCAGCCCGCCAGGTGGACCAGTCCGGCCCGCGGGGGCCGCTCCAAGGTAATGCCGGCGATTTTCATAGCTTGTCCCCTTCTTTTTCATGGTCTTGCCCTCCATTGTAGCAGGGGCGCGGGGAAAAGCCTGTCGGGAAATGCTTGCCGGAGACATTCCCCGCCTGCAAAAATTCGTCTTGATCGGCGAAAAAATTTCTTGCCGTGTATCAAATGCGGCTTAAAAGAATGTAAACACAGCCGCCATGGAGATTGCATTGCCGAGAATATGGGAAAAGGTGCTGATGACACAGTTCCCAGTTTTATGGTAGATGACCGAGAAAATCAGGCTGTCGATGAAGACCCCGGCGATGTCATAGACGACAACCCTCAAGTCCCCCGGCGCAATATGTCCGGCGGCAAAAACAGCGGACGACACCACCGCGCAGACCCAGACCGGAAATAGTTTTACACCTTTTCCAAAGAAAAAGCCGCGGTACGCAATCTCCTCCCCAAATGCCGCAAGGACAACCTGGCCGATTAGCAGCACCGGCTTGTCAAAAGACAGGATGGAACCTGTCCGCCCCAGGACATGGGCAACAAATTTTCCGCTGAAAAGCAGCTTTCCCACGACAAGCGCTGCAAGGCCGCTCACAACCGGCAGCAGCAGCCAAAACACTACGCCCGGCTTTTTGAGGTCCGCCACAATCGTATGGAAACGCAGACCCGACTGGTCGCCGCCTGTTTTGGCGGCGGCTTCCGTGATAAAGAAAAACGCGATCCCCACAAACACGGAGTATCCCGCGATTTGTGAGGACGGCACCACCTTTGTCACCGCCAGCAGGATCATGACGATGATCCCTGTGAGCGTGAGAACAGTGCTCTTTTTGTCATTAGCAATTTGCTGGTGTTTCATTTCATCTCCTCCTGTAGTGCCAGTACCGCACCCGTGTATACCCGCTCCAGATGAGCCGCGATCAGTTTCTCATCATACTCCAGTGAATTGTTGACGATGATACTGGCGTACCCGTGAACGAACAGCGCCAGCGTGACAAAAATCTCCTTTGTCTGTTCTGCACTCATCTTCATTTCCTTCTGCATGGCAGAAAGGACGGGTACAAGCCCCTCGGAATCGATCATTTCAAGCAGGCTGTGTTCAACGGCAAAGCCCGATTGAAACAGGAAGCGGAACAAATGCGGTTCTTCCATCCCGAACCGGATATAATTCAGCCCGATTCCAAGCAGTATATCCTCCTGGGTTTCTGGAATGTGCATCAGGTACTCCGTATGAAACCAGTCTGCTTTTTGATAGGCCGCCCTCTTTAATTCCTCAATCGTGGCAAAGTGATACATAACGGGCTGTGTGGAGCAGTTCAGCTTTTTTGATACGGTTCGTGCATTGATTTTTTCCGCGCCTGCTTCACGGGCGACCTCGAAAGCCGCGGCAATGACCATCTCTCTCGTAATTTTGGTCTTCGGGGGCATGGGCTCCCTCCTCTCTTTTATATAACTATTGTTATATAATCAATATTATATATAGTTCGCTCCCCTTTGTCAACCCGGCAACGGGCTTTTTTGTGCAGGCGGGGAGGAAATTGCCCGTTCTCCATTTTCTTTCTTGCGCATCCCGGCGGTTTGGTGCATAATGGGGGGTAAACCGAGGGATTCTCACAGGACGGGAGGAACGACTCCATGAACAAAAAACGCATCCGCCAGATGACCGCCAGCCTGCTGCGCCGGGTGACCACCCAGCCGGCGGCCCGCTACCTGGCCCCCCACCGGGCCATGCTGACAGAGCTGCTGGAGGAGCAGGGCTGGCTCCAGCGCTTCGCCCCCCTCTTCGGGGAGGAGCGCATCCGGTGCGCCGACGTGCTCTCCCTGTGCCGGGAGGAGCTGGCCCTGCTCTCCCCGGAGCCGGAGGAGGGGTGGATCCCCTTCGCCTACGACTTCGCCCGCTGGTCCATGTTCCCCGAGCCGGCCTTTGCGCCCCGGCAGCGGGAGCACGGGGCGGGGGCGGTGTTCTTCCTCTCCCTGCTCCAGGTGCTCTTCGACGCGGAGCGCGCCCTGCTGCCGGCGGACCCCCTGTGGCAGCTGGAGCTGCTGGAGGAGGACGAGCAGGAGGAGAGCGCCCACCGGGACAGCTACCGCCTGTTTCTGCGCTCCTACCGGCGGGAGTACGTCTACGAGATGATGCGCCTGGGGCTGGAGGCCACCCCCTGGCGGACGCTGGAGCACATCGCCGGTGTCCACCACGTGGCCATGCACGCGGCCAGGGGCCTGAAGCGAGCCGGGGTTGCGGTGGATCTGGGGCTGGTCTCCGCCAGCGCGGCGGGCCACGACATCGGCAAATTCGGCTGCCGGCCGGGGGAGCGGGTGCCCTACCTCCACTACCACTACACGGATCTGTGGTTCCGCCGGCGGCACATGGGGGACATCGGCTACGTGGCCGCCAACCACTCGGTGTGGGATCTGGAGCTGGACTACCTGTCGGCGGAGAGCCTGGCGCTCATCTACGCCGACTTCCGGGTCAAGCAGGAGCGGGGCCCCGACGGCCGGGAGATCACCCGCATCTCCACCCTGGAGGAGGCCTTTGACGTCATCCTCAGCAAGCTCGACAACGTCACCCAGGCCAAGCGCACCCGCTATACCTTCGTCTACGCCAAACTGCGGGACTTCGAGCGCTGGATGGTGAGCCTGGGGGTGGACGTGAGCCTCGCCGGGGCCTGTCCCGGCCCCCGGCCCAAGAAGGATGTTGCCCTCATGGACCAGCGGGAGGCGCTGGAGGAGCTGCGGCTTTTGTGCGTGGAGCACAACGCGGCCCTTATGAGCCGCCTCACGGGCCAGCGCAGCTTCGCGGGTCTTCTGGAGCTGGCCAGGGGGGAGACGGACTGGCGCCGCCTGCGGGCCTACCTGGGCGTGTTCGAGTCCTACTCCGTCTACCTCCGCGCCGCCCAGAAGGTGCAGACCCTGGCCTTTCTCTACGAGCTGCTCATGCACCGGGAGGGGGACATCCGCCGCCAGGCGGCGGCCCTCATGGGGGAGATCATCGCCCGCTTCCACGCCGGCTACGCCAAGGAGCGCCCCGCCGGCTGGACCCCGGAGAGCCGCGCCGTTACGGACATGGACCAGTGGAAGCTCTATCTGGAGAAGATCATCCGCCCGGACCACAAGCTGCTGGCCCAGCACCGGCGCTGGATCGGCTTCACCCTGAAGATGGTGGTCAACTCCCTGCTGGACAAGTGCGAGCGGGACCGGCGGGGGGAGTTTCTCACCGTCTTTCTGCGCTGGTACCGGCGGCCGGAGCGGCTGGAGGACGAGACCGCCTTCCAGCTGCTGGAGACCGCCACGGCCCTGCCGGTGGAGGTGCTGGCGGACCGCCAGCGCTACGATCTGCTCCTGTTCGCCCAGAACCTGGCGGAGCGGGAGGACGTGACGGTGCGCGCGGCGGCGGTGCTGCTGCTGGGCTGGCTGCGCCCGGCCATCGCCACCCAGGACGTCGTGCTCCACTCCCTGCGGGACATGGACTGCGCCGGCAGCGCCTCTCTGGCCCTGCTGCGGGCCATGACGGCGGGGGAGCTCACCGGGGAGTCCCCCCCGCCCCTGGACGAGGCCGCCGTGGCCCAGATCTTCCTGGACAACCTGAAGACCGCCACCCCCTGGATCATCAAGGAGATCAACATCCGTCTGCTCACCGGCTTCGCCCAGACCGGGGGCGGCCACCTGCTGCACATCGCCACCCACCTGACCAACCTGGTGAAGGTCAGCGACCAGGTCACCGTCCGCCACGCCGCCGGCGGCGCCCTGCTGGCCATCGCCCCCCTGCTGGCGGCGGAGGAGCGCAACGAGGTGGCCGTGGAGCTGGGGCGGGGCCTGGAGATCGGGCAGCAGGAGTTTTCCAAGTATATCCCCGGCTACCTGGGCCGGTTCTGCCTCTTTCTGCCCCCCACCCAGCTGGAGGAGATGCTCTCGGACCTTGACGCGTCCCTGTGCTCCTCCAACGGCCGGGTGGTGGCACTGGCCCTGGACACCGTGGGGGTCGTCTACGAGGAGTACGACACCTACCGGGTCCGCTTCCCGGAAGAGGACGAGGTCTACCGCCGCCGCCGGGAGCGGCTGCTGGGCATGCTCCTCAAGGGCCTGGCGGGCTTCCGGGCGGAGGTGCGGCAGGAGGCCCTGTTCGTCCTGGGCCGCCACGTGTTCGGCTCGGAGACCTTGGGCCGCCACGAGAAGCGGCGGGCCTTCCTGCTCACGCTCAAGAAGATTCTGGCCCTTATGGGGGAGGAACAGGCCTCGGAGCTCACCTTCTACTACCGGGCGGCCATGCTGGGCCGCGTCTACCGCTTTCTCACCGAGCAGGAGCTGCTCCACGGCGGCTTCCGCTTCGAGCCGCCGCGACCGGCGGCCTTCTTCCCCGGCACCTTCGACCCCTTCACCCTCTCCCACAAGGGCATCGTCCAGGCCATCCGGAATCTGGGGTACGAGGTGATGCTGGCCATCGACGAATTCTCCTGGTCCAAGAAGACCCAGCCCCACCGCGTCCGCCGGCGCATCGCCGCCATCTCCACCGCCGGCGAGTTCCATGTCCACCTGTTCCCCGAGGACTTCCCGGTGAATATCGCCAACCCGGAGAATCTGGCGGCCCTGCGCGCCGCCTTCCCCGGCCGGGAGGTGGCCATTGTGGCGGGCAGCGACGTGGTGGCCAACGCCTCCTCCTACCACAAAGCGCCGGAGCCCTCCTCCATCCACTCCTTTGATCACATCATCTTCCGCCGCTCCGCCGGGGAGGGGGAGTCCGCGGAGCCGGACTACAGCGCCATCACCGGCACGGTGACGGAGCTGACCCTGCCCACCCACTTAGAGGACATCAGCTCCACCCGCATCCGGGAGGCGGTGGACCAGGGCCGGGACATCTCCAACCTCATCGACCCCGTGGCCCAGGAGTTCATCTACCGCCGGGGCCTCTACCTGCGGGAGCCCCAGGACAAGCCCCTGCTGCGGGTGGAGGATCTGACCTTCCAGCGCAGCCTGGAGCTGACGGAGGAGACGGAGGCCCTGCTGGCGGGCTCGGTGCTGGCGGGCCGGCCCGACGCCGGGGATCTGTGCCGGAGCCTGCGGCGGCTGGGGGACCACCTGCTGCTGCTGCGCCGGGAGGAGGGCGGGGAGGCGCTGGGCTTCGCCAGCTTCCGCTGCCTGGACTCCCACCAGCTCTTCTCCCGTCTGGGCAGCGCCCCCCTCACCGCCTTCGTCCGGGCCCAGACCGGCGGGCGTGCCCTGGTCATCAGCGGCCTCTACGTGCCCAAGGGGCCGGCCCAGCTGGATCTGTGCCAGCTGCTGCTCACCGAGGTGCTCACCCTGGCCCTGCGCCAGGAGTACGCCTACGCCCTCTTCTGCCCCGCCGAGGCCACTGCCGCCCCCTATGTGCGGGAGATTCTGTCCCTCCAGGGCTTCGTGGCCCCCCCGGTGGCGGAGGGGGACGGGGAGCTGCTGGCGGTGGACATGCGCCGGCCCATCGTCCTCACCCGGAACGTGGAGACCACCATCAAGGCCCCCCTGGCCGGCAATCCCCGGGTGCTGGCCGCCGTGGGGGCCGCCCACCGGCGGCTCCAGCGGGCCCTGACGGAGCTGTATCCGGGATGCCTGGTGCTGTCCATGTCCGCCGGGGTGATCTACCAGCGGCTTTTGCGGCGCATCGCCGCCTGCAACGGCGTACCCACCGAGCCCACCCGGCCCCGCCAGCTGGGTGAGTGCATCTGCGTGCCCTTCGGCAAGATTCTCCGGGGGGTGGCGGTGCCCAACACCGTCACCAAGACCCTGCACACCGACAAGGTCTACGCCCCAGACCTCTCCGGCTACTCCATCGAGGCCTACCCCTTCTACTCCCCCCTGCCCGACCAGGTGCGCACCATCCGGGCCTTTGACCGGCCGGTGATCCTGGTGGACGACATGCTCCACGACGGCAAGCGCATCCGGGCCATCGCCCCCCTGCTGGCCCAGGCCGGCGCGACGGTGCGCCAGGTGCTGGTGGGCTACCTCACCGGCGTGGGGCGGGACACCATGGAGCAGCTGGGCTGGCCGGTGGACAGCGTCTACTACCTGCCCAACCTGCGCATGCGCTTCGTGGAGTCCACCCTGTACCCCTTCATCGGCGGGGACACGGTGCGCCGGACGGAGCCTATGGCCGGCGGCCTTCAGCCGGCGGTGAACCGCATCTTCCCCTACGCCGCCCCGGACTTCTCCGAGGACTGCGCCGACGGCTCCACCTACCGGCTGAGCCTCACGTGCCTGGAGAATGCCAGGGACATTCTGCTGGCCCTGGAGACCGAGTACCGCTCCCTGTACGCCCGCAACCTGACCCTCAGCCGCCTGGGGGAGGCGGTGATCCTGCCCCTGTGCCCGGACAAGGGCAGCTGCATGTCCTATGACCTGAGCCGCGGGGCGTCCACCTACCTGGAAAACGACCTGGAGATGCTTAGAAGGCTCCAGGCCAGCGTCAAAATCGTGATTGGGGGATAATATGGACTACTTTCCGAAACACCGCCTCGTCACCAGCGAGGCCTGGCCCCTCCCCGACCGTCCGCCCGTGAGGCGGGACCGGTACCGGGTCCACCTGCTGGCTATGGGGGACGTGGGCAGCACCCTGGCCATGGGCCTGCGGCTCATGGGAGGGGACGTGATCTCCTCCCTGGGTATCTGCGACGTGCGGGAGGGGGTGCCCCAGCGCTGGGAATTTGAGCTCAGCCAGATCGCCGGGCCGGGGGAGGACCGGCTCCCCCCGGTGGAGATCGTGGAGCCGGACCGCGTACTGGACTGCGACGTATTCCTCTTCTGCGCCTCCCGCTTCGTGCCGGACACGGCGGTGAAGAGCGGGGACGTGCGCATGGCCCAGTACGAGCTGAACCGTCCCCTGGCAGCCGGCTACGCCCGCATGGCCAGGGAGCGGGGCTTCCGGGGCCTCTTCTGCGTGGTCAGCGACCCGGTGGACCCCCTGTGCCGGGCCGTCCTCATGGAGAGCAATCGGGACGAGGCGGGGAGGCTGGACGGGCGGGGCCTGTCGGTCCAGCAGGTCCGGGGCTTCGGCCTGGGGGTCATGCACGCCCGCGCCCGGTACTACGCCGCCAGGGACCCCCGTTTTCGGGACTACCTGGCCGACGGCCGGGCCTTCGGCCCCCACGGGGAGGGGCTGGTGGTCGCCAACTCCGTCACCCGCTACGACGACGCCCTCTCCCGGGAGCTGACGGAGCGGACCAAGGGGGCCAACCTGGAGATGCGCGCGCTGGGCTACAAGCCCTACGTCGCCCCGGCCCTGAGCTCCGGGGCCCTGAGCCTGCTGGCCTGCCTGCGGGGGGAGTGGCACTGCTCCTCCGTATTTCTGGAGGGGGTCTTCTTCGGCATCCGCAACCGCCTGACGGAGGAGGGCTGCGAGATGGAGCGCCTGGCCCTGCCGGATCCCCTCCTGGCGCGCATCCGGCACACCATCGGGGAGCTGCGCCGCCTGGAGCTGGACGTGACGCCGGGGGACGTGGACGGGGCCCTGGCCGTCATGGCGGAGGTATCCCGCTGGGGCCGGGAGCGGGGACTGCGGGTCTGGCCGGAGGAGCGGCTGACCCGGGAGGCCCTGGTGACGGAGGAGGCCGGGCCGGCGTGCTTCTGCGTGGGCTCCATCGGCGGCCGGGCCGCCTGCGCCTTCATCCTCCAGTGGCAGGACCGGGAGTGGTGGCCCGACGCACCCGCCGGCGAGGCAGCCTATCTCCACAAGCTGTGCGTGCGCCGGGAGTTCGCCGGCCAGGGCCTCCCCGGCAAGGTGCTGGACTACGTCAGGCGGGAGTGCGCCCGGCGGGGCGTGTCCGCCGTCCGGCTGGACACGGGCTGGGAGGAGGAGCGGATGAGAGAGCTCTACCAGCGCCTGGGCTTCGCCGTCGTCCGGCGCCGGGAGCTGCCGGGGGGCCGGGCCATGGCCCTGTACGAGCTGCGCCTGTAAGCGCGGTCAAATTAGAAAACGAGGTAAATTGCTATGGCTGCATATACATGTTCCTTTATCGGCACCGGCAGCATGGGCGGGGCCCTGGCCCGCGCGGTCTGCCGGACCCTGCCCCCGGCGGAGGTGCTGCTGTCCAACCGCACCCCCGCCAAGGCGGAGGCCCTGGCCCGTGAGCTGGGCTGCGCCGCCGGCCCCGCCGCCCAGGCGGCGGAGGAGGCCGCGTACATCTTCCTGGGGGTCAAGCCCCAGATGATGGCTGGCCTGCTGGCGGCGATCGCGCCGGTGCTGGCCCGGCGGGGGGACCGCTTCGTGCTGGTGTCCATGGCGGCGGGGCTGACCATGGAGCGCATCGCCGCCATGGCCGGCGGGCCGGCGCCCGTCATCCGCATCATGCCCAACACCCCCTGCGCCGTGGGGGCGGGGATGGTGCTCTACGACGCCAACACCCTGGTGACGGAGGAGGAGCTCGGCCGCTTCACCGCCTTTATGGCCGGGGCCGGGGCCCTGGACCGGCTGGAGGAGCGGCTCATCGACGCGGGCAGCGCCGTGTCCGGCTGCGGCCCCGCCTTTGTCTGCCAGTTCATTGAGGCCCTGGCCGACGGCGGCGTGGCCTGCGGCCTCCCCCGGCAGAAGGCCCTGCTCTACGCCGCCCAGACCCTCCGGGGCACGGCCCGCCTCATGCTGGATACCGGGGCCCACCCCGGCGCCATGAAGGACGCGGTCTGCTCCCCCGCCGGCTCCACCATCGCCGGCGTACAGGTGCTGGAGCGCCGGGCCCTCCGGGGGGCCGTCATGGACGCGGTGGCCGCCGCCGCCCAGAAAAATGCCGCCCTGGGCCAGAGCTGACCCCGCGAAAACAGAGGAGCCGCCCGAAAAGCGATGCGTCTGCATGACGCGCAGCTTTTCGGGCGGCTCCTGCGGATTTTCGGCCAAAACCCCATTCCCGTCACCGGGCAGAAATCCAGGAATCGCACTGACTCCAGTCCCGTAATAAAAGTTCTTTTTGATCCTTTTTCTTTCAAGAAAAAGGATGCTCGCCCTCACTTCCCCACGCAGAAGCGCTCGAAGATCCGGGCGGTCAGATCCTCCCGCAGGGTCCGGCCCGTCAGCTCCCCCAGAGCGCTCAGCGCCCGCTCCGCGTCGGAGAGAACCGCGTCCGGGGTCAGGCCGCCCTCCAGGGCCTCCCGGGCCCCCCGCAGGGCGGCGGCGGCCCGCTCCGCCGCCTCCACCTGCCGGTCGTTGGTGAGCAGCTGGCCCTCCGGAGCCTCCCCGGCGGGGAAGAGGGCGGCCACGGCGGCCTCCAGCTCCGACAGGCCCTCCCCGGTCCTGGCGGAGACGGACAGAACCGTCTCCCCGGCCAGCTCCTCCAGCGCCAGACGCAGGGGCAGGTCCCGCTTGTTCACCAGCACCAGACGCCGGGGGGCCAGGGCGGCGGCGGCCAGGGCGGCCCGGTCCTCCTCCGTCATGGGCTGGGAGCCGTCCAGCACCAGCAGGGCCAGCTCCGCTCCCGCCGCCGCCGCTTTGGCCCGCTCCACCCCCAGCCGCTCCACCTGGTCGGCGGCGTCCCGGATGCCGGCGGTGTCGATGAGCCGCAGCAGCACGCCGCCCACCACCGCCCGCTCCTCCACCGTGTCCCGCGTGGTACCGGCCACGTCGGTGACGATGGCCCGGTCGTAGCCCAGCAGGGCGTTGAGCAGGGAGCTCTTGCCCGCGTTGGGCCGGCCCAGGATGGCGGCGGGCGCGCCCCGGCGGAGCAGCCGGCCACGGCGGGCGGTGGCCAGCAGGGCCGACAGATCCCCCTCCGCCGCCGTCAGGGCTGCCAGGATCGCCGCCCGGTCCGGCGGCTCGATGTCCTCGTCTGGGTAGTCCACCACGGCGTAGAACTGGCTGGCCACCGTCAGCAGGCGGCTGTAAATCCCCTCGATCCGCCGTCGCAGAGCGCCGCCCAGCTGCTCCACGGCGTTTCGGGCGGCCGGGGCGGTCTCCGCCTCGATGAGGTCAATCACCGCCTCCGCCTGGGTCAGATCCATCCGCCCGTTAAGGAAAGCCCGCTTGGTAAACTCCCCTCGCTCCGCCTGCCGGGCCCCGGCCGCGAAGAGGGCGCGCAGCACCTCCCCCAGCACCACCGGGGAGCCGTGGCAGTGGAACTCGGCGCAGTCCTCCCCGGTGTAGCTGCAGGGGCCCGGAAAGCGGACGGCCAGGCAGTCGTCCACCCACCGCCCCTCCCGGTCCGCCGCCCGGCCCAGGACCATCTCCCGGGGCCGGGCCTGGGAGAACCGTCCCCCGGCGGCGGGCTGGAACACCCGGTCGCACAGAGCGAAGCACCCCTCCCCGGACACCCGCACGATGCCGATAGCGGCCAGAGCGCCGCCGGTGGAAATGGCTGCAATCACATCCATATCCCCTCACTCCTCTCTCAGGGGCAGCACGTAGCTGCTCCCTTTTTCCGTTTCCGTCTCCTCCCGAAAGCCCAGGGAGGCAAACAGCCGCCGGGAGGCGGCGTTGAAGCGGTAAACCTCCCCCACCCGCACCCGCTCCCAACCCAGGCTGCGGGCCCGGTCCGCCAGGGCGGACACCGCCCCACGGCCCAGGCCGCCCCGGCGGCGGGCGCGCTCGCCGATGACGATGGCGAAGTCCTCCGGCGCGAGCCACACGTCCCCCGCGGGCCGCCAGGCCCCGTCCTCCAGGACCTCGATCCAGTAGAGCTCCCCGTGCCCGTCCTGCCAGGCGTACATTCTCTCCAGCAGCTCCTCCGTGTAGATCCGCTCATCGCCGTCCACCAGCCGGACCGTCTCCGGATCCTGGTACCAGGGGAGGGCAAATCCATGCCGCCCGTCATACCGCCGCAGCCGCACAGCATCGGATACAGCCAGCGTCTCCGGCTGCGCAATTCCCTCAATCGGCATTATACCGCTCCTTTCTCAAGCGGGTCCTCGCGTCCGGGGACGCGTATCCACTTCCGCCGCTTTTTTGACACGCTGAAGCGCCCGCCGCATACAAGCGGCGGGCGCGCTTTATTCCTCGCACTCCTCTTCGTCCTCCTCCCGCAGTTCAGGGACGTACCGCTGGAAAATCCGCTCGAAAAAGAGGGAGACCAGCAGCATCGCCAGGGCGGGCATGAACAGGGCGGGCCACCAGTTGGGGATGCAGAAGGCCGCCGTCTCCGCCGTCAGCAGGACCACCACCACCGTGGTGGGCAGGTGGCGCAGCGTCAGCTGCAGCGCCGCGGCGAACAGGGGCCCCACCCTGTACTCGAACCGCCCCAGCAGGGGGAAGAGCCAGCACAGCACCCCCGCCGGCAGGGTCAGAATGGTGTAGTAGATGCCCAGCATCACCACCCCCGCCCCCTCCCGGCCGTTCTGGCGCACCACGGTATAGCCCCAGGCCAGCGCCGCCCCCGCCGCCAGACACACAAGGGTGGCCGCCGCCCCCACCCGGAGATTCCGGCGGAAGGAGCGGAAGAAGTCCTTGAAGGCCCCCTGCTCCCTGGGGCGGACGTACAGCACCACCGCGTGGTACAGCGCGGCGGTGGCCGGCCCGGCGGTCACCAGGGGCAGGCACAGAAAGAGCCACGCGATGGACAGCCCCACAATGTCCACGGCGGTGGAGAGCCAGGCCCATATACCCTTTTCCGGGTTGAAAAACGATCCCATACTATACGCACTTCTGGGTCAGCGCCTTGCCCACGGACTGGCGGCAGCGCTCCGCCTCCTCGGGGTCCCGGCGGGTGAACTCGCTGAGCAGCACCTCCACCACGTACAGCTGGGCAATGATGGCGTCGGTGGAGCCGAATTGGAGGGGCTGCTCGTTGGGTCCGCACAGCAGCACCGCGTCGGCGTAGGCGCTGGCGGGCGAGTTGAGAAAGCGGGTGACCAGAATCAGCCGGGCCCGCCGGCTGCGGATGAGCTCCGCCGCCTCCAGCACCTCGTGGGTGGCCCCGGAGTAGGAGAAGTAGAGCACCACGTCCCTCTCCGACAGGGTGGAGAGCACCACCGTCTGCAGGTGGGAGTCCTGAATGGTCTTGAACTTGGGGGAGGTGGTGGAGAACTGGGCGCAGGCCGCCAGGGCCACCACCGAGTGGTTCCCCTGGCCCAGGCACACCACCTGCCGGGCCTCCAGCAGCAGCTCCGCCGCCCGGTCCACCGAGGCCGCCGCCAGCATGTGGAAGGCCTTGCTGAGGGTGTCCTGGGCGGTGTGGTGCACCTTGCTCATCACGGCGGACACCGGATCCCCGGGCAGGACCTCCTCCCCGGCGCTGTCCCCGCCCAGCTCCGCGCCCGCCAGCAGCGCCGCCTTGGCCAGCTCCAGCTTGAAGTCGTTGAACCCCGCCAGCTTCAGCTTCCGGCAGAATACCGAGATGGTGGACACCGCCACGTCGCACACGGCGCTCAGATCGGTGATGCTGATATACTGGGTCTCCGTCTGGTGGGCCAGCACATAGTCCACGATCTTCCGCTCCGACTTTGTCAAGTTCTCGTACTCCTGCAGCATCAGCGCCACGACATTTTTTCCCACAGGCGGGCCTCCCTTTCCTCCGGCGGGGCCGGAATCCGCGCGCCTGTCTCCGGCGCCGCCGCAGCGGCCGCCCCGCCCAGGCGCGTCCTTTTGTCTAAAACTATAATACATGTTGCCCCATTTTGCAAGATTTTTATCGAAAAGTTTTCGAAATGCGAAAAGGCACAATTTCTCCCAAAAAATATCCGAAAAATCCGGAAAACCGCCTTGACATTTCCCTGGAAACCGGTATAATAATAGGGCTCGCGTTTTGCGGGCTATCCTTGCTCCCGCCTGAGAGCGGGGGCCATTCGTCCAAAAGGAGGTGCAAACCATGGCAAAGATTAACGGAAATTACGAAGTCGTGTATATCGTCGATCCCGCGCTGGGCGAGGAGGCTGTTGCCGCCACCGTCGAGAAGTTTAAGACGCTGGCCGAGCAGCACAGCTCTGTCGTGGAGGTTGAGGAGTGGGGCAAGCGCAGGCTGGCCTACGCCATCGATTACAAGACGGAGGGGCACTATGTCCTCATGTCCTTCACCAGCGATCCCGATTTCCCCAAGGAGCTGGACCGTGTTCTGGGCATCACCGACGGCATTCTGCGCTCCATGATCGTCTGCAAGGGCGAGTAATGGGAGGAGCCGGAATATGCTGAACCGCATTATCATTATGGGCCGCCTGGTGCGGGACCCGGAGCTGCGCACCACGCAGTCCGGCGTCTCCGTCACAAGCTTCACCCTCGCCGTGGACCGGGACTTCAAGAACCGGGACTCCGGTGAAAAGAGCACGGATTTCATCGACGTGGTGGCGTGGCGGCAGACGGCGGAGTTCATCTGCAAGTATTTCGGCAAGGGCCGCATGGCCGTGGCCGAGGGCCGGCTCCAGATCCGGGACTGGAAGGATCGGGACGGCAACAACCGCCGCTCCGCCGAGGTGGTGGCAGACAACGTCTACTTCGCTGACAGCAAGCGCGACAGCGCCGGCGGCAGCGACAGCTACGGCGCCCCCCGGGCCTATGGCGCGCCCGCCGCGCCCGCCTACGGCGGCGGCCAGTCCTATGGCGGCGGCTACGGCGCCCCCGCCGGGGACAGCTCCGGCTTCGCCGAAATCGACGACCAGGACGGCGATCTGCCCTTTTAACCGGCGCCGCCCCATCTGCGGCCCATCGGCCGCCACATTCTGACAGGAGGAAATAGTACCATGGCTATGGAACGTGAAAATCGGCCCGCCCGCTCCGGCGCTCCCCGGAAGCGGAAGAAGGTCTGCCAGTTCTGCGTGGATAAATGCGAGCACATCGACTACAAGGACGCCGCCAAGCTGCGCCGCTTCATCTCCGAGCGCTCCAAGATCCTGCCCCGCAGGACCACCGGCACCTGCGCCATGCATCAGCGCCAGCTGACCGAGGCCATCAAGCGTGCCCGGCAGATCGCTCTGCTGCCCTACGTGACCGAGTAATACACCCCATAAAACGCCCCGTCCGCTGTGCGGACGGGGCGTTTTTTCCGTTCCCTATTTTCCGATCCGCCGCTCCAGCTCCCGGCGGGTCACCTCATAGGCCTCCCGCTGGTGGGGCAGGGCGGGCAGCGCCTCCGGGCAGGCCCAGCCCCGCCGGGCGAAGAGCCGCCGGGTGACGAGGTCCAGAAAATCCGGGTTTTTCACCAGCACCGGCCCCGTCAGATGGGTGGCAAACACGTTCCCGGAGACGTACCCCTCCGGCCCGTGCTCCGCCTCGTTTCCGAAGCCCAGGGGCAGCGAAGCAAACAGCGGCGTGGCAATCCCCCGGGTGGTGCTGCACTTGTTCATAAAGCCCACCGCCGGCGCGTCCCACAGTGTGGAGACCGCCACCACATCCCCGGGCACGCGCCGGTCCGTCTCCACGGTGGCGAACTCCGCCAGGCCGAAGCCCGGCCAGACCTGCCCCGCCGCGTCGGTGACGGAGGCCCCCAGGGTCTCCATGGCGTTTCCGGTGAAGAGCAGCACCGCGCCGCCCTCTGCGGCCTCCCGCAGCGCCGGGGCATAGCGCTGCCCGGCGGCCAGGACGTTCTTCTGCCGCCGCTCCGTGCCCGCGCCCATGTAGATAAAGTCCGCGCCGGAGAAATCCGCCGCCTCCTCCAGGGTGATCTCCCGAACCTTCACCGCCGCGCCCAGGGCCTCCAGGCGGCGGCGAAGCACCGCGATATTGGCGTACTCCCCATACAGGGACATGCACTCGGGGTACAGATGCAGAATGGTCAGTTCCATGCTCACTCCTCCTCCCGTTTCACCAGCCGCAGCAGCTTGTCCCGGTCAGAGAAGCAGGTCACCACGTACAGAGCCTCCGCCCCGCCGTCCTCCGCCAGGGCGTCCGCCGCCTGGACCACCGCGTCGTAGCAGGCGATTTTCTCCGCCGGAATCCCCGTGTAATCAAAGCGCATGGCCAGATCGTGCACGTATTTTCCGCAGAGAAGAATCTTTTTCACATGCGCCTGGTTCAGCTGCCCGAAGTCGATGTCCCACAGCCAGCTGGTCTCGCCGGTAAAGTACTTCCGGCTGATGGCGTCCACGATGACCAGCACCTGACAGGGCTCCTCCCGGCGGGCAATGTATGCCAGGTTGGTGTCGTAGGCCGCGGAGTTCTCGTGCTTGCTGGTCAGCAGGACGCCCCGGTGGCCCCCAAGGGTGAAGCGGACCATCCGGCCGTTTTTCAGGATATAGTTGTTGATGACCGCCGCCATGGTCCCCCTGTCCGCCCCCGCCAGGGCGCACACCGACCAGGCCGCCAGAATGTTGTATACGTTGTAGATGCTCTTAAAGGCCAGGGAGATCTCCGTCTCCCCGTCGATGGTCATCCGGCCCCCGTCCAGATCCAGGGCGGTGACGGCGAAGTCCGTGTCGTGCCGGCAGTGGCCGCATTCCGCGCACCGGTACCGGCCAATGTGCCCGTAGTGGTAATAGGCGTACTCCATCCTGCCCCCGCAGGCGGGGCACCGGGCGCCGTCGTGGTAGACGCCGCAGTGCTCTTTTGTACTGATGGAGCACTCGTCGAGCCCGAACCACTTCACCCGCTCATGGTCCCTGGCGAAGCAGGAGACCAGGGGGTCGTCGGCGTTGAGCACCAGGGTGGTGTCCCGGTGGATGGCGGGGAGGATGGCGTCGTAGACCCACTCCGGGTGCCCGTTCCGGGTCAGCTGGTCCCGGTAGAGGTTGGTGATGACGAAGTGGGTGGGGTGAAACCACCGGAAGGAGCGGCGGGCGTAGCGCTCGTCGCTCTCCAGCAGCAGCACGTCCCCCCGCATCCGCCCGGAGAGGGTGCAGCTGCACAGAATCAAGGTGGCCACCCCCTCGATCTGATTGGAGCCCTCCTCGTTGTACACCACCGTCTTCCCGCCGGCCCGGAGAATGGCAGCAATCATCTCCACCGTGGAGGTCTTGCCGTTGCTGCCGGTGACGGCGATGACGCAGGGGGGCAGCTTCACCCGCCCCAGCACGTCGGGGCAGAGCTTCAAGGCGTACTGCCCCGGCAGGCTGCTGCCCTTGCCCACCAGCTTGCCGATGAAGCGGAGCAGCTTACAGACGATAACAGCCAGACATAATCTCATGCAATATCACTCCTTATTTTCATTCAGAAAGGCCTCCACCGCCTGGTTGAAGGCCTCGGGGTTCCTGGCCGCGATGAAGTGGTCCCCCGGAATCAGAACCAGACGGCTGTCCGGCAGGGCCCCGGCGATCATCCGGGTGTGGGCCTCCCGGATCATGTCCCTCGTCCCGGCAATCACCAGGACGGGGAGCCGGAGCTCCTTCAGGGCCTCCGGCGGGATGCGGGGCTCGTTGACCATCAGCCCCAGAATCTCCGCATGGAGCCTGGCCTCCGGGCTCCGCCCGGCGAAGAGGGAGGCCAGGCGGTACCCCAACACAATGGGGATCTGAATCACGGGCTTCACGCCGCCGGGGTCCAGGTTGGCCCCGTTGAGCACCAGCCGGTCCACCCGCTCCGGGTGGAGAAGGGCGAAGGTGAGGGCGATGTTGCCCCCGTCGCTGAAGCCCAGAAGATGGGCCCGCTCCAGCTTCTGTTCGTCCATAAAGTCCAGCAGGTCCTGGGCGAACCGGGCCATGGTGAAGGGACCGGCGCCCCTGGGGGACTGGCCGTGGCCCCGGGTGTCCAGGGCGTAGACGGTGTAGTGCCGGGAGAAGTACTCCGTCTGGTGGACAAAATAGCCCCCGTCCTCCCCGTTGCCGTGGAGCAGCAGCAGGGGCGGGCCGCTGCCCTGCCGGGTGTAGTGCAGATGTATGTCCGACATAGCGCCTCCAAACAGCAAAACAGCGTTTTGTAAAAAGTTCTTTTTTTGATTCTTTTTTCTTCCAAGAAAAAAGAATGCTCACCGCTCCAGCCAGATCATCAGCGCCGCCACGTCCGCCGGGGATACGCCGGAGATGCGGGCCGCCTGGCCCAGGTTCTCCGGCCGCACGGCGTTCAGCTTCTCCCGCGCCTCCAGGCGCAGGCCCTGGACGGCCCCGTAGTCCGTCCCCGCCGGCAGGGTCCGGCGCTCCATGCGCCGCAGCTCCTCCACCTCCTGGAGCTGGCGCTGGATGTAGCCCTCGTACTTCACCGAGATCTCCACCTGCTCCGCCACGTCGGCGGGCAGGTCCGGCATCTCCGGGTCAAACCGGCGCAGATCCGCGTAGCGCACCTGGGGCCGGCGCAGCAGGGCGATGAGGGGCGCGCCGTCGGTCACCGGCGCGGTGCCCCGGCCGGTCAGAAAGGCGTTCAGCTCCTCCGAGGGCGGTACGCCGCGGGCGCTCAGCCGCTTTACCTCCCGGCGGACGGCGGCGTACTTCGCCTCCACCCGCTCCAGCCGCTCTTTGCTCACCAATCCGATGCGCCGGCCCACGGGGACCAGGCGCTCATCGGCGTTGTCCTGGCGCAGCAGCAGGCGGTACTCGCTGCGGCTGGTCATCATACGGTAGGGCTCGTCGGCGCCCTTGGTGACCAGATCGTCGATGAGGGCGCCGATGTAGGCCTGCCCGCGGGAGAGCACCAGGGGCTCCCGGCCCAGCAGGGCCAGGGCGGCGTTGACCCCGGCCATGAAGCCCTGGACCGCCGCCTCCTCGTATCCGGAGGAGCCGCAGAACTGGCCCGCGCCGTACAGGCCGGGGATCCTTTTGCTCTCCAGGGTGGGCCGCAGCTCCAGGGGGTCCACGCAGTCGTACTCGATGGCGTAGGCGGGGCGCATGATCTCCGCCCGCTCCAGGCCGGGGATGGTGCGCAGCAGCGCCGCCTGCACCTCCTCCGGCAGGGCGGAGGAGAGGCCCTGGACATAGAGCTCCTCGGTGTCCAGGCCCATGGGCTCAATAAACAGCTGGTGGCGGGGCTTGTCCGGAAAGCGGGTAATCTTGGCCTCGATGGAGGGGCAGTACCGGGGCCCCACACCCTCGATGACCCCGCTGTGCATGGGGGAGCGGTCCAGGCTGGCCCGGATGATCCGGTGGGTGGCCTCGTTGGTGTAGGTGAGATAGCACACCGCCCGATTCACCGGGGCCTCCCGAGTCTCAAAGGAGAAGGGCTGGGTCTCCCGGTCACCCTCCTGGAGCTCCATGCGGGAGAAGTCCACGCTCCGGGCGTTGACCCGGGGGGGCGTGCCGGTCTTGAAGCGCCGCAGGCCCAGGCCCAGACGCCGCAGGCTCTCCGCCAGAGGACCGGCGGCAAACAGTCCGTCTGGCCCCCCCTCCCGGACACACTCGCCCACGATGGTCCGCCCGTTCAGGTAGGTGCCGGAGCACACCACGGCGGCCCGCACCCGGTACACCGCCCCGGTGTGCAGCGCCACGCCGCTCACCCGCCCGTCCGTAAGGCGGATGTCCGTCACCTCCCCCTGGCGGAGGGTGAGGTTCTCCTGCCGCTCCAAAGCGCGCTTCATAATCTGCTGGTAGAGCCGCCGGTCCGCCTGGGCCCGGAGGCTGTGAACCGCGGGGCCCTTTCCCCGGTTAAGCAGGCGGTACTGGATGCAGGCCGCGTCGGCGGCGCGGGCCATCTCGCCCCCCAGCGCGTCCAGCTCCCGGACCAAGTGGCCCTTCCCCGTCCCCCCGATGGCGGGGTTGCAGGGCATGTTGCCCACCGCGTCCAGGTTGATGGTGAAGCAGATGGTCCGCAGGCCCAGCCGGGCCGCCGCCAGGGCGGCCTCAATGCCGGCGTGACCGGCGCCAATCACCGCAATATCAAATTCTCCGGCGAGAAATTCCTTCATTGAGATCTCCTTCTTTGCCGCCCCCGGCGGCTCTGCTTATCCCCGCTCCAGCGTTAAGACCACCACCTCCGGCCGGTTGAACAGCCGGAAGGTCCGGCCGGAGTTCCCCAGGCCCCGGGAGACGAACAGCTCCCCGCCGTTGGCGCTGTAAAACCCCGCTGTGTAGGAGGGAAAAAAGGTCCGCTCCACGCTGACGAGGCCGTCGGTGAAGGGGAGGCGGATGAGGCCGCCGTGGCCGTGGCCCGTGATGACCAGGTCCGCTCCCAGGCGGCTGTACGTCCGCTCAAAATAGTTGTTCCTGTGGGCCAGCAGCAGCCAGAAGGGATCCCCGAAGGCGGCGCGAATCTCCTCCGCCAGCGCCTCCGGCGTCTTCTGGTCCGCGTAGCCGTTGGGGTCGTCCACCCCCGCCAGCACCAGCGTGCCGCCGCCCCGCTCCAGCACGGTGCACTCGTTGCTCAGCACCGTCACCCCCGCCGCCTCCAGCTCGCGCTTCAGTCCGGGGACGTCGGGAAAGGCCCACTCGTGGTTGCCCGTAATAAAATAGGTGGGGGCGATCTCCGCCAGGGACCGGCCCAGGGAGACCGAGTAGCTCCGGGGCGTCTGGCGGTACTGGTCCTGGAGGTCGCCGGTGAGAAAAATATAGTCCGGCCCGGCGGCCCGGACGCGGTCGATGAGATCCCGGTTGTCCTCCCCGAACAGGGCCCCGTGGAGGTCCGAGAGCTGCACGATCACGCAGCCGTCAAAGCCCTCCGGCAGCCGGGGGGAGGAGAAGGTGAAGACCCGCACCTCCAGGGTGTGGTTGCTCCACCAGAAAAATCCGGCGCACAGGGCGCACAGGAGCACAAGCGTAAGCAGGCCCCGGGACCGGCGGCCCCGCCTGCGGCGTTGTCTTGCCATGGCTGACTTCCTTTGTTCAGAGTAGGCCCGCCGTGCGGGCCGGGCGGAGGACCGCCCGGAGGTAGTATACCACATTCTTCCGGTAAAACCAAGAGGCGGAGCGCAGATTCTCAGAGCGGCACTTTTCGCGTTTTTTCTGCTGCTATAAAGGCAGCCGCATGGACTGGTTCATCCACGGCTTTATGCTCGCCTACAGCGAGATAATACCCCCTCGATTGTGATTTTGTCGCCTTCCTTCACATGAAAAGCCAGTGTGACATCATCTTCAGCAAGGTAAGCCCAAATGTTGCGGACGTCATCCTCCGGGCCGTAATTGATCGGCCCTATGGCAAGGACCAACGCCAGGACAATTGCCGGAAAACCCTTTTTCATGTTGTTGCCTCTCCTATCTTTTTTCAACAGTGCAGCCCGCAGGGGGTGTGGACCCCATTCGCCCCCTGCGGGCATTCCTGTCGAGACAACAAAAGCGGCGCAGGGTATCATATCCCTACACCGCCGAAGCTACGCACACGCCTATCATTCCCCTTGTATATTTCGGGGAAAGCTGGTAAAATAGGTTCTGGGCGCAGTAAATTTCTGCTGTGTGGGAGCCTGCATCTCCTGCATAGGGGCGGGGGAGGATTAGGGCCCTCCTTCGCCCTGCCTGTTGCTTCCATGCCTCGTAATCTTATTGTGTCTCAATTATTTGTAAGATTGCAAGGGGGATTTCGACAGGGATTGCGGGGAATCCGCAAGCTTTGCTCCGCACGCCCGCGAGGCCGCCGCGCCCCTGGGCCTCCTTCTTGACAGAGAATGGAAAAATAGATATAATATAGAGACAATAGCGCCGAAATTCCATTAATAGGAAGGAAAAACGACTATGTTTACCATTATATTCCGCTTTGAATCCGGGGAGCCGGTCACCATCGACGCCAATGCGGGGGAGAAGCTCCTGGACGTGGCCCGGAAGGCCAACGTGGCCATCGACGCGCCCTGCTCCGGCAACGGCGTGTGCGGCAAGTGCCGGGTCCGGCTGGTCTCCGGCTATCTGGACGCCCCCATCAACCGCCACATCACCAGCGAGGAGTACGCCGCCGGCTGGCGGCTGGCCTGCCTGGCCCAGATCAGCGGCGACGCGGAGATCGAGGTGCCCGACATCGCCTCGGCCTACCGCAGCCGCATGAAGATGGCGGACCTCTCCTCCCCGGAGGAGATCGCCATCTTTGAGGACCTGCGCCGCCAGCTGGAGGAGGCGGGCATCCGCTTCGGCAGCGATCTGAGCTTCCTGCCCCTGGAGCTCGACGCGCCCACCCTGGAGGACACCATGCCCGACAACGAGCGGGTCATCCGGGCGGTGGAGGCCGCCACGGGGGTGGACGAGAGCGCCATTATGATGCCCTACTCCGTGCTCAAGCACCTGAGCTGGGTGCTGCGGGAGAGCGAGTTCAAGATCAAGTGCGTCATCAGCCGGGACATGGACCGCATCCTTATCCGGGACGTGCTGCCCCAGAGCAACACCGACCCCCTGGTGGGCTTCGCTTTGGATCTGGGCACCACTTCCCTGGCCGGGGTGCTGGTGGACCTGGAGACCGGGAAGATCCTGGCCAAGGCCAGCGGCGGCAACGGCCAGATCCGCTACGGCGCGGACGTCATCAACCGGATCATCGAGTCCGACCGGGAAGGGGGGCGCAAGCGCCTCCAGGACGCGGTCATCAAGGAGTCCATCATCCCCATGCTGGCCTCCATGTACCGCTCCGCAGGCATCAACCCCCGGCGCATCTACCGCATGGTCCTGGCGGGGAACACCACTATGAACCACCTGCTGCTGGGCCTCCATGCGGACCCCATCCGCATGGAGCCCTTCGTGCCCAGCTTTTTCCGCACCGACTACCTCTACGTGCGGGACATCGGCCTGAAGATGAACCCCCTGGCGGAACTGATCGTGGCCCCCAACATCGGCAGCTACGTGGGCGGGGACATCACCGCCGGCGCCCTGGTATCCATGATCTGGAACCGGCCGGAGATGAGCCTGTTCATCGACCTGGGCACCAACGGGGAGCTGGTGTTCGGCAACAGCGAGTTCCTTATGAGCTGCGCCTGCTCCGCCGGCCCCGCCTTCGAGGGCGGGGACATCTCCTGCGGCATGCGGGCCACCGACGGGGCCGTGGAGGCCTGCACCATCGACAAGGAGACCATGGAGCCCTCCATGACCGTGGTGGGCGGGGCCGCCCCGGCGGGCATCTGCGGCAGCGGCATCATCGACGTGATCGCCGAGCTCTTCCGCTGCGGCATCATCAACGGCAAGGGCAAGTTCGTCCGGGAGGGGGCGCGTATCCTCCACGACGAGCACGGCATGGGCTCCTACGTGCTGGCCTGGCAGAAGGACACCGGCGGGGTGAAGGACGTGGTCATCAACGAGGTGGACATCGACAACTTCATCCGGGCCAAGGGGGCCATCTTCTCCGCCACCCAGACCATGCTGGCCTCCCTGGGCTTCGACGCTTCGGTGATCGAGCGGGTGTACGTGGCCGGGGGCATCGGCAGCGGCATCAACATGAAAAACGCCGTCACCATCGGCATGTTCCCCGACATCCCCCTGGAGAACTTCCACTACATCGGCAACTCCTCCCAGACGGGGGCCTACGCCATGCTTCTGAGCAGCCAGGCCAGGGAGAAGGTCTTCGAGCTGGGCCGGTCCATGACGTATCTGGAGCTCAGCAACGAGCCGGGGTACATGGACGAGTTTGTGGCCGCCTGCTTCCTGCCCCACACCGACGGGGGTCTGTTCCCCAGCGTGCAGATTGGGTAGCGCCATGGAGCAGACGCTGTCTGTCACCTATCTCAACTGCGGCTTCTGCACCGCCAAGAACCACTGTGACGCCTGCGGCCGTGAGCTGGACGAGGCCCTCCTCCGGAAGCCGGGCATCCGGGCGGCCCGGGTCAATGTGCCCGAGCGCACCCTGCGCCTGACCCACTGCCTGGACCCCGACGATCTGGAGGACCTGCTGGACGCCATGGGGCTCCTGGTGGGGTAACGGGGCAAAATCAGAGCATGTCACAAAAACGCCGGCGCTCCCGCCGGCGTTTTTGTGCGCATGGCGGCAGGCGCCGCAGGGGAGCGGCAGGGGCTCCGCAAATTGTCCGTAATGGGCGCACAAACAGGATCATTTTCCGCCGGCCGCCCGGAATTTTGCCGGAAAATCAGGCGGATTTGCGGGGTTGGGGAAATTTTTCTCTTGACAAAAGGCCGCCCAGGGGGTAAACTGCTCCCATATTTCCAATATGCAAAACGGCGCTGATGGAGAGAAGTAGCCGGGAAAAACACCTTCAGTGAGCGGGGGACAGTGGGAACCCCGCGGCGGAATCCCTGTGAATAACACTCCGGAGCTTTGACCTGAACGGGGTGACGCCCCAGTAGGGAAGACGGGATCAGCCCGTTACAGCTGTGAGGCTTGTTAGAGCTGAAGTGACCGCACTGCGGTAAGTTAGGTGGCACCACGGATTCCGGCGATTCGTCCTAAAATTATATTTTAGTGACGCCGGCGCGATCTGGAGGTGCTTTTTATGTGTGCGATCATGGGTTATACGGGAGTGGATCTCCCCCTGACCAAACTGGAGGAAGCTTTTGCCGCCGCCAAGAGCCGGGGCCCCGACGACAGCCGTTCCCTGGCGCTCCCCTCCGGGCGCCTGCTGTTCCATCGCCTGGCTATTATGGGCCCGGAGCCCGCCGGCATGCAGCCCTTCACCGCCCCCGACGGCAGCGCCGTGGTGTGCAACGGGGAGCTGTACGGCTTCCGGGCGCTGAAGCGGGAACTGGAGGCTGCGGGCTGCCGCTTCGCCAGCGGGTCCGACTGCGAGCTGCTGCTGCCCCTGTGGCGGGCGCGGGGGCCAGAGATGTTCCGGGAGCTGGACGCGGAGTTCGCCCTGGTGCTCTACGACGCCCCCACAGACAGTTTTGTCGCCGCCCGGGACCCCATCGGCATCCGGCCGCTGTACTACGGCTACAGCGCCTCCGGTCACATTCTCTTTGCCAGCGAGCCCAAGTGCCTGCTGGGCCTGACGGACAGGATCATGCCCTTCCCGCCGGGTCACTACTACAGGGACGGGCGGTTTGTCTGCTACCGGGACATGGCGCGGGTGGAGGCGGTCTGCCGCAGCGGGTTGGATGAGGTGTGCGCCAACATCCGGGAGAAACTGATCGCCGGCGTGGAGAAGCGGCTGGACGCGGACGTGCCTGTGGGCTTTCTCCTCTCCGGCGGCCTGGACAGCTCCCTGGTGTGCGCCATCGCCACCCGGCTGCTGGACCGGCCTATTGATACCTACGCCGTAGGCATGTCCACCGACGCCATTGACCTGAAATACGCCCGGCAGGCGGCGGACTATATCGGCAGCCGCCACCACGAGATCTACATCACCGAGCAGGATGTGCTGGAGAATCTGGAGGAGCTAATTCGCGTGCTGGGCACCTATGACATCACCACCATCCGGGCCAGCATGGGCATGTACCTGCTTTGCAGAGCCATCCGGCGGCAGAGCGGCATCCGGGTGCTGCTCACCGGCGAGATCAGCGACGAGCTGTTCGGCTATAAGTATACGGACTTCGCCCCCTCCCCCGCCGCCTTCCAGGCGGAGAGCGAGAAGCGCATCCGGGAAATCCACATGTACGACGTGCTCCGGGCGGACCGCTGCATCTCCGCCAACAGCCTGGAGGCCAGAGTGCCCTTCGGGGATCTGGACTTCGTCCAGTACGTCATCAGCATTGACCCGGCGAAGAAGATGAACGTGTACGGCAAGGGCAAGTACCTCCTGCGCCGGGCATTCGCGGGGGACTACCTGCCGGAATCCCTCCTCCAGCGGGAGAAGGCCGCTTTCTCCGACGCGGTGGGCCACAGTCTGGCGGACAGCCTGAAGGCCTGCGCAGAGCGGATCTATGGGGACAGCTGGCGCTCCCAGGCGGAGCGGTACGCCGGACACGCCAAGCCCTTCACCAAGGAGTCCCTTTTGTACCGGGAGATTTTCGAGAAATATTATCCGGGGCAAGCGGAGATGGTGGCGGATTTCTGGATGCCCAACCGGGAGTGGGAGGGCTGCGATGTGGATGATCCCTCGGCGAGGGTACTGAGCAACTATGGGGCTTCGGGGGTGTGAGCGCCGCAAAACGGCGCGGCAAGCCGCACCTTAACCATCGAAAGGAGAGAGTACGATGAGTGGAAACATATCCCGCCAGTTTGGCAGCATGGTCTTCAATGAGGAGGTCATGAAGCAGCGCCTGTCCAATACCTGCTACAGAGCGTGGAAAAAATGTGTGGAGGAGGGGACTCCCCTCTCCCTGGAAACCGCCCACGAGATGGCCGCCGAGATGAAAAACTGGGCCATGGACCGGGGCGCTACCCACTATACCCACTGGTTCCAGCCTATGACCGGCGTTACCGCCGAAAAGCACGACAGCTTCATTACACCCGAGAGCCCCAGCCGGGTGCTCATGCAGTTTTCCGGCAAGGAGCTGGTCCGGGGGGAGCCGGACGCCTCCTCCTTCCCCTCCGGAGGCCTCAGAGCGACCTTCGAGGCCAGGGGCTACACCGCCTGGGACCCCACCGCCTTCGCCTTCATCAAGGACGGCAGTCTCTGTATCCCCACCATCTTTTGCTCCTACAGCGGACAGGCCCTGGATAAAAAAACCCCCCTGCTGCGCTCCATGGAGGAGCTCTCCCGCCAGGCGGTGCGGGTGCTGCGGCTGTTCGGGGACACGGACGTGAAGCGGGTCGTCAGCCAGGTGGGCCCCGAGCAGGAGTACTTTCTCATCGACCGGGACGTCTTCAACCGGCGGGAGGACCTGCTGCTCACCGGCCGCACCCTCTTCGGAGCCAAGCCCCCCAAGGGACAGGAGCTGGAGGACCACTACTTCGGCACCATCAAGCCCCGGGTGGCCGCCTACATGCAGGAGCTGGATGAGGAGCTGTGGCAGCTGGGCATCCTGGCCAAGACCAAGCACAACGAGGTCGCCCCCGCCCAGCACGAGCTGGCCCCCATCTACAACGACGCCAACACCGCCTGCGACCACAACCAGCTGACCATGGAGATCATGAAGAAGGTGGCCGGGCGGCACAACATGGTGTGCCTGCTCCACGAAAAGCCCTTCGCCGGGGTCAACGGCTCCGGTAAGCACGACAACTGGTCCCTGTCCACCGACACGGGCATGAACCTCTTCCGCCCCGGCTCCACCCCCAGTCAGAACGCCCGGTTCCTGCTGTTCCTGGCCGCCTTTATCAAGGGGGTGGACGAGTACCAGGAGCTGCTGCGCTGCACCGTGGCCAACCCCGGCAACGACCACCGGCTGGGCGCTCAGGAGGCCCCGCCCGCCATCATCTCCATCTTCCTGGGGGACGAGCTGACGGCCATCATGGACGCCATCATCCAGGGTACCGAGTACGTGGACCAGAGCAAGAACATCCTCTCCATCGGCGTGGACGCCCTGCCCCCCATCCCCCAGGACACAACCGACCGGAACCGTACCTCCCCCCTGGCCTTCACCGGCAACAAGTTCGAGTTCCGCATGCTGGGCTCCAGCCAGTCCATCTCCGGGCCCAACACGGCCCTGAACACCATCATGGCCGAGGAGCTCAGCCAGTTCGCCGACGAGCTGGAGGGGGCGGAGGACTTCAACGCCGCCCTCCACACCCTCATCCGGAACACCCTCCGGGACCACCAGCGCATCATCTTCAACGGCAACGGCTACGACGAGGCCTGGGTGGAGGAGGCGGCCCGGCGGGGGCTGAGCAACCTCACCTGCACCGCCGACGCCCTGAAGACCTACCTCATGCCCAAGCACGTCCAGCTCTTCGGCAAGCACGGGATCTTTACCCGGGAGGAGCTGGCCGCCCGCAACGAGATCCACCTGGAGAACTACTGCGAGGTGGCGGGAATCGAGGCCCGCACCATGGTGGACATGGTCCGGCGCAGCATCTTCCCCGCCGTCAGCGCCTTCTCCGGCGACGTGGCCAAGGCCGTGGCGGCCAAGAAGTCCGTGCTGGCCGACCTGAACTGCGCCGCCGAGGAGGCCCTGCTCCGCCGGCTCAGCTCCCTGATGGCCGACCTGACGGCCGGCGCCGACGCCCTGGAGGAGGCCCTGGCCCACGTCCCCGCCGGGGACGCCTACGAGGCCGCCCACTACTGCAAGCACACCGTCTTCGCCCGCATGGACAGCCTGCGGGCCGTGGCCGACGCCCTGGAGACCATCACCTCCGCCAGCTACTGGCCCTACCCCACCTACACCGAGCTGCTGTTTTCCATTAAGTAGCGCGCCGCCCGCCGCCACGCCGGATGCTTCCGGCGGGCGGCGGGCGTTTTTGCGGTTGTTTCCCCGGCGCGGGTGTGGTATCATGGGGGAAGATTACAGCACGTTCCGGATGCTGGCGCTCTGGGTCTCCGCCAGCAGGCGGAGCTGGGCGGTGAGCTGGGCCAGCATCAGGTGGAAGTCCGCGTCGTCCCGCTCCCGGCACACGGCGGCGGCCCCCACAAAGAGCGTCTCCGCCTCGTCCAGCCCCTCGTGGGCCATGATGGTGTGGAAAAAGGTCTGGCTGCCCTCCCAATCCCGGTAGGCCCCCTGGAGCTGGGCCTCCGCCTCCCGCCAGTTTTCCGCAGCGGCGGCCTGGTCGGCGGTCTCCAGCAGGGCGATCCAGTGGTCGGTGCGCACCTCCACATACCGCCCCGCCCACAGGGAGAACCCCAGTATCGCCGCCAGCAGCCCGATGGGAATCACACATGCTTTCACGCCGTCGCCTCCTTTGCCACGCAGACCACCGCCCCGGCCTCGTCCACCGTCATAAAGAACACCTGCCGGGGGGAGGTGAGCCGCCGGTCCTTCAGCTGCCGGTCCAGCCAGGTCCGGTCGTAGCCGCTGGCGGACAGGTTGGCGGACATGACATGGCCGTCGTTGATGAGCAGCACCGGCAGGGTCACGTCGTCCTGCACCTCCATCTGGACCACCTGGGGGGTGATGGGGCTGGCCTTGGTGTAGGGCAGGACGGACACCTGGCCGCTGGTCTCCAGAATGGCGTATTTGACCGCAGAGAGGTCGCTGTAGCCCTGGCTGCGCAGTTGCTCGAGCAGCTCGTCCACCGTGAAGCGGTTGCGGGCCATGTTCTGCTGGAGCACCTTCCCCTCCCGGATGATCACCGTGGGGCGGCCGCATACCAGGGCCCGGAAGCGGACGGACTTGAGGCTGAAGAAGCTCAGCAGCATGGACAGGCACAGCAGCGTGGCGATGGGGAACAGTCCGTTGACCAGGGGGATGCCGAAGTCCTGCATGGGCACCGCCGCCAGGTCGGAGATGATCAGCGTCAGCACCAGCTCGCTGGGCTCCAGCTCGCCGATCTGCCGCTTGCCCATCAGGCGCAGGCCGATCATCAGAATGAAGTAGAGAATTACCGTCCGCAAAAAGGCGGTGGTCATAGCGTCACATCCTTTGCATACCGTACTCTGGCAGTATGCGCGGCTTGACGCGATTTTATTACGTCCGAAAAGGAGGCCTTCTATGAAAAAAATCCACATCCTGGCCACCGGGGGGACCATCTCCGCCCGGGGCCCCGCCGGCCGGACCGCCGGGTATCAGGACGGCGCTTTCCGCATCGAGCAGCTGCTGGAGGGCGTGGAGGGGGCGGCGGCGCTGGCCCGGATCACCGGGGAGCAGATCTTCACCCTCTCCAGCGAGGACATGACCGGGGCCCACTGGCTGGCCCTGGCCCGCCGGATCAACCAGCTGGCGGAGGAGGGGACGGCGGACGGCTTCGTTGTCACCCACGGCACCAACACCCTGGAGGAGACCGCCTACTTCCTGCACCTCACCGTCAAGACGGACCGGCCGGTGGTGCTTACCGGCTCCATGCGCCCCGCCACCGCCAACAGCGCCGACGGGGCCCAGAACCTCTACGAGGCCATCGCCGTGGCCGCCAGCGGCGAGGCCCGGGGGAAGGGGGTGCTGGTGGTCTTCTCCGACGGCATCTACGGGGCCCGGGGGGTGCAGAAGGTCAACTGCTTCCGGCCCGACGCCTTCAACAGCCGGGACTTCGGCTGCCTGGGCTACGTGCAGGACGACCTGCCGGTATTTTTCCAAACGCCCGCCGAGGACCACACTCTCCGCACGCCCTTTCAAACCGAGGGGCTCCAGACCCTGCCCCCGGTGGAGATCGCCTACTTCTACGCGGACGCGGACCCGTGCGTCGTCCCTCTGCTGGCCGGGCGGGCCAGGGGGCTGGTGATCGCCGGGGCGGGCAGCGGGCAGATGAGCAGCCCCTGGAAGGATGCCGTGAGGGAGGCGGCCCGCCGGATCCCGGTGGTGCGCTGCAGCCGGACCGGCAGCGGCCTGGTGGGCCGGGAGAGCCGGGACGCGGAGGCGGGGACCCTCTGGGGCATGACCCTGCCGCCGGTGAAGGCCCGCATCCTGCTGTCCTTGGGGCTGACCGTCACCGACAGCCGGGAAGCCTTGCAGGAATTTTTTCAGACGTACTGACAAAGAGGGAGCGCCCCGGCGAGGGGCGCTCCTCTTACTTCTCAAATCCGAACCGGTAGGGCAGGCCCAGGGCGTCCCGGACCGCCAGAATCTCCCGCTGGACGGCCTCCCCTACGGGGACGCCCTTGTCTTTGCGCTCCAGCCAGGCCAGATACTCCTTCTCGCCGGCGGTGTAGATCCGCTCGCAGCCCGGCGCCCGCCGGGAGGCCCGCAGAGCCCGGCAGATGTCCCCGGCGGTCCTCCGGAACACCTCCCGGCCCGCGAAGGCCTCCGGGTCCACCACAAAGAAGAAGTGGCCCAGGCCGTACATCCGGGGCTCCCCCTGGGGGCCTACGCCGGTGAGGGCCTTCATAAACTGCCCCCCCGCCAGGGCGGCGGAGAGAATCTCCACCACGGCGGCGTAGCCGTACCCCTTGTAGCCCCCCAGCTCCTCGCCAATGCCCCCCAGGGGGGCCAGGGCCGCCGTGCCGTCCACCAGGGCCCGGAGAATGGCCCCGCTGTCGGTCATGGGGCTGCCGTCCTGGGCGACGACCATGCCGGCGGGGGTGTCCAGGCCCTCCCGGTCGTAGTACTCGATCTTCCCCCGCTGGACGATGGAGGTGGCGCAGTCGATACAGAAGGGGAACTCCTCGTCGGTGGGCAGGGAGAAGGTCAGGGGGTTGGTGCCCATCATGTTCTCCACCCCGAAGGTGGGGGCAATGGAGGGCCGGGCGTTGGTGCCGGTGATGCCGATCATCCCCTCCTTGGCGGCCATGCCGGACCAGTAGCCGGCAATGCCGTAGTGGGTGGAGCTGCGGATGGCCCCGCCGGCCATGCCGCAGGCCCTGGCCTTCTCCAGCAGCCGCTCCATCATCCGGTAGCTGGCCACCATGCCCATGCCGTCGTGGGCGTCCATGACCAGGGTGGACGGGGTCTCCCGGATAATCTCCAGGTTGGTCACCGGCAGCAGGGTGCCGTTTTTGATGCGGTCGATATAGATGGGCTTGAAGCGGTTGCAGCCGTGGCTCTCAATCCCGCGGCGGTCCGACTCCAGGAGCACGTCGGCGCAGATGGCCGCGTCCTCCGCCGGCACGCCGTAGCCCTTGAAGGCGTCCACCAGAAACGCGTTCATCAAATCCCAGGGCACATAGGGTCTCGTCTCCATATATTCCTCCTCGCCGGCATCCTTTAGATCCGGCCTGTCCGGTAGAACAACCGCCCGCCCTGGGCGTTGACGTACCACATGATCTCTCCGCCGCTGTAAACCGGCTGGCAGTCGGCGGACAGCCGGGCGCCGGGCAGGGACTGCACCTCTGTCTGGGGCCGCCCCGCGCCGTCCACCACCACATAGCGGACCCCCCGGTCCTCCGTTGACTGGCCGGTGTAGGCGAACTCCTCCCACAGCACCGCGAAGCGGTCCTCCGGCAACTTCACAAGATAGGGGGTGCTGCCCAGCAGGCCCCGGTCCACGTAGTCGGTCAGCTCCACACGGCTGACGCTCCGGCCGCTCTTCTGGCAAGCCAGCAGGACCACGTCCCGCTCGTCCCGGTCCAGCCCCGCCATCTCGAAGCTGTCGTAGGCGGTCACCTTGCTGTGGTCGATGGTGTTGACAGCCACCAGGTAGTGGCTGCCGGACACCTCCAGGCCGCCCACCGTCACGCCGGTGCAGTTGGCCCCCACCTCCCCCGGAATCTTCAGAAGGTCCGTCTCCGTATAGGACCCGCCGCTGGATACGTTGAGCACCACGCTGCGGGGGTAGGCGTCCCCGTGGTCCACCAGGACCCTGCGGCTGCCGTCGTACTGGACGAACTGGTTGAAGGAGTGGCTGACGTGGTTGTCCTGGTAGCGGCCCATGGTGTTTTTGACCTTCATGGTGTCCGTGTTGAGGATGATGGTCAGCTGGGACTGGTGGTTGAGCCCGTCCTCCGTGGTGTAGCGCTTCCGGGCGGTGTGGATGGTCAGCTCCCCGCCGCTCTCCGCCATCCGCAGGGAACCGGCGTCAAAGGGGATGATGGTGAAGCTCTCGCCGCCGGTGACGGAGGCGGCGGCCAGGCGGTTGAAGGCCTTGTCGTATTTCACCACCCGGACGACCTCTTTGCGGTTGTCCTCCTCCGTGTTCGACTGCCCGAAGACCATGTAGCTGCAGGCCTCGCCGGCGTAGAAGCCGCCGAAGATGTCCAGCTCCATGGGGACGCTGCGCTTCTCCAGCAGGGCCAGGGTCTCCTTGTCGTAGGTGTCCACGGTCACGACCCCCTCCGCGCTCCCGGCCTCCACCACGTAGAAGCTGCTGCCGCCGTCCTCGTAGAGATAGGAGAGGTTGGTGTGGGACCAGCGGGCGGTGCTGCCGGAGGCGGTCATGGGCCGGGCCGCGCCGCCGCTGCTCTCGGCGAGGCTGGTGTGCTCGTCCAGGGTGTAGAGGAGGATGCTGTCCCGCTCCTGGTCCCAGCAGACGGCGAAGGAGAGGGCCTCGCTCAGATCCCGCAGCTTGTAGTAGTTGCTGCCGTCAATGTTGTAGGCCGTCACGTCCACCGGCCGACCGTCCACCACCAGCTGGGAGGAGGAGAGGGTGGCCTGGGACGCGCCCCACCAGGAGAGGCCGCCGCTCTCCGCCTCTCCGGTATAGTCCCGGCCGGTCAGCACCTCCACCTGCTTCGTCTCGCCGTTCCAGGTCACGTCAAAGCTGCTGGACGTGCCCCGGAAGGCCGCCGCCAGGTCCCGAAGCCTGTAGTAATTGTTCCCGCCGATGTTGCAGCCGGTGATGGATACCCGGCTGTCGTTGAGGTAGACCTGGGACGAGGACCGGGCGGCGGCCGCCGGCCCGCTGGCAAAGCCGGTGGCCGACAGCAGCAGGCACACCAGAATCGCGGCGGCCAGCTGCGCCGCACGGCGCCTGGTTTTTCCAATTTTCACGGTTTTATTCCCTCCTGCATCAGAAAATTTGTGGATAACTGCCCACATTCTAACACAGAGCATCCGCAAAAGCAAGAGGGCCCGTGCCTCCGGCCGTATTTCCGGACATAAAGGCGCACAGGCGGCTGCCCGGCAGTCCGCCTGTGCGCCTGTTTTCGTCTCAGGCCAGCAGCTTCTCCAAGCGGGCCGCCCGGAGGGCCTTCATCAGGGCCACCCCCAGGATGGGAGCGAAGATGATGGCGATGACGCCGTTGGTAATGGTGGCCGGAACCTTGGAGACCACCAGGGCCCAGCGCTGCACCGGCTCGGTGAGCTCCAGGATGGCGGCGTTATAGAAGTAGTTTTTCACCAGATAGAGCGCCATGTAGGTCACCGCCGCGCAGGTGGCGGCGGCCAGCTGCGCGCCGTACTTCTCCTTGGCCGACTTCAGCAGGCAGTAGAGCACCAGGCCGGCCACCAGGCCGTACATCCCCTTGGTGAACAGGGTAATGGGGGCCTCCGCGGCGTATGTGCCGGTCAGGTCGTAGAAAAAGCTCCCCAGCCCCGCCGCCAGGAATCCGTACCACGGCCCCAGCAGGATACCCGACAGGGCGCACAGAATATTGGCAAGTGTAAACGACGTCACCCCGCCCAGCGGTACCGGCATGGTGATCCGCAGAAAGTTGCCCACAAAGACAACAGCGGTCATCATGGCCGCGGCGCACAGCTTCACAAGCATTTGATGGGTCCTGTTTTCATTCATGGCAGATTCCTCCTTCGCCCCCCTCTTGACGGGCGGTGTTGATGGTGCTATTATACACCCATCTGGTTCTATTGAAACTGCCAGAATAGAAATTTTTTATGGTATCAGTTGGAGGCGCGCCATGGTGGAACTGACCCTTTGCCTGGACCCGGCGGCGGGCAGGCCCCTGTATCAGCAGCTCTACGACAGCCTGACGGAGCAGATGCGCACCGGCCGGCTGAGGGCCGGGGACCGCCTGCCGGGGAAGCGGAGCCTCGCCCGCCAGCTGGCGGTGGCGGTCAACACGGTGGACACCGCCTACCAGATGCTGGTGGCGGAGGGGTACCTGGAGGCCCGGCCCAGAAGCGGGTTTTTTGTGCCGGCCCACACCGGCCTCCTACCCCAGGCCGCCCCCGGACAGCCGTCCGGCAGCCCCCATGAGGGCCCCACGGCGGGCGGGGAGCGGGAGGCGGCACCCGCCGCGCCCCGGTTCGACCTGTCCACCGGGGCGGTGGATACGGCCCTGTTCCCCTTCCGCACCTGGGGGCGGATCCAGAAGGAGCTGCTGTACGCCGAGAGCGGCCTCCTGCGCCACGGGGACCGGCAGGGGGACGGGGAACTGCGCCGGGAACTGGCGGGCTATCTGCGGGCCTACCGGGGGGTAGTGTGCGATCCGGGGCAGATCGTGGTAGGGGCCGGAGTGGAGTACCTGCTGGGCCTGCTGGCCCAGCTGCTGCGGGGGAGCACGGCTGCGGTGGAGAACCCGGGCTATGACCGCCCCCGGACCATCCTGAAAAACAACGGCATCCCCTGCCGGTGCGTGGACATTGACGGGGAGGGCCTGGACCCGCGGGGTCTGGAGGAGAGCGGGGCGGAGCTGTGCTACGTCACCCCCAGCCACCACTTCCCCACCGGGGTGACCATGCGCCTGGGGCGGCGGGCCCAGCTGCTGCGCTGGGCGGCGGCGAAGCCAGGGCGCTACATCCTGGAGGACGACTACGACGCGGAATTCCGCTTCGACATGCGGCCCATCCCCAGCCTCCAGGGCATGGCGGGCCCCCAGGGGCCGGTGGTGTACCTGTGCACCTTCTCCAAGAGCCTGGCCCCCAGCATCCGCATCGCCTGCATGGTGTTGCCCCTGGGGCTGCTGGAGCGGTACCGGGGGGCCTTCGGCAGCTATGCCAACACCGTCAGCCGGTTTGAGCAGCAGACCCTGCGGCGGTTTCTGGAGGAGGGGTACTTCACCCGGCATCTGGCCCGGCTGCGCAGCGCCTATAAGACCCGCATGGAGCGCCTGGCGGCGGCGCTGGAGGCGGCCTTCGGCCGGGAGCGGGCGGACATCCGGGGCCGGCACACGGGGCTGCACCTGCTGCTGTCGCTGGCGGGGGGGCCGGGGGAGGCGGAGATGGTCCGGGCCGCCGGGGCCGCCGGGGTGCGGCTGCGGGGGCTGAGCGAGTACTACATGGAGCGGCGGGAGACGTGCCCGGAGAACAGCGTCATCCTGGGCTACGCCTCCCTGGCGGACGGGGAGATCGGGCCGCTGACGGAGGCGCTGCGGGAGGCGTGGGGGTGATCATGGTCCGGGAGGTCCCGATGGGTATGGGTGTGGCGCGCCTCGTCCTCCCGGTGGACGTGGAGATGGGTGTGCTCATGGGCGTGGGCATGGGTGTGGAGCAGTTCCCCGTGGCGATGGGGATGGGTGTGCTCGTGGGTGTGGGGATGGGTGTGCTGGAGGAGGATGGTATCTCTAGCCGTGAGAAAGGCGCTCAGCGCCATCATGGCCAAGGCTTCCCAGAAGAGGAGGCCGGGCCGCTCCCCCAAAAGGACCACGGAGAAGCCCGCTCCCAGAAAGGGGGCAACAGCGTAGTAGGCGCTGGTCTTGGCGGCCCCCAGTTCCCGCTGGGCCAGAATATAGAGGGTAATGCTCAGCCCATAGGACACAAAGCCCATCAGCAGGATCACCGGTAGCCAGACCAGCTACGGCAGGGGCTCCCCCAGCGTCAGGGCTACCGCCAGACTCCCCGCTCCGGAGCAGCACCCTTTGATGGTGACCGTCTCCACGGCGCTCCGGGCACTGAGCATTCTGGTGCAGTTGTTCTCAAAGCCCCAGCATACGCAGGCCCCCAGCACCAGCAAGGCTCCCCGGTTGAAGACCAGGCCGCTCCCCTCCCATCCCAGCAGGGCGCTGGCGGCGGTCACCAGTGCGATGGCTGCCCACAGCCGCCGGGAGAGAGCCTCCCTGAAAACAGCTAGGGCAATAAGGGAGGTAGCCACGATCTCGAAGCTGCTCAGCAGGGATACGGTGGAGGAGTTGGTCCGGGCCACCCCCATCATCAGCAGAATCGGCGCGGCGATGTCCAATACCACCATGGCGAGGATCCAAGGCAGTTCCTTCCGGGTCAGGGGGTTAGCGGGGGCGGGACGGCCCATGCCCCGCCCCGCCAGCCGGCACAGCAGCAGGCCGGCTCCCGCCCCCAGGTAGAGAAAGGCGGCCAGCATGGTGGGCGAGACATGCCGGAGCAGGAGCTTGGAGAGGGGGATGTTCACCGCGTACAGGGCCGCGGCCAGAAGGGCGGATATTGCCGCCGCGCTTCGTTTTTTCATCATACATACCTCCAAAGGGCGGCTGTCCGGCAACGGACAGCCGCCCTTTCACTGCTTGGGCTCAAAAATCGATGTGCAGGCCCTTCACCGTTTTGGCGCACCGGGCGCAGAGGCCAGGGTGCTCCCCGTCCTGGCCCACGGAGGGCAGAATCTTCCAGCAGCGCTCGCACTTGGCGCCCTGGGCGGGCTCCACTTCCACCTTGATCTCCGTCCCGGTGGAAACGCGCACCTGGGAGACGATCAGCAGGTCCGCCAGCTCGCCGGCGTCCATGAACTTCTGATTTGCCAGCTCCTGGGGAACCGTCACATCCACCTTGGCCTCCAGGCTCTTGCCGATCTTCTTCTCGTTCCGGGCGGTCTCCAGCGCGCCGTTGACGGCGTCCCGGACCTTGATGAGGCCGCTCCAGGCGGCCATGGCGTCCTCGTCCAGGGCGTAGGCCGCGAAGGGCTTGTTCATCTGGTTGAGAAGGACGTTGCGGGGGTCGTCGCCCTCCCTATGGGGCATGGCCAGCCAGATCTCGTCACAGGTGAAGGCCAGGATGGGGGCGAAGAGCTTGGTCATGGTGTCCAGAATCAGCCACAGGGCGGTCTGGGCGCTGCGGCGGCTGAGGCCCTCCTCGCAGTAGAGGCGGTCCTTGATGATGTCCAGATAGAAGCTGCTGAGCTCCACCACGCAGAAGTCGTTGACCGCGTGGCTGACCACGTGGAACTCGTAGTTCTGATAGGCGGCCTCACACCTCTTGATGAGGGCGTTGAGCCGGGTCACCGCCCAGCGGTCCAGCTCCAGCATCTCCTCGGGCTTTACCAGGTCGTTGGCGTCGAAGCCGTCCAGGTTGCCCAGGCAGTACCGGGCGGTGTTGCGGAACTTCAGGTAGCTCTGGGAGAGCTGCTTGAAGATGTTGTCGGAGCAGCGCACGTCCGCGTGGTAGTCGGCGGAGCCCGCCCAGAGGCGGATCATGTCCGCACCGTACTTCTTGAAGATGTCGGCGGGGTCCACCCCGTTGCCCAGGCTCTTGTGCATAGCCTTGCCCTCGCCGTCCACGGTCCAGCCGTGGGTGACGCACTCCTGGAAGGGCGCGCCCTGGCCCATGGCCCCCACGGCGGTGAGCAGGGAGGACTGGAACCATCCCCGGTACTGGTCCAGGCCCTCCATGTAGACGGTGGCAGGCCAGAAGCCCTGGTCCTTCTGCATAGAGGCAAAATGGGTGGAGCCGGAATCAAACCAGCCGTCCAGGGTGTCCTCCTCCTTGGTGAAGTGGACGCCGCCGCAGTGGGGGCACTTGTACCCGGCAGGCAGGATGTCCGCGGCTTCCTTCTCATACCAGGCGTTGGAGCCCTCGGCGGCAAAGAGCCTGGAGACGGCCTCAATGGTCGCGTCGTCGCAGACCGGCTTGCCGCAGTCCTCGCAGTAGAACACGGGGATAGGCAGGCCCCACCGGCGCTGGCGGGAGATGCACCAGTCGGAGCGCTCCTGGATCATGGAGATCATCCGGTCCTTGCCCCAGGCGGGCAGCCAGCGCACGTTCTCCGTGGCCGCCACGGCGGCGTCCTTGAAGGCGTCCACAGAGCAGAACCACTGAGGGGTGGCCCGGAAGATGATGGGGTGCTTGCACCGCCAGCAGTGGGGGTAGGAGTGGACGATGTCCTCGCTGGCGAACAGGGCCCCGCTCTCCCTCATGTCCGCCAGGATGACGGGGTTGGACTCGTCGGTGGACAGGCCGGCGTATTTGCCGGCGTAGTCGGTGTGGCGGCCCCGGTCATCCACGGGCACCACCATCTCCATGCCGTAGCGCCTGCAGGTCTGGTAGTCGTCCGCGCCGAAGCCGGGGGCGGTGTGGACGCAGCCGGTGCCGGAGTCCATGGTGACGTACTCCGCATTCACCAGACGGCTGGTCTTGGGCAGGAAGGGGTGGTCCGCCAGCATGTTCTCAAAGAAGGAGCCGGGGTGGGTCTCCACGATCTCGTAGTTCTCCACGCCGCCCACCTTCATGACCTTCTCCGCCAGAGCCTCGGCCACGATGTAGACCTCGCCGCTCTCCGCCCTCACCAGGGCGTAGCTGTCTCGGGGATGAAGGGCGATGGCCAGGTTGCCGGGGAGGGTCCAGATGGTGGTGGTCCAGATGACGAAGAAGAGCTTGTCCTTGTCGTAAGCCGCCAGCTTCCCCTGATCATCATGCATAGGGAACTTCACGTACACGGTGGTGACGGGGTCGTCCTGGTACTCGATCTCCGCCTCCGCCAGGGCGGTCTCGTCGTGGGGGCACCAGTACACCGGCTTGAGGCCCTTGTAAATGACCCCCTTCTTGTACATCTCGCCGAAGATTTTCACCTCCTCGGCCTCGAAGCCGGGGTCCATGGTCAGGTAGGGGTGCTCCCAGTCGCCCACCACGCCCAGGCGCTTGAACCCCTCCATCTGCACGTCCACGTAGTGCTGGGCGAACTCGTGGCAGGCGGAGCGGAATTCGGGGACGCTCATCTTCTTCCGGTTGAGCTTGTTCTTCTTGATGATGGCGGACTCGATGGGCATGCCGTGGTTGTCCCAGCCGGGGATATAGGGGGTGTAGTACCCCCGCATGGCGGCGGAACGGACCATGAAGTCCTTGATGGACTTGTTCAGGGCGTGGCCCATGTGGAGGGCCCCGTTGGAGAAGGGGGGGCCGTCGTGGAGGGACCAGCGGGGCCTGCCCTCGTTCTTTTTCAGCAGCTCGTGGTAGAGGTCCATTTCCTGCCAGCGCGCCAGCATGGCGGGCTCCCGGGCGGGCAGGCCCGCCCGCATGGGGAAGTCGGTCTTGGGGAGATGGATGGTTTTGTTGTAGTCCATGTGGTGGTATTCCTCCTATACGCGTGTTATTTTTACGTCGGCGCAGTCCGCGGCGATCCTCCCGCGGGCCCTGCCAATTCGCAGACAAAAGCGCCCCTGTCCCATAAAGAGACAAAGGCGCTCATCCTCTGCGGTACCACTCTTCTTGCCGGACGGGCCGGCCGCTCAGGCTGTGAGATAACGGTCACCACCGGGCGCACCTACTGGGCAAACACCGTTCAGCCGCCTGCTCCCAGGGGATATTCCCCCGGCGCGCCTGTCCGCCCTTCCACCGAAGCGGGCGGTTCTCTGTGCAGGGCAGCCGGGGTACTCGTCCTGATCTAAGCAGTTCACCATATGATTGGAATCATATTATACGCAATTGCCGGTTTTGTCAACAGCCTGGGGCGGAAAAATTCAGGCGCTACCCCTGGAAGCTCAGGCTGGGGTCCGCGGGGGGCGGGGCGGCGGCGGACTCCGAGACGGCTGTGTACTGCTGGGCGGCGGCCTCCGCCGAGGCGGTGACGGCGGCGGACAGCTCCTGGGCCTGCTGGCGCAGCTCCATCTGGGTGGCAGTCAGCTGGGCGGCCAGGCGGTTGGAGATCTCCGCCTCCCGCATGTAGCCCTGCTCCCGGATTATCCGCTGGGCTCGCCGGCGGCGCAGCTCCTGCTTGAGCCGCTCCTTGGACGCCCGGGAGGCGGCCTTCCGGCGCTCCGCCAGCTTCTCCCGGTCCAGCTCCCGCTTTTTCTTCTCCCCCCGGTTGATGGCCTTCTGGAGCTGGTTGATGGCGGCCTTGATCCGGGCGGCGTTGTCGCTGTCGGTGTGCAGGGCGGTCCTGAACTGGGCCAGACGTCGGCGGGCATAGCCGGAGGCGGCGTTTACCGCCGCCTTGTCCTTGGCCCGGGCCAGGCGGGCGTAGGCCTCCAGAGGGGCGTCGCCGTAGCGCGTGTTGTTCTTGGGCACCTCCAGGGCGTCCCGCTGGGCCTTGGCCTTCTCCTGGGCGTCCTTGATCATCTCCGTCAGGCTCTCTATCTCCTCCTGCCCCTGGTCCAGCATGGACTGGAGGCCGCCCTCCGCCTCGCCGGGCCGGGCGCCGTCCTGCTCCCGTGTCCGGCCCTGCTGGGCGGCGGGCGCCGCGCCGTGTACGCTTACATCCTGCATGGGCGTCCCCTCCTTCCTTTCTGTTTTTTATATCGGCAGAAAGGGCGCACATGGAAAGGGCGGGAGAAAAAATTTTCCTTTTTCGCAGACTTTGTTAAAAAAGGGAACAACTCCAATTGACAAATTATTGTCAATGGAGTAAGATGTAGAAAAACTTTTAGATTGAGAGGGTGCATAGAATAGGATGAAAAAGCAGAACGTATCTGACGCTGTCATCCGGCGTCTGCCCCGCTACTACCGGTACTTGGACGACCTGCACATGAAGGGGATTGTCCGCATCTCCTCCAGCACCCTGGGGGAGAAGATGGGGATCACCGCCTCCCAGATCCGCCAGGACCTGAGCTGCTTCGGCGAGTTTGGCCAGCAGGGCTACGGCTACAACGTGGAGGAACTCCGGGCGGAGATCGGCCACATTCTGGGCGTAGACGAGCGCCACCGGATCATCGTGGTGGGCGCGGGCAATCTGGGCCGGGCGCTGATGCAGAATTTCCATTTCAAGGACGCAGGCTTCCTGCTGGAGGCGGCTTTCGACGTCTCCCCGGCCCTGGTGGGCTCCCAGATCGCCGGCGTGCCGGTGCTGGACATGTCGGAGCTGGAGCGCTTCGTCCCCGCCCACCGTCCGGACGTGGCGGTCCTCACGGTTCCCCAGTCCGCCGCCCAGCCGACGGCGGACCGGCTCATCGACTTGGGCGTGCGGGGGTTTTGGAACTTCACCAACGTGGAGCTGACCAGCGGGATTTCTTCTGTTCGCTTTGAGGATGTGCATTTTGCAGACAGTCTGCTGACGCTGAGTTATCGGATTACGGTGAGATAGGGGGGAGCGTCGCCGCCCTCCGGGCGGCGAGGGGTAGTCCCTGCCGGGACGGGGGATGCGGGG
>CAJTOM010000008.1:0-37303 GCA_910577915.1 uncultured Oscillospiraceae bacterium
GAGGACCGCCCCCCGCCCCAGGGCCAGCGTCTCCAGGGCGCTCTCCCCGGCGGTGCGGATCTGGGCGTCGGGGGCGGCGACGGTGAGGGTGGACAGGACGGCGTTTTGCAGGGTCACCGGGCCGGAGCCGGTCACCAGCACCGCCAGGGGAGCCTGCCCCGCGCCCCGGAGGGTCACGGGGGCGCTCCCCTCCACCGTCAGCTCCCCGGTACCGGCATTAAAGGTCAGGCCGGAGAGATCCCGGCCCTCCGCCTGGAGGCCGCCGAACTGCAGGAGGGCGGCGGGCGCCGCCGCGGGGCCGGTTTCCGCCGTCTCCGGCGCGCCGGGCGCGGCATCGCCGCCGCCGGACGCCGCCGGGGAGAGGGCCGCGCTCTCCCCGCCCTGGGCGCTCTGCGCACCGGTGAAGAGGCCCAGCAGCAGCTCCAGCCCCGCCCCCTCCAACCCCGCCAGCAGCGCCGGCAGAGGGGCGGCAGGCAGGGCGGGGCCCTCCCCGGACAGCAGGAGATTGACCAGAAAGTCCCGGAGGGAGGGGGCCGTGCCGCCGGTGAACTGGCTCTCAAAGTCCGCCAGGCTGGTGAAGGCGCCGTCCGTCAGCTGGGCGAGGGCTTCGTCCGGCGGCGTGCCCCCCGCCACCTTCTCCAGCAGCTGCCGCAGGCCGCCCAGGGCCTCCGGCAGGTCGATGGGCCCGGAGAGGTCGCTGCCGGAGATGACCGCCCCCAGGTACAGGGCCGCCAGGTATCCCGCGGCGGCGCTGCCCTCCAGGGTGGTGCCGGAAATGGCAGCCATGATCTCCGCCGCCCCGGCCCCGCTGTCCAGGCCCAGGGCCGCCAGCAGCCCCTCCGGCGTCAGGGTGGGCTGGCCCAGCACCGCCGTCAGCCAGCCGGGCAGGGCCTCCGCCCCGCCGGGGGTCTCGCCGGAGGCCGGCGGGGCCTCGCCGGAGGCGATCCGCTCGATCTCCGCCGCCAGCTGCTCCAGCTCCTCCTGAAGGGCCTCCCGGTCCGGCGCCTCGCCGCCGGCGGCCCGCCGGGCCAGCTCCTCCATGCGGCCCAGGCGGTCCTGGACCTCCGCCAGGGCGGCCTCGCCGGTCTGGAGGGCGCGGCGGCCCGCCCGGACGCCGCCGCCCGCCGTGAGCGCCCCGGAGGTCTCCGCCGGGGATGAGGGCCTGGCGGCGGGCCTGCTCTGGCCGGCGGGGGCCGCCTTCTCCGCCTTGCCCGTCTCCTGGCGCGGAACCACGGCAAATCCTCTGTTTCTGCGAATGGTCAGCTCTCCCATGCCGAGCGCCTCCTTTACTCTTCCTTATTATGGCTATCGGCAGGATGGGCGGGAAAGATAAGAAAGAGCCGCGGGGCGGGGCCCGCAGCTCTCAGATTCCGAGGTTTTTTCGCCATGGGCGTCGGACCGCCTACCGGACGCTCTTGTAAAAGTCCAGGGTCTTGAAGCCCCGCTCCAGCATGGCGTGGACGTAGGCCTCGGCGGCGTCCCCCAGCTGCTTAAGCTCCGGCTCCGGCAGGGAGAAGCTGTACAGGCGCTTCGCCTCCCCGTACAGCACCCGCCGCAGAGCCGCCAGCGCGCCGGAGGACAGGGGAAGGGCAAGCCCCCGCTCCCCCCGGCCGCAGCGGGCGCAGCAGATCACGCCCTCCCGGACGTCCAGCACCGCCCCCTCCGGCTCCGGCGCGCCGCAGAAGGCGCAGGCGTCCGCCAGGGGCTCGAAGCCGATGAGGCTCATCAGCTTCAGCTCGAAGGCCGCCTTGACCAGCGCCGGGGGCTTTTCCAGCTGCCCCAGGGCGTACAGGGCGTTGAGCAGCAGGGAGAGAATGGCCCCGCTCTCCACCTCCTCCAGCGCCGCCGCCTCCGTCAGCTCCGCCAGGTAGCTGGCCAGGCTCAGAAGCCCGATGTCCCGCCGCACCCCCTCGAACAGCTCCAGGGTGGAGCCCTCGCTGAGGTACTGCCACCCCCGGCTCTCGCTGAGGGTCAGCTCAGAGTAGGCCAGCAGCTGGGTGCAGGCGGTCACCCGGCTCTTCCGGCTCCGGGCCCCCTTGGCCACCACCGGCAGCTTCCCGCCCGCCGTGAGGACGGTCAATATTTTGTCGCTCTCCTTGGTGTCCACCGCCCGCAGGACGATGCCCCGCACAACGCTTCGCTCTCTCGCCATACGCCATCCCCTATGTAGACGGCGGGTCCTCCCCGCCGTCACGCCTGCTGGGAGCCCTCCTCGCCGTCCTGCTCCCGCAGCACGTAGAACTCCGGCGCGCCCGTCTCCCAGAACAGGCCCCAATATCCGTCTTCCATTTCTCCAGGCCCTCCGCCCTTATGGTGGGCCGGCGGCCTGTCGAATATGCGTGGAAACTTGTCCCTGCGCCGCGCCGACGGCGGCCGGGCTGCTTTTACTGCCCGTCGTACCCGAAGGAGCGGATATAGTTGACGTTGTCCCGCCAGTTCTCCTTCACCTTCACCCAGGTCTCCATATACACCTTCGCCCCCATGAAGCGCTCGATGTCCTCCCGGGCGTGGGAGGCGATTTTTTTCAGCATGGCCCCGTTTTTGCCGATGATGATCCCCTTGTGGCTGGCCTTCTCACAGTAGATGGTCACGTCCAGGTCGATGACCCCGCTGTCCCGCTCGGAAAACTTGGTCACCTCGATGGCGGTGCCGTGGGGGACCTCCTTGTCCAGGTTCCGCAGCAGCTTCTCCCGGACGATCTCCGCTACCACCTGCCGCTCCGGCTGGTCGGTGGTCATGCCGTCGGGGAAGAGCTGGGGGCCCGGCTGGGCGTACTGGGCCAGCTGCGCCATGAGCACGTCCAGGCCCTCCTTCCGCTGGGCGGAGACGGGGATAATGGCGTCGAAGGCGTGCACGGCGCTGTAGGCCGCCATGACCTCCAGCAGCTGGGCCTTCTCCACGGTGTCGATCTTGTTGATGACCAGCACGGCGGGCAGATGCTCCTCCTTGACGCGGTCGATGAGCGCCAGCTCCGGCGCGCCCGCCTTGGCGATGGGCTCCACCAGCAGGCACACCCCGTCCACGTCCGCCACCGACTCCCGGACCACCTTCACCATGTAGTCCCCCAGCCGCGTGCGGGCTCTGTGGAAGCCAGGCGTGTCCAGCAGCACAAACTGGGTGTCCCCCTGGTTCACCACGCCGCAGATGCGGGTGCGGGTGGTCTGGGGCTTGGGGGAGACGATGGCGATCTTCTCCCCCACCAGGGCGTTGGTCAGGGTGGATTTGCCCACGTTGGGGCGGCCGGCGATGGTGATCATCGCCGTCTTTTTGATGTCGCTCATTAGGTAATCCTCAACTTTCTGATATTACGGCATTGAGCCTGCCGCTTGTCTGTAGAATGCGGTGACGCTGTACATAAACGACTCGTCCAGGGCGGAGGCCCGGAATTTGTCCACCCCGGCGTAAAACGCCGCCTTCTCCCTGTCCGGAATCTCGCCGCCGTACCGCTCGTACAGCGCCGCGTAGGCCTCGTTGAGCTCGCCGGCGTAATCGAGGCAGTCCAGAGAGTGGAAGAGGCTGTTGTGCCCGTTCTGCCGCTCCCCATCCCGGATCATGTACTGTACGCGGGGGTTGGTGATCTTCTCCCGGGCGGCCATAATGCTGACGGTGTCAAAGCCCACGGTGTCGTCCCCGCTGCCGTGGATGAGCAGGACGGGGACGCCGGCGCTGTTGATGGCGTCCACCGCCGTCAGCTCCAGAACGCCGCCGAAGGTGATCTTCTGGTTGAGCCAGATGAAGGGGTACTCCGCCCAGACCAGGGGCCCCATCATGTCCTCCCCCCAGGCCATAATCATGGACATGGGGTCGTTGAACCCCGCCACGCTGACGGAGGCGGCGATGTCGTGGCCGAAGCCCAGAACGGCGGCGGCGGCGTAGCCGCCCCAGCTGTGGCCGTAGATGTATATGGGCACGTCCTCAAAGCGGCTCTGCTCCTCCACCCAGGTCAGGGCCGCGTCCAGATCCAGCACCGACTGGCTCAGGCCCACGCAGGTCCCGCCCTCGCTGTCCCAGCAGCCGGTGTTGCTGTAGCAGAGGACCTGCCAGCCCCGGTCCACGAAATAGAGGGCCTCGGCCAGATAGCTCTCCTCCCCGCCGCCCAGGCCGTGGGAGATTACCACCAGCCCGGCGGAATTTTCCTCACCGTAGAGGTGGCCCCGCAGGCGGTTCTTGCCGGAGCGGAATTCCACCTCCTTCCGGTCATAGCGGTCCGCCACGTCCTTGTAATAGAGGTGGGCGGAGTACGCCGGCGGCGCGGTCCGGGCAAAGACGTCCCGGAAGAGCAGCGCCACGGCCACCGGGGATACGGCTGCGTAGAGCAGCACCGCCGCCAGCAGCACAATGCCCACAATTTTCAAAGTTCTGCGTTTGGTCTTCATGGCGTATGTTCCTCCATAGCGGCACTCACGGGCTCTCCGGGTACCAGCAATTGAACCAGGGCTCAATGGCGTCCATATAGTCCCCGCCCTCGAAGCGGAATACCTCCTGCATCTCACCCTCAATCCGGTCGGTTACAGAGGCGTAGATGCTGTTGATGTCCCATAAATCCTCAAAAGCTATCTTAATGTGCCGCACCTCGGTGAGGACTCCATCAATCCACTGGTAGATGGAATGGTCCCCGGTGGACGCGCTGCTGCGGGCCCAGCCGGTGATCTTTTCTTCCACCCAGTCCGCCTCCGGGTAGCAAATTTCATCGAAGGCCGGCTCATACACATACTGCCCCGCCTCCGGGTCCCACAGCCAGACGTGGTAAAAGACCGGCTGGTTGCCCATGGCGTAGATGCAGCCAAAATCATCCCAATGATCAAAGTTGAAATCCTCTACCCGGCTCCAGGCGGGGTCCAGCAACTTATTTCCGTCGTACCGGGTGTCCTCCGCCATGGAGATGGTCTGGATGGGAACCACCGGATCCTCCCGGTCCCAGACGGTCAGGATGAGCTTGCAGTCATCCGTGGGCTCCTCCGCCCGCTCTACGGTGACGACATGGTCATTCACATAGAAGGCGTGGTGGCTGTCGTCGCTGAGCCACTGGGCCGCCTGCTGGACGGATAACGGCGGCTCTGGCTCCTGCACCTCCTCCGGCGGAGGCGCAGGGGCGGCCTGACATCCCGCCAGCAGCAGGGCCGTCAGCAGCAAAAACGCCCGCTGCTTCATCGCGCAATCCCCAGCTCCGCCATAATGGCCTCCTCTCTGGCCCGCATGCGGGCCTTCTCCGGCCCCTCGTCCAGGTGGTCGTACCCCAGCAGGTGCAAAACTGAGTGCACCACCAGGTAGGCCAGCTCCCGCCGGTTGGAGTGGCCGTACTCCTTGGCCTGGGCCCGGACCCGCTCTAAGGAGAGCACCATGTCCCCCAGGGGCACCAGGCCCGTGGCGGGATCCGCGTCCTCGGGGCCGGGAAGCTCCCCCGGCGTCAGGCCGAAGGCCGGGAAGCTGAGCACGTCCGTGGGCCGGTCCACCTGGCGCATATCCAGGTTGATTTGATGGATGCCCCTGTCACTGGTGACGGACACGTCCACCTCGCAGGGGAAGTCCGCCCCCTCGGCGGCCAGGGCGGTGCGGATAGCCCGCCGTATGAGGGCCTTCAGACTGTCGTTCACCCCCGGCACGTCCGCCGTTACAGGGATATAGTGCTGCTTTGCCATGGTATCGCTCCCCTTTCTCCCTCGTCTGTCTGCCGCTCCCCCGGCGGGGCGAGCTCCTTCATCAGAAACAGCTCCGCCGGCTGCCGGAGGCTCCGGACGGGGAAGAGCAGGCATCCCGCGTCCCGGTAGCCCAGCCTCCGGTAAAAACGCTGGGCGCTCTCGTCCGCCTGGGTGGAGGTCATCAGCACCCGGAGGCCCCGGGCGGCCATGTCCGACTCCCAGCGCCCCATCAGCGCCCCGCCGCAGCCCCGCCCCCGCAGGGGCTCCTCCACAAACAGGAGGCTGCAGAAGGGAATCTGATCCCAGAAGAAATTCCAGCGCAGCAGACCGGCGGGCTGTCCGTTTTCCAGCAGGACGTAGCCCTCCCGGTCCCGGACCTTCCGGGCAAAGGCCTCCTCCGGCAGGTGGCGGTCCAGGCGGAACCAGAAGGGCCTGTCCGCCTCCTGGAGGTATCGGATTTGGATCATGGGCGCGCCTTCTTTCCCTTGCCGCTGTAGTTGTAGTAGTCGTCGTAGGCCTTGATGATCCGCTGGACCATCACGTGGCGCACCACGTCCTGGTCGGTGAGCTCGCAGATGCCGATGCCCTCCACGTTTTTCAGCACCCGCACCGCCTCCTTCAGCCCCGAGGTCTTGTCCGCGGGCAGGTCGATCTGGGTGATGTCCCCGGTGATAACCACCTTGGAGCCGAAGCCCATGCGGGTCAAAAACATCTTCATCTGCTCCCGGCTGGTGTTCTGGGCCTCGTCCAGGATGATGAAGCTGTCGTCCAGGGTCCGGCCCCGCATGTAGGCCAGGGGGGCTACCTCGATGTTCCCCCGCTCCAGGTACTTCTGGTAGGTCTCCGCCCCCAGCATGTCGAAGAGGGCGTCGTACAGGGGCCGCAGATAGGGGTCCACCTTGCTCTGCAGGTCCCCGGGCAGAAAGCCCAGCCGCTCCCCGGCCTCCACGGCGGGGCGGGTGAGGATGATGCGGTTGACCTGCTTGTCCCGGAAGGCCGCCACGGCGGCGGCCACCGCCAGATAGGTCTTGCCCGTTCCGGCGGGGCCCACGCCGATGGTGACGGTGTTCTTCTGCACCGACTGGATATACCGCCGCTGGCCGATGGTCTTGGCCTTCACCGGCCGGCCCTTGGCGGTGATGCAGATCACGTCCGCCGTCAGCTCGGCGGCCTTGTCGGCCTGACCGGAGCGGGCCAGGCCGATGACGTAGCGCACCGTCTGCTCGCCGATGGTCTCCCCCTTGCTGGAGAGGGTCAGCAGGGCCCCGATGGCCTTGGACGCCAGCATGGTGTCCTCCGGCTCCCCGGCAATGCGCAGCTCCCCCTCCCGGTTGGTCACCACCACGTGAAACTCCGCCTCGATGAGGCGGATGTTCTCGTCGAAGGAGCCGAAGATATTTACCGCCTGCTCCAGGCGGTCGATCTCAATTCTCTGTTCCATGGTTGTCTTCCTTTGTTCATCTCATGCGATTCCCACGCCAGGAGCCCCGCCGCCGGGCGGCAGAGCCGGAACCGCCATGGTTTTCGTCTTGGGGTAAAAATCCGACCGGTGCGCTTTCCCTCCGGAAACGCATCAGCCGCCCTGGGCGGGCAGCTCCACAAACCGGCCGATCTGCTCCTGGCACTCCGCCGTGAGGGTGACCAGCAGGGCGTCCCCCACCGCCTGGGCGGTCAGCGTGCGGCTGAGCACCTCCCCCTCCTCCAGACAGTCCGCCAGCCTGGCGGTCAGCACCGTGTCCGCCAGGGCCAGGGCCTCCTCCTCCGTCCGCTGCCGCGGGGAGAGGGTGTAGGGCCGCAGGGTCTCGGTGACGGCGGTGACCGGCAGGGCCACGTCCCCCGGCAGCCGCCACTTCTCCCAGGTGGTTATTTTATCACAAGTATCCCCGGAAATGCTACTGCCAAAATACAAATTTATCCGATTTTTTCCCACCAGCAGGGCCCGGCGCACCACCTCCTCCCCGGTGCAGGTCCGCTCCTGGACCGTCAGGGGCACCTGACAGCGCAGCTGGTACCACGTCCGGCCGTACACCTTCCCCATGCCCCGCAGGTACCGGGCCCCGGAGAAGTCGCTCTCCACCACCCCGGAGATGAGCAGCTGGCCCTCCTTCACTGTGGTCCCCGGCAGGACCTGCTTCTCCCCGCCCCAGGGCTGGACGGCGGTGACCAGGGCGTCCTTAGCGGCCACGGTGTTGCCCGGCTCCCGCTGGCTGACGATCTCCGGGGCGGGGACGCGCTCGCGCACCTGGACGTAGGCCCGGCAGCCCTTGACGTTGACGGCGATGTAGCTCAGCTGGGGCATCTCCAGCAGCAGCAGGTTGCGCAGCTCCGGGGAGTCCACGGCGTAGCCGTAGGTCCCGAAGCCCACCCCGTGGCGCTCCAGGGCCCGGAGAATCTCCTGGGGGGAGACCGTCTCGCAGCCCTCCACCTGGAAGTCCCAGATGAAAAAGGAGCTGTACACCAGCGCCGCCAGCCCCAGCGCCAGGGTCACCCACAGGGCGTACCGGCGGCGCATCCGGCCCAGGAAGAAGGGGGTCCCCTTCCAGGACACCGCCGTCAAGTCGCAGTCCACCCGCTTCGACAGCCGCCGCAGCCGCTTCCAGTCCCGCCGGGCCAGGGTGAAGGTGAAGGCCACTGGGGACTCCCAGCGCAGGTCCCAGAAGGCCACGCCGTACTCCGCGCACAGGTTCAGAACCCGCTCCGGGAAGCCGCTCTCCACCCGGCCCGTCACCTCCCCCTTAAGCAGGTTCACCACATGGCTCATCATCTCACTTCACCCACTCCACCCGCCGGATGTCCCCCCGGATGCGCAGGGCCCCGCCGGTCATGCTCACCAGCTCCAGCCCCTGGCCGTACACCCGGACGATCATCTTATCCCCGTTGATGTCGATCTCCTCCCCGCTGTAGGAGAGGATGCCCCGATGGTGCTCCATGAAGAAGTGCCCCCCGCCCACCATCTCCACGTGGGGCAGGCCCTCCACCACGTCCGCCGGCAGGTTGAACAGCTCTGCCGCCCCCGACAGCACCTTGCTTTCCCGCTTGATTTTTTCCATATCCAATTCACTCCCTGTCAATTCGGGCAGACATGCCCGCATATCCATATCTATGCGCCGGAGAAATTTTTTAGAAAACCTCTTGACAAATCCCGCCGGGTGTATTATTGTATTAATTGCTTAGTACAATAAGTCAATCTGACATTACCGGAAAGGAGGAACATATGGACTGGACATTTACTGACGACCGGCCCATCTGGCAGCAGCTCACCGAGCAGCTCACCGTGCGCATTCTCAAGGGCGAGTACCCCCCCGGCGGGCGGCTCCCCGCCGTGCGGGAGCTGGCGTCCCAGGCGGGGGTGAACCCCAACACCATGCAGCGGGCCCTGGCCCAGCTGGAGGCCGACGGCCTGGCGGTGGGCAGCCGCACCGCGGGGCGCACCGTCACCGAGGATGCCGCCGTCATCGAGGCGGCCGCCAAGGCCCGCGCCAGGGCGGCAGTGGCCGCCTGCCTGGAGGTGCTCTCCCAGCTGGGCTACGGGGCCGAGGACGCCCTTGTGTTTGTAAAGGAGGAATTACACCATGCATGAACAGCTTGTCACCTGTACCGCGCTGACCAAGCGCTACGGCGGAAAGACCGCCCTGAAGGGGGTAAACCTGGAGCTGGGCCGGGGCCGGATCGTGGGCCTGCTGGGCCCCAACGGCAGCGGCAAGACCACCCTGATTAAGATCCTCTGCGGCCTGCTCCAGCCCACCGAGGGGGCCGTCCTGGTGGACGGCCAGGGGGTGGGGCCCTACACCAAGTCCATCATCAGCTATCTGCCGGACCGGATGTATTTCGCCGACTGGATGCGGGCCACGGACCTCTTCGACCTGTTCGCGGACTTCTACCAGGACTTTGACCGGACGAAGGCCATGAACATGTGCGCCAGCCTGGGGGTCACCCCCAGCGACCGGCTCAAGAGTATGTCCAAGGGCACCAAGGAGAAGGTCCAGCTGGTGCTGGTCATGGCCCGGAAGGCCCAGCTCTACCTTCTCGACGAGCCCATCGCCGGGGTGGACCCGGCGGCCCGGGAGTTCATTCTGGGCACCATCCTCACCAACTACAACGAGGAGGGCACGGTGCTCATCTCCACCCACCTCATCAGCGACATTGAGAAGGTGCTGGATGAGGCCGTTTTCCTGAAGGAGGGCCAGATCACCCTCCACGACACCGTGGACAGCATCCGGGAGCGGGAGGGCAAGAGTGTGGACGCCCTGTTCCGCGAGATTTTCCGGGCGCAGAACTATGAGGGAGGTGCCTTCTGATGTTTGGGAAGCTTTTGAAATACGATTTCCGCTCCATGTTCAAGCAGTTCGCCTTCATCTGGCCGGCGGCCCTGGCCCTGGCGCTGGTGAACCATTTCACCGTCAACGGCCTGGACAGCACCAGCACTGTGGGGGAGACCACCGCCGGCGTCTCCATGCTGGTCTACGTGGCCATCCTCATGGCCATGTTCATCGTCGCCCTGGTGTTCGCCATTCAGCGCTTTTACAAGGGCCTGCTGGGGGACGAGGGGTATCTCATGCACACCCTGCCGGTGGAGCCCTGGCAGCTCATCGGCGCGAAGCTGCTGTGCGCCGTGGTCACCACATTCCTCAGCGTCGTGGTCGCCATTCTCTCCGTCCTGGTTATCGTTCCCTGGAGCCTTGAGGACCTGCAGGTGCTGTTCAAGGGCTTCCAGTACCTGTTCGGCCACTGGGACCTGGAGGTCACCCGCGCCTTTCTGGGCCTGCTTGAGCTGCTTCTGTTGATGCTCGTCTCCTTCGCCACGGGCTTCCTGCAGCTGTATCTGGCGATGAGCGTGGGCCACCTGTTCAACAAAAACCGGGTGGCGATGAGCGTTGTCGCCTTTATCGCCATCAATGCCGTCATGTCAACCCTGCTCAGCACTGTCGTCCCGGGCCTGGATCCCATCATCTGGCCCCTGCTCAACGGGCAGTCCGGCCAGTCGCTGTATCACCGCTCCATGTGGCTCGCCATCGCCGGGGAGCTGGTCCTCTCCGCCATCTACTTCGCGGGGACGGAGTTCATCCTGCGCAAAAAGCTGAATCTGGAGTGAGGGCAGCCCGCCGGAGGAACCGCCGGCAGAGAAAAAGGCCCCGGATGGAGCGGCATCCATCCGGGGCTCTCGCTTTGCTTTTTTACAGGTATCCGCGTCCCTTCAGAAATCCCAGAATCACCAGGATCACCAGGGCCGCCGCGCACACGCCGATGAAGATGTCCAGATACCGCAGGGGCACGCCGCGGAAATGCTCGTAAAAGTTCTGCATGGCGGTGCGCCGCGGGGGCTCCTCCGGGGTCTCCGGGGGCGGCGTCTGGGACGCCGGACGCTTCTCGTCCTGATCCATGGACTTACTTCTTGGCCAGGTACTTGCGCAGATCCAGGGCCACGGCGATGATGATGACAAGGCCCTGGGCGATGTAGGTGTAGGCCGGATCCACGCCCAGGAACTGGAGGCAGATCTTCAGGGCCTCGAACACCAGCACGCCGATGAGGATGCCGCCCACGCGGCCCACGCCGCCGTTGGCGGACACGCCGCCGATGGTACAGGCAGCGATGGCCTCCAGCTCGTAGCCGAAGCCGGTGGCGGTGGAGGCGCCGCCGGCCTTGGCCCCCACCAGGAAGCCGGCCAGGCCGTACATGACGCCGGCCAGCAGGTAGATGCGGATGATGGTGGCGGTGACGTTGACGCCGGCCACCTGGGCCGCGCTCTCGTTGCCGCCGATGGCGTACATGTACTTGCCGTGGCGGGTCTTATTATAGAGGAACCAGAAGTAGACGCCCACGACGACGGCAAAGATGGCCAGGTAGGGGAGGACATTCAGCACGGAGCCCAGGGCCACCTTCAGGTAGCTCTCCTTAAACCCGCCCATGGGCTGGTTGTTGGTGATGATCTGGCACGCGCCGTAGACGATGGTCTGCATGCCCAGGGTGGCGATGAAGGGGGGCACCTTCAGCATGGAGATGACCACGCCGTTGACGGCGCCGATGATGCCCATGGCGATCATCACGATAATGAGGGCCAGCCACCAGGGGATGTCCGGCATCCAGGGGAGCATCCGGGCGGAGTAGTCCAGGCTCTGGAGCATCATGGCGGACAGACAGGCCGCCAGGCCCACCTGACGGCCGGCGGACAGGTCGGTGCCCTTGGTGATCAGGCACCCGGACACGCCGCAGGCGATGATGAACCGGGGGGACATGTTGATGACCAGGTTTTTGAAGTTGGCGGGCTTGAAGAAGTTCTTGGTGGTCAGGCCGGTGATGATGGCCAGGGCCACCACCAGCAGGATGATCGCGTTGTCCGAGACAAACTTTTTGAGGTCAAAAGACTTACTTTTCTCCATGTTTTTCTCTCCTCCTTATTCAAACTGGGTGGCCAGGGCCATGATGTTCTCCTGATTGGCGTCCTTGCCGTCCACAAAGCCGGTGACGCGGCCGTCGCACATGACCATGATGCGGTCGGCCATGCCGATGAGCTCGCCCATTTCAGAGGAGATCATAATGATGCTCTTGCCCTGCTTGGCCAGCGCCGCAATGATGCAGTAAATCTCGTATTTTGCGCCCACGTCGATGCCGCGGGTGGGCTCATCCATGATGAACACGTCCGGGTCGTTGGCCAGCCACCGGCTGATGAGCACCTTCTGCTGGTTGCCGCCGGACAGGGACTGGATCAGCGTCTTGGAGGAGGGGGTCTTGATGCTCAGCTTGGCCACGTTGTCCTGGACCAGCTTCTCGATCTTCCCGTCGTCGAGCATGACCCCGCCGATGAGGTACTGGTTCAGGGAGGCGATGGAGACGTTGTCCGCGATGGACAGCACCCCCAGAATGCCGGTGGCCCGGCGGTCCTCGGTGAGCAGGGCGATGCCGTTGTTGATGGCGTCCTTGGGCTGGTTGATCCGCAGCTCCTTGCCCTTGTAGACGATCCGCCCCGCGCTGTGGCAGCGCAGGCCGAACAGCCCCTCCATCAGCTCCGTGCGCTGGGCGCCCACCAGGCCGGCCACCCCCAGGATCTCCCCCTTGCGCAGCTGGAAGCTGGCGTGGCGGAAGCTCTTGGGGTTGATGGAGGTGAAGTCCTCCACCTCGAACACCGCCTCACCGGGGACGTTCTCCCGCTTGGGGTAGAGGTTGGTCAGCTCCCGGCCCACCATCTTGGTGATGATGAAGTCCGTGGTCAGGCCCTTGGCGTCCCAGGTGCCGATATACTGGCCGTCCCGCATGATGGTGACCTCGTCGCTGATGCGGAGGATCTCGTCCATCTTGTGGCTGATGTAGACAATGGAGACGCCCCTGGAGCGCAGCTCGCCCACGATGGTGAACAGGGCCTCCACCTCCGCCGCCGTCAGCGAGGAGGTGGGCTCGTCCAGGATGAGCACCTTACAGTCGGCGCTGACGGCCTTGGCGATCTCCACCAGCTGCATCTGGGACACGCTCAGGGTGCCCAGCTTGGCCTTGGGGTCGTAGTTGAGGTGCACCTCCTCCAGGACGCGGGCGGCGTCGGCGTACATCTTCTCGTGGTCCACCACGGTGATGGGCCCCAGGCGCTTGGTGGGGTAGCGGCCCACGTAGATGTTCTCGCCGATGCTGCGCTCCGGGATGGGCTGCAGCTCCTGGTGCACCATGGCGATGCCCCGGTTGAGGGCGTCCAGCGGTCCGCTGATGGACACCTGCTCCCCCTCGTACGTCACCGAGCCCTCGTCCATGTGATAGATGCCGAACATGCACTTCATCAGCGTGGACTTGCCCGCGCCGTTCTCTCCCATCAGCGCGTGGACGGTGCCGGGACGGAGCTTGAGCTGCGCGTGATCGAGCGCCTTGACGCCGGGAAAGGTCTTGACGACGTCACGCATTTCCAAACGATATTCTGACAATTCTCGGTCCCCCCTTTTTTGTCTGGTCCGGGCGGTCGGCCCGAAGAGAAAAAGGTGCGTGCGCACATGCGCACGCACCTTTTTTCACGATTTGATGCTGGCGGATCAGCCCATGAAGTCGGCCACGTTGTCGGGAGTGACCTTCACGTAGTCAACGTACACGCTCTGGCTGCCGGAGGCGTAGGTGGTGCCGCTCAGGAGCTTCTCCATCTCGGCCACAGCGCCCTGGGCCTGGCCCTTGGCGTCGTTGAGCACGGTACCGGTCATGTTGCCGGCCTTCACCTCGTTGAGGGCGGCATCCAGCGCGTCCACGCCCACCAGGTAGATGTCCTCGTTGACGGTGCGGCCGGCGGCCTGGATGGCCTGGAGAGCGCCGATGGCCATGTCGTCGTTGTTGCAGAAGACAACCTCGATCTGATCGCCGAACTGAGCCAGGTCGTTGGCGCAGATGGTCTGGCCCTTCTCACGGTCCCAGTCGCCGCGCTGGAGATCCAGCTCCTCGACCTCCATGCCCGCATCGGTCAGGGCCTTCACGGAGTACTCGGTGCGCAGCTGGGCGTCGATGTTCTCGGGGTCGCCCTGGATCATGATGTAGGAGACCTTGCCGTCGCCGTTGATGTCGCCCTTGTTGGCGGTCTCCAGGATCAGCTCGCCCTGGAAGGTGCCGGACTGGGCGGCGTCGCAGCCGACGTAGACCAGCTTGTCATAGGCGGCCATCTGGTCGGCGGTGGGCTCGCGGTTGATGAGCACGGTGGGGATGTCAGCGCCCTTGACGGTGGCGATGATCTGGTCGGCGGCACTGGTCATAACGGGGTTGATGATCAGCGCGTCCACACCCTGGGTGATGAAGGTGTTGATCTGCTCGTTCTGCTTGTTCTGGTCGTTGTTGCCGTCCACGACGGTGACGGAGTAGCCCTTGCCCTCCAGGATCTCCTGGAGCGCGTTGCGGTAGGTGGTCATGAAGGCGTCATCGAACTTGTAGATGCACACGCCGATGGTCTTGCCGCCCTCGCCGCCGCCCTGGCTGTCGTTGTCCTTGCCGGAGTTGTTGCCGCCGCAGGCCACCAGGGCCAGAACCATCACAGCGGCCAGGAGAAACGCAAGAATCTTCTTTTTCATCATTACAATCCTTTCCATACGATCAAATTCTTGTGGAGCGGACGCTCCACAATGGATGGTGCCGGCACCATCCGGGGGGTATTCTATCATTTCTTTCGATGATTGTCAATCATAACCCCTGTTCTCGAAATATTTTTTGTTAAATCCGTCAAAACGGGCGCTCCGATTTCTACATTTTGCCCGCCCCTTCTGTCCCCCCCCTTGCGAAGCGGGAAAAATCGTGCTATTCTGGTCCCACAAACTGTCAAACAGCCCGTCCCTCCCCCGGAGGAGCGGGCCGTGAAAGGGGGTTCTTTTGTGGGCACGCTGCTCGCGTCCTGCGCCATCGCCTTCTCCACCTACTCCCGCCTCCCCATGCCCCAGGTGGCGTGGAGCGAGAGGAATATGCGCTACACCCTGGCTTTTTTCCCCCTGGTGGGAGCGGCGGTGGGGCTGGTCTTCTGGGGGGCGGACGCCCTGTGCGGCCTTCTGGGGACCGGCACGATTCTGCGCGCCGCCCTGCGCACCGCCGCGCCCATTATCGTCACCGGCGGCATCCACCTGGACGGCTACTGCGACACAGTGGACGCCCTGGCCTCCCACGCCCCCCGGGAGAAAAAGCTGGCCATCCTCAAGGACTCCAGCGCCGGGGCCTTCGCGGTGATCTGGTGCGGGGTGTGGTTTCTTTTGACCTTCGCCCTGATGAGCGAGCTTGAGAGCGTCCCCACCCTGGCAGCGGGCTTCGTCCTCAGCCGGACGCTCAGCGCCCAGGCGGTGGAGCAGCTGCCCTCGGCCCGGCCCGTCTTCGGCCCCGGCGCGGGCATGGGCTCCGCCCTCAAGGCGGGGAGCAGGCTCCCCCGGTGGGTTCTGCCGGCCTGGCTGTGCCTCTACTGCGCGGCGCTCCCCTGGCTGAACAGGGCGGCGGGGCTGGCGGCGCTGGTGTGCGCCGTGGGGTTCTGGCTGGTGTACAAGCGCATGGCCGTGCGGCAGTTCGGGGGCTTCACCGGCGATCTGGCCGGGTGGTTTCTGCAGGTGTGCGAGCTGGTGATGCTGGCGGCCGTTGTGGCGGCGGAGAGGATGTGTGCCCTATGGTGTTAGTGGTGGGCGGCATGGCCCAGGGGAAGCTGGATTTCGCCCGGCAGGCGCTGGGCGTCGCGGCCTGGAGCGAGGGGGCGCTGGGCCCGGAGAGCTGTGTCCACGGCCTCCATCTGGCCCTGCGGGCCCTGCCGGACCCGGCGGCGGCCCTGGACCGGTGGCTGGCGGAGCACCCGGAGGGGGTGCTCATCTGCGACGAGGTGGGCGGCGGCGTGACCCCCCTGGACCGGGAGGACCGGGACTGGCGGGAGCTGGTGGGCCGCACCTGCTGCGCGCTGGCGGAGACGGCGGAGGCGGTGTACCGGGTCCACTGCGGACTGGGGGTGCGGATCAAATGACCATCTATCTCATCCGCCACGGGCAGACCCGGGGCAACCTGGAGCGGCGCTACACGGGCGTCACGGACCAGCCCCTCTGCCCCCAGGGGCGGGCGGCTTTGGCGGACTGGCGGGGGCCGGAGGCGGAGGCGGTGTACGTCTCCCCCCTGCTCCGCTGCCGGGAGACGGCGGCCATCCTCTACCCCGGTACGGCGCAGACGGCGGTCCCCGGCCTGCGGGAGACGGACTTCGGGGCCTTTGAGGGCCATACCTACGAGGAGCTGAAGGACAGCCCCGCCTATCAGGCCTGGCTGGACTCCGCCGGTCAGGCGGCGCCCCCCGGCGGGGAGAGCAGGGAGCAGGTCCGGCAGCGGGTCCTGGCCGCCTTCCGCGCCGTCACAGCGGGGCACGCGCCGGGGGAGCGCCTGGCCCTGGTGGTCCACGGGGGCACCATTATGACCCTGCTGGAGGCCCTGGAGCCCGGCGGCCAGTTCTACCGCTGGCAGGCCCCCAACGGCGGCGGCTTCCGCTGCCGCTGGGACGGCGGGGTTCTGACGGCGGAGGCCGCCCTGTCCGCCGGGGGGGAGACGCCGGTCCTATGAAGAGGACTGCGCCCTGGTACAGCAGTGCGCAGAAAAGGCCGGCGCGGACGACAAAGACCCAGGGGGCCTTCGGCCCCCTGGGTCTTCTGCTGCGGCGTCCGGGCCCGCCGTCAGTCCAGAATCATCCGCCCCGCCTCCTCCCGGTAGGAGGCGGCGTAGAAGGCGGTCATGGCCTGCACCAAATAGCCGGCGTCCCGCACCCCGGCGGTCTCAAAGCAGGAGTGCATGGCCAGCTGGGCCAGGCCGATGTCCACCGTGTTCACCGACACGTGGGCGTTGGAGATGTTCCCCAGGGTGGAGCCCCCCGCCAGGTCGGAGCGGTTGGAGAAGTGCTGCACCGGCACCCCGGCGCGCCGGCACAGGGCGGTGAACACCGCCTGGGCCGCGCCGTCGGTGGCGTAGCGCACCCCGTGCTTGATGACCAGGCCGGCGTTCATCGCGGGGCGGTGGGTGGCGTCGTGGTACTCCGGGTGGTTGGGGTGGACGGCGTGGGCGTTGTCGGCGGAGACCATGAAGCTGTTGGCGACAGCGGCGGCCCGGTCCCGGCCCAGGGCGGCGCACACCCGCTCCACCACGTCGCTCAGCAGGGTGCCGTCGGCCCCCTGGCGGGTGAGGCTGCCCACCTCCTCGTTGTCCAGCAGGGCGTAGACGGGGACGGCGGCGCTCTCCCCCGCCTCCAGGAAGCCCCGGAAGCAGCCCCAGGCGCACTGGAGGTCGTCCAGGCGGGGCGCGGAGAGGAACTCCCCCTTCTCCCCCCACACCAGCCCCTTCTGCCGCAGGCAGAGGGTCAGATCCGTCCCCAGAATGTCCTCCGGGGCGCACCCGGCGGCCTGGGCCGCCAGGGAGCGGAAGGTCCCCTTCTCCGCGCCCAGGCCCATGAGGGGCACCATGTCGCACTTGGGGTCGTATTTATAGCCGGTGTTGGCCTCCCGGTTCATGTGGATGGCCACGTTGGGGATGAGCAGCAGGTCCCGGTCCACGTAGACCAGCCGGGGCTCGATGCCCCCGTCCGTGCTCACCAGCACCCGGCCCGCCACCGTCAGGGGCCGGTCCAGCCAGGGGGCGCACAGCATCCCGCCGTAGCCCTCCACGTTCAGCCGGAGGTACCCGTCGGGCCCTTCCAGCTCCGCGTGCTCCTTCACCCGGAAGGTGGGGGAATCGGAGTGGCTGGCGGAGATCATAAAGCCGGCCCCCTCCCTCCGGGGAACCCGGAAGGCCGCCAGGGCGGAGCCATTGCGCACCACGTAGTACCGCCCGCCGGGGGCCAGGGTCCAGGCCCGCCCCTCCTCCAGGCGGGCGTAGCCCGCCTCCTCCAGCTCCAGGCGCAGATTCTCCACCGCGTGGTAGCGGCTGGGGCTGCGGTCCAGAAAGGTCAGCAAATCCTGCATGTCGTTTCTCCTCCTCATAAAATACTCTACCGGCGCGGCCAGCGGTTCCATAAAGAGCGGGCAGAGGGGCGGCCGGTGTTCCCGCGCCGCTCCTTCTCAGCCGCTCTGCCCGTAAAACCAGACGAAGGCGTGGCGGACCAGATCGTCCCCCTGGCCGCTCTGGATCTCCACCTGGTGCTGTCCGTCCTCCGTCACGCTGTACAGGCACCGGATGGAGGCGCCCAGGAGAATCTGCCGGCGGTAGACCACCTCCACCGTGTCGGGGAGATGGTCAAAGACCTCCTGGGGCAGGGCCTCCAGGGCGTAGTCCAGGTAGTGGATGTTGTTGACGTGGCGGTTGGTGTCGATGTCCCGGCGGCCCACCTGGACCGCGCAGGCCAGCTGCGCGCCGGGGCTGCTCCTGCCGTTGGTGCGGGCGGGGGTATCGAACACCGCCCGCTCCTCCAGGTCGTAGGCGGAGCGAACAAGCCCGGTGACGCGGGCGATGCGCCCGGTGGCGGCGTTCACCAAAAACCACCGGGAGGTCCCCCGGGCGATCCGCCGCCCCTGGCAGAACACCTCAAAATCCCGCTCGGAGGCGAAGCCCTCCAGGGAGCGGGGCCAGGTGCGCACGGCCACCTCCGACCGCCAGAGGGGCCGCTCCGTCAGTTCCACCCGCCAGGCGGTGAGCACCCAGCACACCCCGCTGCGGGGGACGTCCTTCGGCCCGAAGCCGCACTCGTCGGAGGCGATGGCGGCGGCCTCCTGCAAAATCCGCAGCAGGCCGCGGTGGTTCAGCCGGTAGTCCGCCCCCACGTCGGGGTAGGCCACGGCGGTCTCGTAGGTGTAGTAAGACGTTGGAATCACTCCTGTTGGACAAATTTTCTCTATTGTACCCCGAAATACCGGGAATGTCAAAGCGGTCCGGCAAATTTTTACCCCCAGCTAACGCCCAGGGGCGGCGCGGCGGCTCCCCTCCGGCCGCTTTTCAAGGTAAGCATCAGCCGCCCAGGCGATAGTACTCCCGCCAGACGTCCTCCGGCACCATGCCGCCGCCGGTGGCCCAGGCGATGTGGGTCGCCCCCTCGGGGACCGGGGTCCGCCCGCACACCAGGTCCCTGCCGGGCAGGCCCGCCAGGGCGCTGGGCTCCAGGCGGATGCCCTCGGTGTCCGCCAGCAGGCGCAGCAGCTGGTAAAGCCGCCGGTCATCCACGGTGTAGCACCCGTCCAGCAGGCCCTCCATCACCCGGCCTACAAACCGGGAGGGCCGCCCCACCGCCAGGCCGTCCGCCGCCGTTTTTCCGTCGATGCCGAAGTCCTCCACGCTCACGCCGTCGTGGAGTCCGGTGGCCAGGCCCAGGAGCATGCAGGGGGCGTGGGTGGGCTCGGCGAAGTAGCAGCGCACCGCGCCGCCGTAGAGCAGCTTCAGCCCGAAGGCCACCCCGCCGGGGCCCCCGCCCACCCCGCAGGGCAGGTAGACATAGAGGGGGTGCGCCCCGTCCACCGGGATCTCCATGGCCGCCAGCTGCTCCGCCAGCCGGCCGGCGGCCACGGCGTAGCCCAGGAAGAGGGTGCGGGAGTTCTCGTCGTCCACGAAGTGGCAGGCGGGGTCCGCCTCCGCCTGCCGCCTGCCGCGGGCCACGGCCAGGCTGTAGTCCCCGGCGTACTCCACCACATTGACGCCCCTGGAGCGCAGCAGGTCTTTTTTCCACTGCCGGGCGTCGGCGGACATGTGGACCGTCACCCGGAAGCCCAGTGCGGCGCTCATCATGCCGATGGAGAGGCCCAGGTTCCCCGTGGAGCCCACGGCCACGGCGTAATCGGAGAAGCGGCCCCGGAGGTCCGCGTCCGCCAGGCGGGCGTAGCTCTCCCCCTCCGACAGCCAGCCCTCCCGGAGGGCGATGGTCTCCGCCAGCCAAAGCACCTCATAGATGCCGCCCCTGGCCTTGATGGAGCCGGATATGGGCAGGTGGCTGTCCTGCTTGAGCAGCAGGCGGCCGGGGCGGTCCCCCAGGGCCCGCCCCATGGCGGGTATGGGGACCAGGGGGGACTCGATGCGCCCCCCGTCGGGGGCCGTCTCGGGGAACACCCGGGCGATATAGGGGGCGAAGCGGTCCAGCCGGGCGGCGGCGTCCGCCACCTCCTCCGCCGTGACGGGGGCGGAGGAGAGAGCCTCCCCCGCGGGGCGCAGGCCGGGGTTGGCCCAGAAGGTCTCCCGCAGGTCCATCAGATCGGCGAACACGGGGTCCCGCGCCCGCCACTGGGATAGATGCATGTCCATGGCTTCTCCTCTCTTGTTCTCATCCGCGCGCCGCCTCTCCGGCGGCGGCGACAAACGACCGGAACAGGGGGTGGGCCCGGTTGGGGCGGCTCTTCAGCTCCGGATGGAACTGCACCCCCACAAACCAGGGGTGGCCGTCGAGCTCCACGATCTCCACCAGCCGCCCGTCCGGGGACAGGCCCGTCAGGCGCAGCCCCGCCGCCGTCAGGGTCTCCCGGAAGGCGTTGTTGAACTCGTAGCGGTGGCGGTGGCGCTCGTCGGCGCGGGGGGCGCCGTAGGCCGCCAGGGCCCGGCTGCCCTCCGCCAGCAGGCAGGGGCAGCTGCCCAGGCGCATGGTGCCCCCCTTGCCGGCGGCCTCCGCCTGGCCGGGCATCAGGTCGACGACCGGGTATTTCGCGCAGGGATCCAGCTCACTGGAGTGGGCCCCCTCCAGGCCCGCCGCGTGGCGGGCGAACTCCACCACCGCCAGCTGCATCCCCAGGCAGATGCCGAAAAAGGGCACCCGGTTCTCGCGGGCGTACCGGATGGCGCTGATCTTGCCCTCCACCCCCCGGCTGCCGAAGCCGCCGGGCACCAGCACGCCGCCGCAGCCGGCAAGCAGGGCGGCGGCGTTGCCGTCCGTCACCGTCTCGCTGTCGATCCAGCGGATGTCCACCTTGACGCCGTTTTCGATGCCGGCGTGGGTGAGGGCCTCCGCCACGGAGAGGTAGGCGTCGTGGAGGGCCACGTATTTGCCCACCAGGGCGACGGTCACCCGGCCCTCCGGGTGCTTGGCCCGGCGGACCATGGCGGCCCACTCGGTGAGATCCGGCGCGCGGCAGGTCAGCCCCAGACGGCGGACCACCGCGTCCGCCAGCCCCTCCCGCTCCAGCATCAAGGGCACCTCGTAGAGGAGCTCCGCCGTCAGGTTGGGGATGGCGTTCTCCCGTGGGATATTGCAGAAGAGAGCGATCTTCTCCAGAACCTCCGATGGGACCGGCTCGCCGCAGCGGCACAGGATCACATCCGGCTGGATGCCCAGGGAGAGGAGCTCCTTGGCGGAGTGCTGGGTGGGCTTGCTCTTGAGCTCCCCGGTGCCGGGGATGGAGACGATGAGGGAGACGTGGATGAACATGACGCTGTGCCTCCCCCGCTCCGCGGCCACCTGGCGGATGGACTCCAGAAAGGGCTGGCTCTCGATGTCCCCCACGGTGCCCCCGATCTCCACGATGGCCACGTCGGTGTCCGGGGTGTCCAGCCCGTAGATGCGCCGCTTGATCTCCCCGGTGATGTGGGGGATGATCTGCACCGTGCCCCCCAGGAAGTCCCCCCGCCGCTCCCGGCTGAGCACGCTCCAGTAGACCTGGCCGGCGGAGACGGAGGAGTTCACGTCCAGGCTCTCGTCGATAAACCGCTCGTAGTGCCCCAAATCCAGGTCGGTCTCCGCCCCGTCGTCGGTGACGAACACCTCACCGTGCTGATAGGGGCTCATGGTGCCGGGGTCCACGTTGAGATAGGGGTCCAGCTTCTGGACCTTTACCCGCAGGCCCCGCTGCTTGAGCAGACGGCCCAGGGACGCGGCGGCGATGCCCTTGCCCAGCCCCGAGACCACGCCGCCGGTGACAAAGATATATTTCACAGACATTGACGTTCCCTCCTGTTTCTCGCGGGATTTTTAAGTAAGGCTTTATGATAAACCCGCCGGGGAGAAAAGTCAAGGAAGGAAGGCGCGGGCGTTGGGGCGGGGCCGGGGAATTTTTCCGGCAGAACAGCAAAACACCGCGCCCGGGCGGCTTGCCGGCCCGGGCGCGGTCAGGGGTTTATTCAGATTCCTCCACAGCCTCCAGGTACAGCTGGGTAGACTGGTAGTCCCCCCAGGGGGTGGGGACGGGATAGCCGGCGTACATCAGCACATCCCCGCCCCAGAGCTGCTCCCCGCCGTTGATCCGGTAGCGCCGGGCGGGATCCAGGCCCTTCAGGCGCAGGCTGAAGAAGGGGGGCGCGGCCCGTGTGGCGCCGTTCACCAGGGACACCAGGGCCTCCCGGCCGTCGGGGCCGGCGTGCTCCCAGGCGGTGAAATCCCCGGCCTGGAAGGGGTCGGTGAGGCGGTAGTAGTCCCCCTCCTGGATCAGGCGGCTGTGGCGCTTGTAGTCCGCTGTCTGGCGGCGGATGACGGACCGCTCCTCCTCGGTGCACCGGCCCAGGTCCATCTCATAGCCGAAGGTGCCCCCCATGGCCACCACGCCCCGGGTCTCCATGGGGGTGACCCGGCCGTTCTGCTCGTTGGGGGAGACGGAGACGTGGGAGCCCACGCAGCTGACGGGGTAGCAGAAGGAGGTGCCGTACTGGATCTTCAGCCGGTCAATGGCGTCGGTGTTGTCGCTGCACCAGATCTGGGGGGTGTAGTACAGCATCCCCAGGTCGAAGCGGCCGCCGCCGCCGCTGCACCCCTCGATGAGCATGTCCGGGTAGTCCCGGCGGAGCTGCTCGAGCATCTCATAGACGCCCAGCACGTACCGGTGGCACAGCTCCCCCTGCCGGTCCGCCGGCAGGGCCATGGACCAGACGTCGGTGAGAGAGCGGTTCATGTCCCACTTGAGATAGCTCACCTCCGCGCTGTCCAGCACCTTTTTGAGCGCATCGTAGATATGCGCGCGCACCTCCTGCCGGGAGAAGTCCAGCACCAGCTGGCCCCGGCCCCTGGCGCGGGGACGGCCGGGGGCCCCCAGGGCCCAGTCCGGGTGGGCCCGGAAGAGGTCGCTGTCCTCGTTGACCATCTCCGGCTCCACCCACAGCCCGAAGCGCATGCCCAGAGCCTTGACCTGGGGCACCAGGGCCTCCAGGCCGCCGGGGAGCTTGGACTCGTTGACCACCCAGTCCCCCAGGCCCCGCAGGTCGTCGTTTCGCTGGCCGAACCAGCCGTCGTCCATCACCAGCAGCTCGATGCCCAGAGGGGCGGCCGCCCCAGCCAGGTCCAGCAGCTTCCGGGCGTTGAAGTCGAAGTAGGTGGCCTCCCAGTTGTTCACCAGCACCGGCCGGCGGCGGCCCTCGTAGGGGTCCCGGATCAGCCGGCGGCGGACGGCCCGGTGGAACCGGTGGCTCATGCCGGTCAGGCCGTCGGGGGAGCAGACCAGGGCCGCCTCCGGGGCGGTGAAGGTCTCGCCGGGAGCCAGGGTCCAGCACAGGGGCGACGGGCCCATCACCAGCCGGACGTCCTCAAACTGGCTGCGCTCCGCCTGGGCGGTGAAGCCGCCGCTGTAGAGCAGGGCCGCCCCCCAGCACATGCCGTGATCCTCCCCCGCGTCCCGCTCGCACAGGACCACGAAGGGGTTGTGCTGGTGGCTGGACACGCCCCTGGCGCTGCCCACCCCCTGCACGCCGGGGCGCAGGGGCATCCGGCTGGGCCAGCGCTCCCGGGCGTGGCCGCCGTCGAAGGTGATCATGTCCAGATCTCCCCGGCAGAAGTCCAGGCAGAGGCTCATCACCCGGCGCAGCCGGACGGCGGCGGCCCCGGCGTTGGTCACGCGCACAGCCCGGGTGATGAGGTCCTCCTCCTCCCACACGCCGTACAGCAGCTCCACCTCCAGCCCCGAGCTGGGGTCCCGCAGGGTCACGGACAGGGTTTCCCAGCCCTCCCCGTGGAAGGCGGGCAGACCCTCCAGGCCGTATTTGCCCTCCCGGACCTGGGCCCCGGTAAAACGGAGATCTAAAAGGCAGCTCCCGTCCGGCAGCTCCACCTCGGCGGAGCTCAGGCGGAAGTCCCCCACCCCGCTGGTGGAGTACTCCTGGGGCAGGATGTCCAGGGAGTACTCGCGGCGGCCGCCCGCCTCGCTGGGGTTGGGGGCGAAGCCCCGGTCCGCGTAGCGGACCAAGCCGCTCAGATCCCGGCTCTCCACCCGGCGGCCATAGTAGGTATGCAGCAGCACCCCGTACTCGTCCACCTTCATCTGGTAGGTGGTGCGGCGGGTGTTCAGCGTAAACGTTTGACGCTCCTGGTCGTGAACGATCATAGGGTATCTCCTTACTGCAAAGTATTCTGCGGCAATTGTACCGATTTTCGCGGGCGGGTGCAATTGTCAAAAGTGTCTAAGGATTGGGGGCGCGCCGTGTAAAATTTGTGAGCTTCCTCTAGTTTGACAGCCCCGGCTGGCAATCGCCTGGGCCGGGGCTGTCTGAGAGAGAGAAGAAGAACGCAAATGTAAAGGGGCGCCGTCTCTATGCCTGCGGCGGTCGGGCGGCCGTCCCGTCAGCACTTCGTGCCAGGGGGACGTCATTCATCCGCCTGCGGCGGCTGAACGACCGTCCCGTCAGCACTTCGTGCTGACCTGATTACTTTCCTCCCGTGCCGGCGATGCCTTCCACGAACTGGCGCTGGAAGATCAGATACAGCACGATCATGGGCAGCATGGCCAGCAGAGAGCCGGCCATCAGCACCGGGAAGTTGGTGGTGAACTGGCCCTTCAGGGTGGAAAGGCCGGAGGAGAGCGTCATCATCTTCAGGTCGGAGTTGACCACCAGGGGCCACATCAGATCGCCGTAGGCGAACACGGCGGTGAAGATGGTCAGGGCGGCCACGGAGGTGCCCGTCAGGGGGAACATGACCTTATAGAAGGTCTGCCACTGGTTGCACCCGTCCAGGTAGGCGGCCTCGCCCACCTCGTCGGGGATGCTCATGTAGGTCTGGCGCAGGAAGAATACGCCGAAGGCGCTGACCAGGCCGGGGAACACCAGGGCGAAGATGGTGTTGGCCATGCCCATCTTGGCCACCATCTGATACTGGGGGATGATAAAGATCTGGCTGGGCAGGGACATCTGGATGAGCACAACGCCGAAGAGAAGGTTCTTGCCCCGGAAGTGCAGCTTGGCGAAGGCGTAGCCCGCCATGGAGCTGAAGAGCACCGCGCAGATTACGCGGAAAAAGACCATCAGCGTCGTGTTCCAGTACAGGTGGCCGAAGGGCAGGGAGGCGACAGCCTCCTTGAAATTATCCAGCATCCACTTGGCGGGGAAAATCACCACGGGGTCCACCGCCAGGCTCTCCGCCACCGTCTTGGAGCTGGTGAGGATCATCCACGCGAAGGGGAAGACCATGATGAGCGCGCCCAGGATCAGGAAAAAGTAAGTCAAAAACTTGGCCATTGCGTAGGAGCGGTGCAGAGAATCCATGCTTTTCATGTCGGTCCCTCCTTAAATATCGTAAGTGACCCACTTCTTCTGACCCCAGAACTGGATGAGGGTCACCAGAAGGATCAGGCCCACGGTCCACACCACGATGGCGGAACCGTAGCCCCGCTCGCCCGCCACGAAGGAGGAGCGGTAGAAGAGGTACATCAGGCTCTGCATGTCGGTGAGGGCGGGGTTGGTCTCGTCCGCCATCATGTAGATCAGGTCGTAGATCTTCATGGAGGCCATCAGGCGCATGATGAGCACGGAGAACATGGTGGGAGAGACCATGGGCAGGGTGATGGTGAAAAACTGGCGGATCTTGCCCGCGCCGTCGATGCTGTTGGCCTCGTAGAGGGTCTTGGGGATGTTCTGCAGGCCCGCCAGCAGCAGCACCGCGTCGTAGCCCACGCTGCTCCAGATGGAGACGATGGCCACGGCGATCACGGCGGTCCTGGGGTTGGTGATCCACTGGATGTTCTGGCCCAGCATCTGGTTGAGAATGCCGTACTCTCCGTTGAAGATCCAGCGCCACACCATGGCCACGGCGGCGGGGGCGCAGACCAGGGGCAGGAAGAACAGGGTGCGGAAGCCGCCCTTGAACTTCACCTTGGCGTTGAGCAGGATGGCCACGAACAGGGCCAGGGCCACGCCCACGGGCACGGTGAGGATACAGAAGAAGATGGTGTTCCAGGTGGCCTTCCAGAACTCGGTGTTGCCCAGCATCTCCGCGTAGTTCCCCAGGCCGATAAACTTGTAGCGGCCGAAGCCCAGGTGCTCGCAGAAGCTGGTGTAGATGGTCTGGATGAAGGGCCAGATATTCAGCACCCCCAGGCCGATGATGGTGGGGGCTACCATGATCCAGCCCCAGTTTTCCTCCCGCCGGGCGGCGGCGGACAGTTTCCTATTCACAGCGGGCCCTCCTTTCAGTTATCCGCCAATTTCTTGGCGGTCTCGGTGTCGATGATGTTCTGCATGTTGTCCAGGGCGCTGTCCAGGCTCTGCTGGCCGTTGTAGACCTTGTTGAGCTCATCCAGCACGGGGCTCTTCCACTTGGGCTTGGCGGCGTTGTTGACGTTCTGCACGCCGTAGGCGAACTGATCCATGAGAATCGGCACGTTGATGTCGTAACCGGCCTTGTCAAAGGCGTCGAAGTAGGGCTGCTCGGTGCCGTTGTAGGCGGAGATGGCCGCGCCGTAGGAGCTGGCCAGCAGCTGGGCCTCCTCGGTGCCGAAGAACTTGATTACATCCAGAGCGATGTCGCGGGTCTTGCCCCGGGCGGCGGTGGAGTAGCACAGGCCGTTGGAGATGGTGGCCCGGCCGTCGCCGCTGACGGGGTCAGGGCACTTGGGCATGGGGGCGATGTCCCACTTGCCGTTCATATCGGGGAAGCTGACGCACTTGTTCATCAGCTCCCAGTTGCCCTCGATGTACATGGAGCCGATCCCGGAGAAAAAGGCGGTGCCGGGCGCGGTCTCGGCAAAGTAGGACTGATCGGGGCACCACTCGTAGTCCTGCAGGCCCACATAGAACTCCATGCCCTTCCGGGTGCCGGGCTGGTCGAAGCCGGCCCGGGTCTTGTCCTCGGTCAGGATGCAGCCGCCGGCCTGGTAGACGAAGCTCCAGTAGCCCATCTGGTCGTCGTTGTAGGCCATGTAGCCGTATTTGCCGGTCTTGTCGTAGATCTGGGCGGAGGCGCTGACCAGGTCGTCCCAGGTCCAGTTTTCGTCGGGGTAGGCCACCCCGGCGGCGTCGAACATCTCCTTGTTGTAGACCAGGACCAGGTTGTCCTTGTCCTTGGGAACGCCGTAGAGCCTGCCGTCAGAGCCGCTGGCGTTGCCGATGGAGATGTCGGAAAAATGGTTCTGGTAGTAGCTGGGGTCCTCGTCGGCGTAGAGGTCCGTCACATCCGCCAGCATGCCGAAGTCGGCGTAGTACAGGATCTGGTTGGTGTGCATCCAGAAAATGTCCGGCATGGTGTTGGACTCGGCGGCGGCCTCCAGCTTGGTCCAGTACTCGGTCCAGTTGGTGACCTGCACTTCGATGTCAACCTCGGGGTGCTTGGCGGTATAGGCGGCGCAGATGGCCTCCATGCTCGCCCTCTGGGCCACATCCCAGATCTGAAAGGTCAGGTGCGTCTTGCCGTCTGACGCGCCGCACCCGGTGATGGACAGCAGCAGCACCAGGGCCAGCGCCGCCGCCGTCATGCGGGAAAATCGTTTCATAACACCACTCCTCTTTGTCGTTTTCTGCTCGTCCCCCATCCGCCCAGGGCGGACAACGCAGAACTTGATGAAACTATAATACGCGGGACGCACATCTGTAAATGCCATGGTATGCCCAAAATATTTGCAGATTGTATATACAGACGCTTTTCCTGTAGGTTGCCTGACATTTTCATATATTTTCGAACAAATTCGTCGGATATACCAGAAATATGCCACTAAATTTTGGTTGAAATCACAAACATACGCCGGACACCCCCGCCCCGAGGGGCTCCGGCATATGCGCGGATGGGTTGAGAGGAGGATGCCCGCCGGGCCGCCGGACCGGCGGGCTGGGTTGCAATTCCTCCCCCAATATGATACACTGCATCCATCATACCAGCATGCGCCGCGCTGCGGCGCGGAGAGGAGGCCCCATGTTCTTTCAGGAGGATTACACCGCCCAGGAGCCGGAGGAAAATTTGGCGGAAAAAACCGGGGGACGCCGCTTTCTGTGGGTCCTGGGGCAGGAGACCGCCGCCGTGCTGAAGCTGAATCTGCTCTTTCTGCTCTGCTGTCTCCCCGTGGTCACCATCCCGCCGGCCCTGCTGGCCCTGCACCGGTCCGTGTGGACCCTGGCGGCGGGCCGCCCCGCCAGGGCGGAGCTCTTCTGGGGCTGCGTGCGCCGGGAGTGGCGGCGGGCCTGGGCCGCCTTTCTGCTGACCGCCCTGCCCCTGGTGTGCGGCGGCTACGGGCTGGTGTTCTACCTGCGGCTGGCCCAAGGGAACTGGCTGCTCTACCTGCCCTTCATGCTCTGCTCCACGGTGTTTTTCGTCACCCTGCTGGCCGCCGCCTACCTGTGGGGCATGCTGGGGCTGGGGCGGCCCCTGGACCGGTCCGCGGTGCGCAGAGCCCTGGCCATGGGGCTGGGGCGGCCCCTGCGGGCGGCGGCGGTGTGGGCGTACTGGGCGCTGCCGCTGCTGCTGGCGTACCTGCTGTTCCCCCTGAGCGGGCTGTACCTGCTGCTGATCGGCTTCTCCGTCCCCGCTCTGGCGGCGGCCTGCGCGCTGTACAAGCCCCTGGCCGCGCTTCAGGTGGAGGAAACAACATAAAAGACAGCACGACTGACGCGCCGGCGGATTCGCCGGCGCGTTTTTCCGCCGTGAGGAGAAATGGAGCGACAGACATCGGGGAAAAAAGAAGTTGACAGCGCAACTTCTCCGGTGTATGATGCAGAAGCTGCGTCTTCAACTTCCGACTGTCCGCAAAGGAGGAACTGGCATGGTGGATCGGTTTGCGCGCTTCTCCTTGGCGATTTTTGAAATTTCCCGCTGCTGGCACAGGCTGGCGGCGGAGGAGATGGCGGCTTACGGCCTCAAGGGGGCCCACGCCATCTACCTGACCGCCATGTACCGGAGCGGGGGCGGGGTGACGGGGCCCCAGCTGTGCGAGCTGTGCGGCAGGGACAAGTCCGACGTGTCCCGCACCGTCGCCATTTTGCAGGAGAAGGGGTTTGTGACCAAGGAGGGCGTCAACCAGAGTCTCTACCGGGGCCTGCTGAAGCTCACCGAGCAGGGCAGGGCCGCTGCGGAGCAGATCTGCAGACGGGCCAGCCTGGCGGTGGAGCTGGCGGGCGGAGATCTCAGCGAGGAGGAGAGAACATGCTTTTACAGAGCGCTGGAGTCCATTGCCGCACATCTGCGGGACATCAGCCGGGACGGGCTTCCCAGGCAATGAACCCCTGTATGAAATGCTGGTGCAGGGCCTATCAGCTGGCCTTCCGGCTGGCCATGCCCCTGCTGCCCTACCGGGAGCCGGAGCGGCTGGAGAGCGTCCGGGACCTGCCGCCCCTGCTGGAGCGGCTGGGGGTGGGCGCGGTGCTGCTGGTCACGGACCGCACCCTCCGGGAGACCGGGGCGACGGCGCCCCTGGAGGAGCTGCTGGAGCGGTCCGGCGTCCGGTGCGCGGTCTACGACGGCACCCGCGCCAACCCCACGGTCCAAAACGTGGAGGAGGCCAGGGAGCGGTATCTGGCGGAGAACTGCCGGGGGCTGATCGCCTTCGGCGGCGGGTCCTCCATGGACTGCGCCAAGGCGGTGGGGGCCAGAATCGCCTACCCCGGCCGGAGCGTCAACCAGATGCGGGGCCTGCTGCGGGTGCTGCGCCGCCTGCCGCCCCTCATCGCCATCCCCACCACCGCCGGCACCGGCAGCGAGGTGACCGTCACCGCCGTCATCACCGACAGCCGGCAAAAGCACAAGTACACCATGAACAACTTCACCATGATCCCCCGCTATGCCGTGCTGGACCCGGCAGTCACCCGGACGCTGCCCCCCGCCCTCACCGCCACCACGGGCATGGACGCCCTGACCCACGCGGTGGAGGCCTACATCGGCCGCTCCACCACCAGGGAGACCCGGCGGCTGGCCCTCCAGGCGGTGCGGCTGGTCTTTGAGAACATAGAGGCCGCCTGCCAAAACGGGGCGGATCTGGAGGCCCGGCGGAATATGCTCCAGGCCGCCCACATCGCGGGCATCGCCTTCTCCAAGTCCTACGTGGGATACGTCCACGGGGTGGCCCACTCCCTGGGCGGGCAGTACAACACCCCCCACGGCCTGGCCAACGCGGTGCTGCTGCCCGTTGTGCTGGAGGCCTACGGCCCCTGCATCCACCGGAAGCTGCGGGAGCTGGGCCGGAGCGCCGGGACGGCGGCGGAGACGGATTCCGACGCCGCGGCGGCCGCCGCCTTTATCGCCGCCGTCCGGGACCTCAACCGGCGGCTGGGCATCCCGGACCGGCTGCCGGGCATCCGGCGGGAGGACATCCCCGTTATGGCGGCCCACGCCGCCCGGGAGGCCAATCCCCTCTACCCCGTGCCCCGGCTGATGAGCGCGGCGGAGCTGGAGGTATTTTATGACGCCATTTCTCAATAGACAGGGGGCAGAGCGATGAACATCCACGACATTGTCCAACGCCAGCGGCAGTTTTTCCGCACCGGGGCCACGCTGCCGGTGTCCTTCCGCAGGGAGATGCTCCAGCGGCTGCTGGACGCGGTCAACCGCCGCGAGGAGGAGATCGGGGCCGCCCTGGCGGCCGACCTTGGCAAGAGCGGCTATGAGAGCTTCATGTGCGAAACCGGCCTTGTGCGGGGGGAGATCCGCTGGATGCTCCGGCACGTGGGCCGGCTGGCGCGGGCGCGCACCGTCCCCACGCCCCTGGCCCAGTTTGCCGCCCGCAGCTTCCGGAAGAGCGCCCCCTACGGCAGCACGCTGATTATGAGCCCCTGGAATTACCCGGTGCTGCTGACCCTGGACCCCCTGGCCGACGCCATCGCCGCCGGGAACACCGCCGTGGTGAAGCCCAGCGCCTACGCGCCCGCCGTCAGCGCCCTGCTGGCAGATCTGATCGGCGAGTGCTTTCCGCCGGAGTACGTGGCCGCCGTCACCGGCGGCCGGCGGGAGAACGCCGCGCTGCTGGAGGAGAAGTTCGACTTCATCTTTTTTACCGGCAGCCAGGCCGTGGGCCGGGAGGTGCTGCGCCGGGCGGCGGAGCACCTGACCCCGGCGGTGCTGGAGCTGGGGGGCAAGAGCCCCTGCATTGTGGACGAGACCGCCAAACTCCCCCTGGCGGCCCGGCGGATTGTGTTCGGCAAGTACCTCAACTGCGGCCAGACCTGCGTGGCCCCGGACTACGTCCTCTGCCACAGCAGCGTGAGGGGCCGGCTGGTGGAGCTGCTGTGCCGGGAGGTCCGGCGGCAGTACGGCGAGGACCCGCTGCAGAACCCGGACTACGGCAGGATCGTCAACGAGCGGCACTTTCACCGCCTGCTGGGCCTGATCGACCGGGACAAGGCGGTTCTCGGCGGGCAGTCCTCTCCGGAGACCCTGCAGATCGCCCCCGTCATTCTGGACGGCGCGTCGGAGAGCGACCCGGCGATGCAGGAGGAGATTTTCGGCCCCATTCTGCCCATCCTCACCTACGACCGCTTCGAGGAGGTCTACCAGCGCCTGGCGGACCGGCCCAAGCCGCTGGCCCTGTACCTGTTCTCCGAGAACCGCCCCCGCATCCGGGAGGCCATGGGCCGCCTGGAGTTCGGCGGCGGGTGCGTCAACGACGTGGTCATCCACCTGGCCACCAGCGCCATGGGATTCGGCGGCGTGGGGGAGAGCGGCATGGGGGCCTACCACGGCCGGGCCGGGTTCGAGGCCTTCTCCCACTGCAAAAGCATTGTGGATAAGAAGACCTGGATGGATCTCCCCATGCGCTACCAGCCCTATCAGAAGAAGCTGTACGGCGAACTGCTGCACATGTTTCTCCGGTAAATTACAGGAAATGCGAGGAAGCTTTTATGGACATCACTGCAAAGACCCCCAAACGGTGGAGAAGACGCCTTCTCGGCGCGCTGGCGGCGGTTCTGGCCCTGCTGCTGGCGCTGGTGATCGCCGTCTTCGCCCTGTGGCACAATGAGATCTTCTCCCTGGCCAGCATGAAGCTCATCCGGGAGCGGGACGACGGCCACCTGGACGGCGCCGTCTACCTCATGGATGTGAAGGGCGGGTTCTATCTGGACGAGTTCAAGGCCCAGGGCGGGGCCTCCAGCGACGCGGAGCTGATTGCCTTCATCACCGGCCATATCACCAAGGGGCTGATCCCCATGCGCATCAGCGAGTCGGAGATCGCCTGCTCCTCCTTCACCGCCGGAACCCAGGAGGGGGACCGTCTGTTTGCCCGGAACTACGACTTCGCGAAGACCAACACCTGCATCGTCCGCACCCAGGCCAACGAGGGCCGCCACGCCTCCATCTCCACCGTGGACCTCCAGTTCCTGGGCCTGGACGTGGAGAAAAACGTGGAGGGCCTGGCCAACCGGATCACCTGCCTGGCGGTCCCCTACATCCCCCTGGACGGCATCAACGACGCCGGCGTGGCCTGCGGCATCTACATGACCTACCAGGGCGGGGACTCCGTGCCCACGGACCAGCGGACCGACCGGCCCGACATCACCTCCACCACCCTGCTGCGGCTGATTCTGGACTACGCCGGCAGCGTGGAGGAGGCGGTGGAGATCGCCGCGGGCTACGATCTCCACGACTCCGCCAAAACCTCCTACCACTACATGGTGGCCGATGCCACCGGCAGGAGCGCCATCCTGGAGTGGGTGGGGAGGACCAACGGCACCGACACCGACGGGACCAAGCGGGAGCTGGTGGTGACCTACAACGACGGGGACGGCTCTATCGGCGCGCTGGAGGCCGCCAGCGGCTTCCAGTGGGTCACCAACTTCATCCTTCAGCCCGGCTACTATGAAACGGACGGCGAGAAGACGGGCCTCGACCGCTATCAGCGTATCGGGGAGGAACTGACCCGGTGCGGCGGCGTATTGGCGGATGAGCAGGCGGCCATGGACATTCTGTCCATCGTGGGCCGCAGGAGCTGGAACAACGACGACGACAACGGCTGCACCGTCCACAGCGCGGTCTACAACCTGACAGACAAGTCCGTGCTGTGGGTCCCCAACGAGCACTACGGGGAGGACGGGGCCTTGTTCCGGTTCGCATTGGAGCCGTAGTCCGATTTCCTGCGATTTGCGCACTTCTCCACAAAAGCACTTTTCAAACCCGCTCCGGCGTAGTATACTGATGTGCAGAGAGCGCGGAAAACCGCGGGAAAGGGAGGGAGCTTATGCGGCGGATCGTCTGTGAGGACTGCAAGCGCCAGTACGACTACGACAAGGATGAGTTCTGCCCCCGGTGCGGGGCCTTCAACCAGCCCGTGAAGGTCTGGGGGACGGACAGCCAGGGGAACATACGGCGTGTGGACGGCGTCAACGAGCAAAACCACGCGGCCTCCTTCGTCCACAGCGAGGTACATGCGGAGAAGCGGGAGCGCCGGGCCAAGGGGATGGATCCGTCCCGCCCGGCACGGCCGCAGAAGCCGCCGGTCCAGCGGCCCCAGCCGGTCGGGGCGTCCCCCAAAAAGGACAACACGTCCACATTGAAGGTGGTACTGTGGATCATCGCCACAGTCATCCTGGTCAATTTCCTGCTGCCCCTGCTCATGGCCCTGCTGTGGTAGGGACCGGGTGGGCCGAGAAGGCCGGAGGGCGGAGCGCACGCTCCGCCCTCCGGCCTTCTTTTTGCCGCCGCAGAACTGTTACGGTTTTGTAACTTGCTTTTTCATTTATACAGCCGTATAATAAGCCCATATTATACAGCTGTATAACATACACATGGGAGGACGACGCTATGAAACGACTGGGAGACGCGGAGCTGGAGATCATGCTGCACGTGTGGAGCGCCGGGGAGCCGGTGCCGTCCACCTACGTCCACCAGCGGCTCCAGGGCAGCCGGGGGTGGAGCCTGCCGGCGGTGCTCACCGCTATGGGGCGGCTGGTGGAGAAGGGCTTTTTGGCCTGTGAGAAGCGGGGACGGGGCAACTGGTACCGGCCTCTCATCTCCGAGCGGGACTACAAGGCCGCCGAGGGCCGGGGGCTCATCGACCGCCTCTACGGCAGCAGCTTCACCGGCATGGTGGCCTCGCTGTACGACGGCAAGGCCATCGGCAAGGAGGATCTGGCGCAGCTGCGCCAGTTTTTGGACGAACTGGAGGGATAAAGATGGAACAGATGCTGGACGCGCTCAAGTGGAGCGTGGTGATCGGCGGGGCGGCAGCCCTGCTGACCCTGCTCAAGCCCCTGCTGGACCGGCGGTACAGCCCCCGGTGGCGGTACGGGGTGTGGCTGGTCATGGCGGCGCTGCTGCTGCTGGCCCCGGTGCGGTGGGAACGGCTGGCCCCCCGGCTGCCGGCGGCGGAGCCGCCGGTGGTCATTCAGGTGCCCCGGATGGAGCTGTCGGTGAGCCGGGAGGCGGGGGTCTCCCTCCAGCGGCCGGAGCCGGCGGCGGGAACCTCTGCGGACCCCGGCGGCGCGGCCCCGGAGCCGGCGGCGGGGCGGACGCTGAAGCTGGACGCCCTTCTGCCCCTGGCGTGGCTGGCGGGCGGGGCGGCCTTCGCTCTCTACCGCCTGCTGGGGACGGCGGTGTTTCTCCGCCGGGCCCGTCGCTGGAGCCGGGGCGCCGGCGAGGAGACCTGCCGGCTGTACGGCCAAATCTGCCGGGAGATGGGCGTCAGGCGCCCCCCGGAGCTGCGCGTCAGCAGCGCGGTGGACTCCCCCATGCTGGCGGGGCTCCTCCGCCCCCGGCTGCTGCTGCCGGGCGAGGATTATCAGGACTGGGAGCTGCCCTTCATCCTGCGCCATGAGCTGACCCACTACCGGCGGCGGGATCTGTGGTATAAGCTGCTGCTGCTGGCGGCCTGCGCGGTCCACTGGTTCAACCCCCTGGTCCACCTGCTGCGCCGGGAGGCGGAGGCGGATTTGGAGCTGACGTGCGACGGCCTGGTGGTGGCCGGGGCGGACGGGGCGGCCCGCCGGGCCTACAGCGAGGCCCTGCTCTCCAGCGTGCGGCGGCAGCAGGGGCTGAGCCGCTGGGTCCTGTCCACCCACTTCTACGGCGGCGCGGAGGTGATGAAGGAGCGCTTCCGCAACATCCTGGGCAAGGGAGGACGGCGGTGGGGGGCGGCGGCCCTGGCCCTGACCCTGCTGGCCACCCTGGCCGCCGCCTGTGCCTTCGGCATCCGCCAGGAAGGGGGCAGCGCCCTGTCCCAGGAGGAGCTGGCCCAGTGGCAGGAGCGCCTGGAGGCCCCGGAGATGGACCGGTACGTCCACCGGATGTACACCGACGTGTCCCTCCTCCCCGCCGAGGAGACGCTGGACGAGATCTTCCCCGCTCCGGAGGGCGCAGAGCATCTGGGGTACGGGGACGTGAACCCCAGGGTCCTCAGCGGCACGAAGGACGGAGATACGGTAACGCTGGAGGTGGAGGGCCATTTTGCCTCCCGCCTGCCCTCCGGTACCCTGACCCTGGTGGACGGCGAGCCCGTAAGCTTCACCACGCCCCTCTATACCGCCGCGGAGGCGGCCGCAAAGGAGTGCATGGACAGAGCCGGAGAGATCATTGCCTCCTACACGGACGACCCGCCGGTGTTTGAGGAGAAGGTGATCACCAATCTCTTCTGCGCCGAGACCGTCACCGCCGGGGAGAAGACCTACTACGTATGGAACCTGTACTACGGCATGCGGCCCGACGACATCAGCAAGGTGATGTTTGCCGGGGGCATGGACGGGGAGAACGGCTGGGTGAACCAGTCCAGCTCCATGGGGGACCCGGTGCTGATCCTCAGCGTGGACGGGGACGGCGGCATCGCCCTGGAGGCGGAGACCTGGACCGGCACCCTGTCCGAGGAGGGCCTGACCTGGGAGGAGTACGTGGTCTGCGGCGTCCACCTGGGCATGGATCCGATGTACGGCATCCTGAACGGCTGGCCGCGAATCGAGACGGACTTTCTGACATCCATGCGGGACGGCCACGAGACCTGGGCCATGGACTGGCAGGATGTGACCAGAACCTACCTCTCCCGGCAGTACGGCGTGGAGGCGGACGGGGGTCTCGCCAGCCTGCGGACCTTCCAGGCGGACTCCGGCACCCAGAGCCATGACCAGGCCATGGTGGTCAAGGCTGTCTGCGGCGCCAGCACCGCCTACCTGCTGCTGGCCCATGTGCGCTACTACGTGCCGGCCTGGGATACGGATATGACCTTCTGGCAGGTCTGCGGCGTCAAGTGGGAGCCCGGCGCGCCGGCGGAGGCCGTTTTGGGCCGGGGAGAACCCTTCTCCGTTGAGGACCTGGCGGTGGAGGTAACCAACGTGGTGGCCACGCGGCAGGAAGTCATGCTGGACGACGGCGGGAACGAGCACGCCTACACCTGCTTCACCTGCGCCCCCGGCGCGATGGTGAAGGTGACGAACGTAAGCGAGGAGGGCGGCCGCTCCGGCTGGGCCTTCGACATTGCCGGAGAGCGGCTGGACGTGGCCATGGGCATGGACCCGGTGGCGGTGACGGAGGACGTGGCGGGCATCTACGATACGGAGGCCAGCCTGTACGTGCTGCGCTTCGAGATGGCGGAGGAGCTCACGCCTGCCGGCCAGCCCGGCGCGGCGCTGACGGCGGATGAGCTGGCAACCCTCACCAGTTATTTCAACACAGTCCCCCACAACGGACTGCTGCGGATGGCCTACGAGAGCTTCGGCGATCTCCGGCACTATCAGGAGCTCCTGTTCTACGACCTGGGGACCGCAGTGACAGACCAGGCAGAGCGGGCGGCCCTGGAGAATCGTGTGGGCGGCTATTTCGATACAGACTGCTCCAAGCTGACAAGGACCTTTATTCGAGACTACTACGCCCAGAATTTCGATTGGGAGGTCTCCGACGCCGACATGGAGCGGATGCTGGGCGAGGACCTGTCCCTGCCCAACCTGCAGGAGTACGACGCCTGGTATCTGATCCACGGGGACACCATGCTGACCAGCTACGAATTTACAGGGGGAACCTGGGCGGAGGACGGCACCCTGCGGCTGTACTACACCACGGACCTGTGGCAGTACAACGAGGGGACCAGTTCACTGGATCTGCTCTGGGATCAACCCATGACCGCCCACCTGCGGCCCAGGCCCGGCGGCGGCGTGCGGATGATCTCCAATACGCCCGGCGCCTGAGCCGGCGGAGGGCAATAGAAGAGGCGGCTGTCCCGGTGGGACAGCC
>CAJTOM010000008.1:37313-53522 GCA_910577915.1 uncultured Oscillospiraceae bacterium
CGGATTATAGACACGCAGTTCAGATGCCCATCTCCGCCTTGACGGCCTTGAAGCACGCCACGGCGAAGTCCAGGTCCTCCCTGGTGTGGCCGGCGGAGACCTGGGTGCGGATGCGGGCCTTGCCCTGGGGAACCACGGGGTAGCTGAAGCCCACCACGTACACGCCCTTCTCCAGCATCCGGGCGGCGAACTCCCCGGCCACCTTGGCGTCGTAGAGCATGACGGCCACGATGGGGTGGCTGCCGGGCAGCACGTCGAAGCCCAGCTCGCTCAGCTTCTCCCGGAAGTAGGCGGTGTTCTCGTGGACCCGGTCCCGCAGCTCGGTGGAGGCGGTGAGCAGTTCCAGCGTCTTGATGCTGGCCGCGCAGATGGCGGGGGCCACGGTGTTGGAGAACAGGTAGGGACGGCTGCGCTGGCGCAGCAGGTCCACGATCTCCTGCCGGGCGGCGGTGAAGCCGCCGGAGGCCCCGCCCAGGGCCTTGCCGAAGGTGCCGGTGATGATGTCCACCCGGCCCTGTACGCCGCAGTGCTCCGGGGTGCCCCGGCCGGTCTTGCCCATGAAGCCGGCGGCGTGGCTGTCGTCCACCATCACCAGGGCGTCGAACTCGTCGGCCAGGTCGCAGATGCCCTGGAGGTTGGCGATGTAGCCGTCCATGGAGAACACGCCGTCGGTGGCGATGAGCTTTACCTGGCAGCCGGCGTCCCGGGCGGCCTCCAGCTGGGCGCGGAGGTCGTCCATGCTGTTGTTCTTGTAGCGGAAGCGCTTGGCCTTGCACAGGCGCACGCCGTCGATGATGGAGGCGTGGTTGAGCTCGTCGGAGATCACCGCGTCCTCGGGCCCCAGCAGGGTCTCGAAGAGGCCGCCGTTGGCGTCGAAGCAGGAGGAGTAGAGAATCACGTCGTCCATACCCAGAAACGCCGCCAGCTTTTTCTCCAGCTCCTTGTGGACGCCCTGGGTGCCGCAGATGAAGCGGACGGAGCTCAGGCCGTATCCCCACTGGTCATAGCTGGCCTTGGCCGCCTCGATAAGGGCGGGGTGGTTGGAGAGGCCCAGGTAGTTGTTGGCGCACATGTTGACGACTTGCTTCGCCTCGGTGGTGTCGATGCGGGATTTCTGGGGGGTGGTGATGATCCGCTCGCCCTTCCAGGTGCCCGCTTCCTTGATGGCTTCCAGTTCCTTGCGGTATTTTTCCAGTGCCTGTTTCATGGGAATTGTTCCTCCTCAAAATCCATTATGGGAAATGACGTCTTCTATCTGCTTCCGCTCCATACGGCCGGCCAGGGGCACGTCCTCGCCGCGCCTTACTTGCTCCAGTCCAGAATCACCTTCCCGGATTTCCCGCTGTTCATGGCGGCAAACCCCTCCTCGAACCGGGTGTAGTGGAACCGGTGGGTGATGACCGGGGTCAGATCCAGGCCGCCCTGGACCATGTAGCTCATCTGGTGCCAGTTGTCCATCTTCCGACCGTAGATGCCCTGGAGGGTCAGGCCCTTGCAGATGATGGAGTTCATGTCCATGGGCACGGGGACGTTGGAGATACCCAGCAGGCTGATCTTGCCGCCGTTGCGCATGACGGAGATCATCTGCTGGAGGCCCGCGCCGCTACCGCTCATCTCCAGGCCGATATCGAAGCCCTCCACCAGGCCCTGCTTGTGCATGACGGTGGGCAGATCCTCGCTCTTGACGTTCACCGCCGCGTCTGCGCCCATCCGCCGGGCCAGCTCCAGGCGGTAGTCGTTCACGTCCGTAATGACCACGCGCCGCGCGCCGGCGTATTTGCAGATGCCGGCGGCGATGATGCCGATGGGGCCCGCGCCGGTGATGAGCACGTCCTCGCCCACCATGTCCCACATCAGCGCCGTGTGGGTGGCGTTGCCGAAGGCATCGAAGAAGGCCACCACATCCTCCGGCAGGCTCTCGTCGATGATGATCACGTTGCTCTCCGGGATGCACACGTACTCCGCGAAGGCGCCGTCCCGGTCCACGCCCACGCCCCTGGTGTCCTTGCACCACTGGATGTTGCCGGTGTGGCAGTTGCGGCAGCGGCCGCAGGTGATGTGCCCCTCGCCGCTGACCCGCTGGCCCAGGTGCAGGCCCGTCACGCCCGCGCCCAGCTTGGCCACCTCGCCCACGTACTCGTGGCCGATAACCATGGGGGGCTTGATGTGCTCCCGGGCCCAGGGGTCCCAGTTATAAATATGTACGTCGGTGCCGCAGATGGCGGTCTTGTGGATCTTGATGAGCACCTCGCCGGGTCCCGGCTCGGGAACGGGGACCTGCCGGAGCTCCAGACCGGGGCCGGCAACGGGTTTGACCAGTGCGTCCATAAGCTGTGCCATATATGTCCTCCCATTAAAAACAAAAATCCGGTATATAGTTGCCTATCTGTGGACAGTATATGCCTGGCCGGCAAAAAAGTCAATGGGCAAATTGGCAGTTCAGCCAGTTTTTTTGCCGGTGTATGTTTGACTGGCGGCGGTTTTTTGGGGCATACTAGCACCGCTGTACATTTTGGATGCCGGGGAGGGCAAGTAATGGGAACAATCGTGTTGAAAAAGAGGGCGGCGGCCTGGCTGGCCTGCCTGACGGCTCTGACGGCCTCCGCCTGCGGGGAGCCTGTGGAGCCGGATCTGTCCGCCTATAACGCCGCGGGGCCGGCGGAGATACCGGTGGAGATTCTGGGGGAGCTGGACGAGCAGACCCTGGAGAAGCTGGTGGAGGAGCCCAAGTATGTGGCGCTGACCTTTGACGACGGGCCCAAGGCGGACACAACCGGCCGGCTGCTGGACGGACTGCTGGAGCGGGGAGCCGCCGCCACCTTCTTCGTGGTGGGCCAGCAGATTCCGGGCAACGAGGCCCTGCTGCGGCGCATGAAGGCCGAGGGCCACCAGATCGGCAACCACACCTACTCCCATACCCGCCTGTCCAAGGCGGAGCGGGACACGGTGGTGGAGGAGATCCACAAGACGGAGGTTCTGCTCCAGTCGGTGGTGGGCGCGGGCTCCTTCTGGCTGCGCCCGCCCTACGGGGCCATCGACACCCAGCGGGCGGCGCTGGTGAAAACGCCCATGATCTACTGGTCCGTGGATCCCCAGGACTGGAAGCTGCTGGACGCGGAGAAGGTGGTTCAGGCCGCAGCGGAGGCCGTCAAGCCGGGGGACATCATCCTGCTCCACGATTTCTACCCCACCAGCGTGGATGCAGCCCTGGCTCTGATTGACCGGCTGCAGGAGGAGGGGTACGCCTTTGTCACCGTGGAGGAGCTGTTCCGCATCCAGGGGGTGGAGCCCCAGAACGGGGTGCTGTACGCCTCGCCGGTGCGGACGCGGGGGCTGAACTGAGTGGGCGGAAAAAAAGAGCATTTTCGCGAAAATTTTGATTGACAAACGGGTATTGCCATGGTATCATATGTACTGCGCTTAAAACCGATTGGGAGAGATGTCCGAGCGGTTTAAGGAACCGGTCTTGAAAACCGGCGGTGCGTGAGCATCCGTGGGTTCGAATCCCACTCTCTCCGCCATTTTCCTGGCCGGGCGCAGATCGTGCGGAAGTACCCAAGTGGCCGAAGGGGCTCCCCTGCTAAGGGAGTAGACGTCTAAACAACGTGCGAGGGTTCAAATCCCTCCTTCCGCGCCAAAGGAAAAGCCTTGCACCACAAGGGGTGCAGGGCTTTTTTGCTGACTTTTTGGCGGTTTGACCCTTTATTTTACCCTTTACAGACTTTTACCCTTCAACGGTGAGGTTGTCATAGTAGCTCTGCATCCGCGCCGCCGTGTCCTTCATCATCTGTTCGGAGGTGTGGGCGTAGACGTTGAGGGTGAAGCTGGCCGTAGCATGACCGAGAAGGTCCTGGACGCTTTTGATGTCCGCGCCGCTGGCGATGGCAACTGTGGCCGCCGTATGCCTGAGATCGTGCGGCCTTGCGTCCGGCCTGCCGATGCTGGCGGCAATCTTCTTAAAATTCTTGTAGAATGTCAGGATGACGTAATGCCGCCCCTGCTCGTTGGTGAAAACCAGATCGTCCGGGTTGTTCCAGACCGGGCCAGCTTTCAGCCGGTTCTCCGCCTGCTTTCGCCTCTCCGCCCAGAGGTATTCAAACGCAATCGGCGGCGGTTCGATGGTCCGGGGCTTCCCGCTCTTGGTGGTGGGCGCTATGTAATACACGCCGCCTTTGCCCTTCGCCTTCTGGAGCTGTTGGCTGATGGTGAGCCTCCCGCGCTGAAAGTCTACCTGTTTCCACGACAAGCCCAGGCACTCCCCTTCTCGCAGTCCCGCAAACAGGCAGAGGGCGTATGCGTTTCGCATAGTGGAACCGTCAATAGCGGTGAGGAATCGGGGGATTTCTTCGTCTGTCAGCGGGATGATTTCATGGTGCTCCACCCTTGGCAGTTCGGCGGCATCACAGGGGTTGCTCTGGATGATGCCCTGCTTTAGTGCCACGCTGAGCGCCTTATGGAGAACTGCGGACACGTTCTTGACCGTTTTGCCGGAGAGGCCAGCCTTTATCATGGAGTTATAGAGCCTCTGGACATGGGTGCCCTTGACCATTTGCAGTTCCACAGCACCGATTGCAGGAGCAATATGGTTTTTGATGATACCCTCATAGCTCTGGTAAGTCAGTGGCTTCACCTTACCCTCACAGAAGGTAGTGAGCCATTCCTGCATCCACTCTGAAACCTTGATCTTGTTCGGGGCCTGATAGATGCCGTTGTCAACCTCCGCCACGGCCTGGGCCAGCTTCTGGCGGACCTCCTTCTGGGTGCTGCCGTAGATGCTGCGCTGCATCTGCTTGCCGGTGCCGGGGTCCCGGCCCACGGTGAAGCGGGCTTCCCAGCGTCCGTCTGGACGCTGCCGGATCGTGCCGCTCCCCTGGGCGGCTCTGGTGCTCTTTCTAGGCATTGCTTTTTCCTCCCATTTCTGTTATGATGAGAGGGCAGTAGGCCCGACAAAACTTACTGCCCCTTCTCCGCCTTCTGGTGCGCTAACACCAGGAGGCGGAATCTTTTCGTGCTTACGGCTTCCGTGGCCGGTTCAAGCGAGTTGATCGCCGGACCCGCTCGCAGAGGAGGCTTGATACCCCGGTATCTTCTCCGAAAGAAACTGCTCCCGCGCCATTGCCGCAAATTCGTCCGCTTCCGCCTCCAGCTCTGCGCGGCTGCTGTAGCCGGGCTGGCGCGGATCGGCGGCAGCGGACTGCTTCCGGGCCGTGTCCTCCACCAGCTGCTCCAGCGCAGACCATCCCGCAGCGTCCAGGTGGGACAGTGCGGCGATAAACCGCCGCCGGAAATCATCTGATTCACCCCGGAGTACATCGTTGACGAAAGCGGTGATCTCATCATCTCTGGACATTTCCCGGAACATCCCCCCATCGCCAGTCCGCAGCCACGTCTCATTTACGTGGAACTCTTTGCAGATATTGTTGATAACGGAGCTGGACGGGTTCCGACGGCCGGTTTCATAGCCTGTTAATGCGTTTTGTGTAGACCCAATTCGTGAAGCAAATTCCTGTTGCGTAAGGTCCAGGGCCTTGCGCAGTTTTTTTATACGTGTGTTCGTTGTGTTCACCTCCTTTTTTCTTGTGTGGCATACAATGTATAAGAAAAACCCCCATTTTCCCCATAAACCACCATACCCCATGATTTGCCTACTGGGGGTTACTGGGGTTTTTGGTGGTTTTTTTGCTATATTGTATGCCACACGCTTGCATGGTCATCGTACCACGTATTTACAACATTGTCAATAAAAAACCGCTATGCTGTAAAAGTATATTGACAAACACAATTAAGCCGTTTATTATAACAACTATGTCAATACCAGGAGGTGACACCAAATGTCCGACAAAGAGAAGAAGATCATGCAGACGTGCGGGGCGCTGGTTCCGCAGTTGACGGATCTGGAAAAGGAAAAATTCCTGTCCTTCACGGAGGGGATGGCGTTTCTCAGCTCCCGCATGACCAGCACGCCGGAGCAGCAGCGGCAGAAATGAGAAAGGCCGCCCCCCTGGGGGCGGCGGAAAGGGAATGCACAATGAGATTTTATAAGGGCAGGAGCTATGCAGCACTCTGCGCGGAAGGGAGGTGGTAAGAATGGCGGAGCTTACTTACACCGTGACGGAGGCCGCTGAGGCCCTGGGGGTCTCTCGAGGGACCATGTATGACCTTCTCCACAAGGAGGGGTTCCCGACCTTGAAAGTCGGCAGCCGGCGGCTGATCAGCCGGGAGCTGCTGGCTGGCTGGGTGCGGGAGCAGGCCGGGGGGCAAAAAGAAGCCGCCCCGCTGCTGGAGCAGCAGGACGGCGGCGGTGGGACCTAAATCATACAATAGGTCCCTTTCATTGTAGGGGACAGAAAGGGAAAAGTCAACTATGAATCAACAGAGATTTTTTGCCAACGGTATTCCGCAGGTGCTGGAGCGGCGGCCCGAGATCGCCGGCAAGCTGCTGACCCTGGAACAGGTGGAGACCATCGCTGAGCACAACGACCGGGCGATTATCCCGGTCTCTGGGGACTGCCTGGAGGGCGCGCAGGTGCTGGACGGCGGCTGGGTGGCCGTGGACTTCACCCGCTTCCCCGCCCCGCCGAGGTACAAGAGCAGGGGCGGAGACGGCAGCGAGGACCTGTGCCTATGCTATGCCGTCTTCCCCGGCCAGCGAACCCCCGTTGTTATGTGCAAGGCATACGCTGGCGTATGGGGGCCGTGGCAGATGGTGGGCACCCGCTATGACCTGTCGCACCCGTACAACTGCGGTATGGAAGCCAAGAGAATTTTGGGCGTGCTGTTCGCCTCCTGGGATGCAGCTGGGCAGCTCCTGTGGGAGCGGGACCCGGACAGCTTCCCGGAGCAGCTGGGGACCATGCCCACAATTCGGGGCGGGGAACTCATGCCGCTGCGTACCGGCGCCGCTCGATCTGATAAGCCGGGAGACAGGGGCGGTGATTGATTGACCATACAAGAGATACTGTCCCGCCTGGAGGGCGTGAAGGGCGGAGACGGCCAGTGGACTGCCTGCTGCCCGAACCACGGCGACGCGCACCAGAGCCTTTCTGTCAGCATCGGCAATGACGGGCGGGTGCTGATAAAGTGCCACGCTGGATGTACCACGGAGAACATCGTGTGGGCAATGGGCCTCCAGATGAAGGACCTGTTCACCACCCCGAGGGCAGGGGACAAGCCGGACATCGCGGCGATATACACCTACCCCAGCGGAGCCCAGAAGCTCAGGCGGGCGGACAAGTCCTTTCTGTGGCGGCGTCCGGACGGCAAGGGCGGCTGGATATGGAACCGGAAGGGCGTACCCCATGAGCTTTACATAGCCGGTAAGCTGGGCGGCATTGTGTACGTCTGCGAGGGGGAAAAGGACGCCGATAACTTCCACGCTCAGATCGGCGGCTGCGCCGTCAGCGGCGCGGACGGGGCCGGGCCGGGGAAGTGGCGGAAGGAGTACACCGAGCAGCTGCGGGGCCTTCCCGTTTGTATTCTGGGCGACAATGACGATGTGGGCCGGGCCTATGCCCAGGAGACCGCCGCCGCCCTGTACGGTACGGCGAAGTCCGTCCGGCTGCTGGACCTGTCCAAAGTCTGGCCGGACATCCCGGAGCATGGGGACGTGTCGGACCTGATCGAGGCGATGGGCGCAGCGGGGGCGGCGCAGAAAATTGCGCTGCTGGCGAAAGAGACCCCGAAGTGGACCCCCGGCAGCGAAGTGAAGCGGCTGGAGGTCATTTCCGCGCCCGACCTGCAAAAGGCGAAGCTGCCGCCGGTCCGCTTCCTGGTGGAGGGGATGCTGCCGGACGGGACGAGCCTGCTGACCGCAGCCTCCAAGACCGGCAAGAGCTGGATGGTGCTGGACCTGAGCCTCTGCATCGCCGCCGGCGGGCAGTTCTTGGGCCGCAGCACCAACCAGGCGGGTACACTATACTTGGCCCTGGAAGACAGCCTGCACCGCCTTCAGGACCGCATGAACAAGATACTTGGCGGGAACCCCGCCCCGGCCCAGTTCTATTTCTCCACAGAGGCCCCCAAGCTGGACGGCGGCCTGCTGGACACCCTGTCGGACCACCTGGCAAAGCACCCGGATACGAAGCTCATTATTATCGACACCCTCCAGAAGGTCCGGGGGCAGGCCCTCCCCCGTGAATCCGGCTACGCCCAGGACTACCGGGAGATGGAGACCATCAAGGCGTTTATGGACAGGCGGGGCGTGTCGGTGCTGTTCGTCCACCACAACCGGAAGATGAAGGACGATGACGACCCGTTCAACATGATAAGCGGCACCAACGGGATCATGGGCGCGGCGGACACCATCTGGACCATCACAAAGGCCAAACGCGCCGATGAGGAGGCGACGCTGCACATCACGGGGCGGGACCTGCCCCAGAGCGACACGGTGATCCGGTTCGACAAGGAGAGCTGGACGTGGCAGTCAATGGGCGCGGCGGACTGGCTGGCAGCGCAGCGGGCCCGGCTGGCCTACGACGGCAGCCCCATTGTCAAGACCATCAAGAAGCTGCTGGAGCAGTCCCCCGGCCGCCGCTGGGACGGTACGGCAAAGGACCTTATGGAGGCCGGGAAGTACATCGCCAGGACCTATCTGGCCGTCAACACAACCAAGCTGGGCCATGAGATCAAGGCCCTGGAGAAGTCCCTGTTCGACTACGACGGGATTGTACACGCGGCAACAAAAACGGGTGGGAACGGTGGCAGTAAGCACAGTTTCTATTACCAGGACCTGGGCGCTTTAGGCGCGAAAATCCTTGGCGGGGATGGAGGCGTCTATGGGCGGTAAATCATCCCAGCGGAAGGGCCGCGCCGCCGAGCTGGAGCTTGTCCGTATCCTTCAGGGCCACGGCTACCCGGTGGAGCCTGGACGGGCACAGAGCTATGGGGAGGAACCGGACTTGTCCGGCCTCCCCGGTATCCACATTGAGGTTAAGCGCCGGGAGAACGTCAACCTATCGGCAGCACTGGTACAGGCCCGGAGGGACGCTGACCGGTTCGGCGGCTTGCCTGCTGTGTTTCACCGGCGTAACCGTGAGGGCTGGCGGGTGACAATGGAGCTGCCGGACTGGCTGGAGATGTACCGTAGTTACCACCCCGCCGAACAGCGGCAAGGTGTGGAAAATGCGCAAAAATGCGCACATAAAAAAGGGCCTTGATCCGACATTTCGGAGGCCCTAAAAGGCGGGAACCTGAGAAAACTTGAAATTCGGCGGCACGTCCGTGTCGATATACCCGCAGGGAGAACAGAGGGCCGGGAGCATGATTGCCCCGGCCCTTCTCTGTCAGTATCGGTTGTAAATCTGGCCCCGGTTCCCTGCGTCTACCACGCATACCACAAGCTGCCCATTGTCCACGGTGTAGAGGACACGATAAGGGCCTACCCGGAGCCGGAACAAATCATCATGCCCCTGGAGCCGCTTAATATCGCCGCTGTCTGGCAGCCGCTCGATAGCGTCCACGATGCGCCGCCGCTCATTCACCGGGAGCCCGTCAATAAATTTTTTAGCAGGCTTTTTGATGATGAAGCGATACACTACGCAAGCCCCCATTCTCGCTTGCAATCCTCCAGGGTGAAAGCCTCGTCCTTTTCGGGGTCATTCCGGTAACGCTCATACAGCTGCTGACAAAATGCGTCATCTGCATCCTCATCGGCGGTAAGGCCCTGGATATAGGCCAGCACATAGCCGATCTTGTATTCTGGGATATTCTCCAGCAATGCAATGACCTTTTCCCGGTTACTCATTCGGCACACCTCCCTCATTACCCTCTCTCCGGCCCTCAGAGGGGCCTAGGACGCCGCTGTCCCGCTCCATGGCCTCCCGTATTGCCCGGTTGATAAAGCCGTTTACGGACTCGTTGTGGGCCTCTGCATGGGCCTGTACGCGGTCATACTGATCATGTTCCATTCTAACCCTTGCGACAGCGAACTTCTCCATATATGCTTTTTGCGCCCGCTTCTGCGCAGCTGTTTTTTCGGCCATGCTCTTCTCCTTCCTGGGGAGGCCTGGAATATTGGGCATTCTTCTCCACCTTTACCACAATTATACCACGCCGATCTATCTATGTCTAGACACAACATCAACAAATCTATGCCTAGATATTTGGCGATAATGCCAATTGATAACTAGGCCTAGATATGCTATAATTCATATTGTCAGTAAGGAACGGAAGAGCCGCCGAAAGCACGGCCCGCAAGGGAGAAACGATGTAGGCGCGAAGATCGGCAAGGGGGCTGCGAGCCGCAAACTACCGAAGCTCTTCTGAACCTTACACAAAACGAAAAGGAGCAGTTACAATGAGCACCACTGAACTGAACAGCACCGCAAAGGACCTTATCAGCGTCCGGGCCATGATCGAGGAGCTTCAGGCGGAGGCAGAGACCTTGACCGACAAGCTCAAGGCCGCTATGGTGGACCAGGGCACGGAAGTCCTCCAGGGGGACGGCTGGAAAGCCACGTGGAAGAACGTCAGCAGCACCCGCTTTGACAGCAAGGCTTTCAAGGCCGACCACGCCGACCTCTACAGCGCCTACAGCAAAGCCACCGTCAGCACCCGTTTCATTCTCAGCGTATGAGAAGGGCCCCTATCCCAACCGCCGACCAAAGCAAAGGGATAGGAGCCGCACACCAACCATCGGAGGCCGGTAGCCCTATTATACCGGTCTCCCCCCTGAAAATCAAGAAGGAGTTTCACCAATGAGACGAAGGAAGTGTAAGACCATCTGGGCCTATCTGGACGGCAGGAAGCTGGTAGACGTGGTACAGGCTGCGCTCGACAATCACATGCTGGTAGTCGATATGAAAGCCCTGTTGGTCCGGGAGAACCCCGGTCATGCGGTCACGTTTAAGGTGGAATAGGCGCAGAAGGGCCGGGGATACCCTCCCCGGCCCTTCCCTTTTCTGACCCTTATTTTGACCCTTTAGTCAGTGTACACCGCTGCACGACCTTATACACCAAAACCGGGAAAGCCTTGCGGCGTAGGGACTACCCGCACAGCTGCGTATATTGATTTGCATGCTTCCGATAATTCAAATCCCTCCTTCCGCGCCAAGATACGCTGACAGGCCGCCGCTGGCGGCCTGTCATTTTTTGCATGAATAAATGCGCAGATCATAAGCCGCAGTGTGTTTGCACTGTGGCACAGCCTGTTATATAAACAGGCTCTAGTGCGAATAAGCACAAATATTTTGTCATATAGCAAAACGGGGCCGTTTTTCGATAAAAAGCTCGAAAACCGCCCCCGTTTCATTTTGGTCCGAGTAGTGCGACTCGAACGCACGATCTCCACATCCCAAATGTGGCGCGGTACCAGCTCCGCTATACCCGGAAATTCATTGCCCTGTATCATACCACAGCAGCCCCGCAAAAGCAAGCCCTCTGTTCTCCTATTATACACATTTTTTCCCCGCCTGTCAAATGTTCAAAGATTCTTGATGACATTTCCTCTCCGAAGGAGTACAATGTACCCATCACACGACGGGAGGAATTTCCTTTGAGAAAGCTGAATGAAGCTATCGACCGCTTCTGCGCGCTGCACCCCCGGCTGGGGGTCCCCGGCCTGATGCGCTGGATCGTGGCCGCCAACGCCGCCACCTATCTCCTCAGCCAGTTTGACCGCTCCGGCCTTCTGCTCCGCTTCCTGGCCATGGACGCCGCCTCTGTGCTCCGCGGCGAGGTATGGCGGCTGCTCACCTACGTCCTCATCCCCACCAACGGCGGCTTCTGGCTACTGATCTCCCTGTTTTTCTACTACTGGCTGGGGGAGAGCTTGGAGCGCCTGTGGGGCAGTGCCAAGTTCACGGTCTACTACCTCAGCGGCGCGCTGCTGACAAGTCTGTCCGCTCTGCTGATCTATTTCATCGACGGCGTCTCCCTGCCGGTCATGGGGGCGGACTATGTCAACGCGGCCCTGTTTTTCGCCTATGCCCTGACCTACCCCGATGCCATGGTGCGCATCTACTTCATCATCCCCGTCAAGATGAAGTGGCTGGCCATTCTGGAGGGGGTTCTGTACGCCCTCAGCGTCGTCCGCTTCGCCGCCGCCGGCCTGTGGGGCTTCGCCCTGCAGCCGGTCATCGCGCTGCTGAACCTGTTCATCTTCTTCTCCCCGGACTTCTCCCGGCGGGCGGACCAGTTCCGGGCCCGCCGCCGCCCCGAGGCGGTGCAGTTCCGCCGCGCGGTGAAGGAGCAGCAGCGGCAGAAGGGGTACAACCACAAGTGCGAGGTCTGTGGCCGCACGGACACGGAGTTCCCGGACCTCCAGTTCCGCTACTGCTCCAAGTGCACGGGCTACCACTGCTACTGCCAGGACCACATTTTCAACCACATGCACCACACGGAGTGAACCGCTCTAGCTCTCCTGCGCCCATGCCTCCCACACCTCCGGGCAGAAGCCCACGGTGACCTCCTTCCCGTTGCGGACGATGGGGGTCAGAAACAGCTGGGGGTTACCGAAGAGCTTATCCTCCGCCGCGTCGGGAGTGATATACGCCATGTATAAGTCTTTGTACGCTTTACATTTCGTATTTACCAGCTGCTGGTAGCTCAGCTTCTGCCGGATGGCGCGGTACTCCCCCAGGGAGAACCCTTTTTTGGGCAGATCGACGTACTGATATTTCACCCGGCGCTCCTTAAACCACCGCTCCGCCTTTTTGGTATCGAAGCACTTGGGGGAACCAAAAATCTGAACATTCATGGCAAAAGACTCCTTTTAAGTAATAAGTAAAATGGGGGGATCATCTATGGACTACACCATCCTATGCCTCCGGGACCGCCCGGAGATGCTGGAGGCCGCCGCGGCGTGGTTTCACGCCAAGTGGGGGATACCCGCGGAGGCCTACCGGGACAGCATGCGGCAGTGTCTGGCGGGGGACGGCCCGGTGCCCCAGTGGTACATGGCCCTGGGCGACGGGGAGCCCACCCCCTCCCGGGTGTACGTGCGCGGGACTGCTGAGGAGGGAGCGCCATGACGGAGGCCATCAGAACCCTGCGGGACTGGACGGCCCGCAGCAATCGCATCGTCTTTTTCGGCGGGGCCGGGGTCAGCACGGAGAGCGGCATCCCTGACTTCCGCAGCACCGGCGGCCTCTACAACCAGGAGTACGCCTACCCTCCGGAGACTATCCTGAGCCACAGCTTCTATGAGGCGAACCCGGAGGAGTTTTTCCGCTTCTACCGCAATAAGATGCTCTACCTGGACGCGCGCCCCAACGCTGCCCACCAAAAGCTGGCGGAGTGGGAGGCGGCCGGGAAGCTGCAGGCGGTCATCACCCAGAACATCGACGGTCTCCACCAGAGGGCGGGGAGCCGGAACGTCCTGGAGCTCCACGGCAGCGTCCTGCGCAACTACTGCGTCAGATGCGGCGCGTTCCACGGCGTGGAGGCGGTGCAAAACAGCGCCGGCGTCCCCCGGTGCCGCTGCGGCGGGATCATCAAGCCCGACGTGGTCCTCTACGAGGAGGGCTTAGACGAGGACGTGCTCTCCCGCTCCGTCGCCGCCATCCGGCAGGCGGAGGTGCTCATCATCGGGGGCACCTCCCTCACCGTCTACCCGGCGGCGGGGCTGGTGCGGTACTACCGCGGGGACAAGCTGGTGGTGATCAACAGGACCGCCCTGGACGGCGCGGGGGCGGATCTGACCATCACCGAGCCCATCGGGTCCGTCATGGCACAGCTGTAATGCTATCATAGCACAATTGCCGCAAAAATCAACAGAAACCAGGCGGAGCGCACTACGCCCGCCTGGTTTTATGTGGTGGAGGCCGTCGCCCTCCGCCGCCTTTTCCCGCTCTTTCACCAACCCTACGCCTTCCCGCCAGGGCCCCTGTACGCCAGCAGCTCTCCCGGCTGACAGTCCAGCACAAAGCACAGCCGGGCCAGGACGTCAAGATCCAGCTTTTCCACCTCGTCCCGATACCACTTATCAACGACCTCAAATCGGACGCCCACTCTCCGGGCCATCTGGTTCCGGTTGATGCCCCTCCTGTCCATCATTTCCCGCAGCCGCAAGCAAACCGCGCCGTATTCCCTCTTCAGCAGAATGCTGCTCTCCATAACATATCACCTCAAAGCGATACTATCTTTAACGTACCGTATTGACAATTCGCTTATTAACAGTTACTATAGTTATAGTATCTTTAAAAGGAGGAATATGTATGAGTAACTATCTGCAAAAAATGTACGCGACCCTGGCTGGTCGCGTAGACACATCCATCGGCCATCTTGTCAACACCGCCATGCTGGGTCCCTGCGACAAGGAGCATATTTTGAAAATTGCGGAGGACTTACGCCAGGCCCTGCTGGAAGCGGAGGACCTGTATCTGGATGCGGACGAAGCGCCCTGAAGCGCAAAGCGGTCAAACATGTGGAACTTTCATTGACATATCCACTTAAAAGACATATAATGCAGACATAACAACCTGTGGATAATGGAGGCATATATACTTTTATGAAATCAATTCAATCTGTTTTATGTTTCTTTTTTGCGGCCAGCCTTCTTCTCACCTCTTGTTCAACCTCCAACCACCAGTCCAATGCCAGCGCCGAGCTCTCCATGATCGGTGAAAATGGGGAACACATCCCTGTCGAGCCTGTGGTGACTGACGCGTCCCTGACGGACCGTGCGCTGGAGGTCTCAAGTCAGCTGGAGGCGCAGCCGTACATCGAAACCGCGCTCATCGTATTTTCCCCCAGCCCGGAGGATGAGGCGCAGCTGTGCTTTCAGGCCAATCTGAGGGGCAGCCAGCTGGATGCCCACGCGGATGAGATTTGGTCTATTGCGACCCAGGGACTGGATGCCTTCGATGCCGAGAACTCCGCCATTCTGGATGCCTCCACGGGTCAGCTTCTTCCCCTATCGTAATCTACAAAGAGGTCCCGGAGCTTTTGCTCCGGGACCTCTTTTTCACGAGTCGATGCTTTGCCCTTACAGCAGGCTCTTCTCGTCGTTCTTGCTGAACAGGTGCATGACGTTGCCGCCAAAGGTGACATTGATCTTGGCGCCGTAGCTCAGGTTCTTCTGCTCGCCGGTGAGGTCAATGGTGGGCAGGATGATGATGGCGTCCTTGCCGGCCACGTTCACGTGCATGTGGATAGTCGCGCCCATGAGCTCGGTGACGTCCACGGTGGCGGACAGAGCGTGGGGGGCGTTGGCGTCGCACAGGGTGATGTGGTCGGGACGGATGCCCAGGGTGATGTCCTGGGGCGCGGTGTTCTTGGCCTTGAGGATCTCCTGCTTGTCGGCGGGCAACTCCATGCGGGCGCCGGCCACGGTGACATAGTAGCCGCTGCCGTCCTTATCCAGCTTGGCATCGAAGAAGTTCATCTGGGGGGTGCCGATGAAGCCGGCCACGAACAGGTTGGCGGGATGATCGAAGACCTGCTGGGGGGTGCCGATCTGCTGGATGAAGCCGTCGCGCATGATGACGATGCGGTCGCCCAGGGTCATGGCCTCGGTCTGGTCGTGGGTAACGTAGATGAAGGTGGTGTTGATCTTCTGGCGCAGCTTGATGATCTCGGCGCGCATCTGGTTGCGCAGCTTGGCGTCCAGGTTACTGAGGGGCTCGTCCATGAGGAACACCTTGGGCTCGCGGACGATGGCGCGGCCGATGGCCACGCGCTGGCGCTGGCCGCCGGACAGGGCCTTGGGCTTGCGGTCCAGGTACTGGGTGATGTCCAGGATCTCAGCGGCCTCCTTGACCTTGCGGTCGATCTCATCCTTGGGGACCTTCTTGAGCTTGAGGGAGAACGCCATGTTCTCGTAGACCGTCATGTGGGGGTACAGGGCGTAGGACTGGAAGACCATGGCGATGTCGCGGTCCTTGGGGGCCACGTCGTTCATGACCTTGCCGTCGATGAGCAGCTGGCCCTCGCTGATCTCCTCCAGACCGGCCACCATGCGCAGGGTGGTGGACTTGCCGCAGCCGGAGGGGCCGACGAGCACGATGAACTCCTGGTCCGCGATGTCCAGGTTGAACTGCTGCACGGCGACGACGCCGCGCTCGGTCACCTGGAGGTTGACCTTCTTCTCGGGAGCGGCCTCGCCCTTCTTGGCCTTCTTTTTCTTCTGGTCGCCGCTGTGGGGGTAGATCTTCATGACGTTCTTCAGGGATACAGTTGCCATCTTTCAGGCGTTAGCGGAACCGCCTCCGCAGCTTCCACCTCAAAGGGACGGAGCAAAACCGCCTCTTTTTTGCGGCAGGTCTCCACACT
>CAJTOM010000009.1 GCA_910577915.1 uncultured Oscillospiraceae bacterium
GTGGGGCCGCGTAGGCCCCACAAGCTGTAGGGCTGCACCGCAGCCCCCTCGCGCCCGGAGGGCGCGACGCTCAGAGCCGCACTTCCCTGCTACAGGCCACCGCCATGGCCCCCGCCCCAATGTGGCAGGCCACGCTCAAAGAAAGCCTGTCCATATGAATCTCATAGCCGGGGAAGCGCGCCTCCAGCTCGCCCTTCCAGACCTGGGCCTCCTCATCAGAGCAGGTGTAGGCGGCGCTGAGATGCACGCGCTGTCCGGCGAAGCGCTCCGCAATGTCCTTTTCCATGGCGTCCAGCATAATCCGCTTGGCGCTCTTCCAGCCCCGCGCCTTGGCGAAGGCGTCCAGCTTGTCGCCCTGGATCTGGAGCACCGGCTTGATGTTCAGCACCGCGCCGATGGCCGCCCCGGCGGCGGTGACCCGCCCGCCCTTCTTCAGATACTTCAGTGTGTCCACCGTGATGTAAATGCTGGCCTCCAGCCGCTCCCGCATCAGTACGTCGTGAATCTCACGGGCGCTCAGACCAGCCCTGACCATCGCCAGCGCGTCCAGCACCGACTGGCGCTGGGTGATGGAGATGCGCTGGTTGTCCACCACGAAGACCCGGTCCTTGTAGTCCGCAGAGAGCATCATGGCCGTCTCGCAGGAGGCGGACAGCCCGCTGGACATGGGGATATACACCACTTGGTCACACTCCTCCAGCGCCCGGTCCCACAGTTCCGTCACGTCGCCCGGCGCGGGCTGGGAGGTGGAGATGTCCGCGTCCTCAGCCAGGCGGCGGTAAAATTCCTCCTGGGTGAGGGTGATGTCCTCAAAAAACAGTTCCTCATTGATGTAAAACGGCATGGGGAGTACCCGGATGCCCAGCTCCCGGGCGGCGGCCTGGGTGATGCCGCTGTTGCTGTCAGTTATAATGGCGATATTGCCCATATGTGCCTGTTTCCTTCCTTTTATCAGAATCCGGCCGCCGGGCGGCCCTTATCACGATACCATCTATACCATAGCCCGGGGCGTCTGTCAAGTGAAACCCCCCGCTCCCGCCCCGATTCATGGCAAAAACTCCCATCCAGCCCCCCGGAGGCCCCGCAGCAGCGGCGGAGGGCGGCCCTCCCGGACCGCCCTCCGCTCCTTATACCTTCGTCTCCTTCTGCTCTGCCGCTTCCGTTTGTTCGGCCTCCCTTTTCTCTGCCGCCTTCCTCTCCTTCCGCTTCTTCCGGTGCCTGCGGAAGGCCAGCACCGCTGCGGCGACAACCGCCGCCGTCAGCAGCAGCGACAGCCAGTTCCCCGCCGCGAGGATGATCATGTCCTCCAGCCGCTCCACGCCCCGCTGCCATCCATCGCCCAGAGCGCTGCCGACCCTCTGCCAGAAGGTCTGGGGGACTGCCTCGTCCTCGGACAGGCGGTAGACCTCCTGCAGGTGCACCGTCACCGTGGAGTAGGCGATTAGGCTGTCATAGCGGCGCAGGCTGCCGGTGAGGGATTCAATCAGCAGCTCCGTCTCGCTGATGGCGCTCTCCAGGGCGATGATGTCCTCCATGCTCTCCGCCTGCCCCAGCAGGGTCTGCAGCCGCTCCAGCTTGGTCCGCTGGGTGGTCAGCCGGGCCTCGCTGTCGTAGTAGATCTCGCTGACGTCCTCCCGGTTCTCATAGCGGCCCGTCACGTGGGCCTCCTCCCCCGCCTGGTCCAGCAGCTCCTCCAGCCGCTCTACGGGGACCCGGACGATGCCCGACAGGCTCCGGTACCTGCGCCCCTCGTTCAGCTGGCGGTTCTCATACCAGCCGCCCAGGTCCTCCACAATCCTGTCCAGGGCCGCCGCCGCCTCGTCGAACTCCCTGGTCTCCATCTCCAGCTCGGCGGTGTAGATCATCTTCTCCTGTCCGGGCAGTGCCTGGGGGGTGTCCCTGGGCGCTTCGTCCGTGGCGACCATGTCCCATCCGCCCCCCAGCTCCGGCGCCGCCGCCGGCTCCATGGGCTGGATGTCCGCCATGCTTCCGTTGGTATTCTGGGCCACACTGCTTTCGCTCTTGTCGCTCCCGCCTCCGCAGCCGCTCAGCACCAGCAGCGCCAGCAGCAGCGCCGTCAGCCCGGCGGCCCGCTGTCTCACAATTCGCTTCATCTCTTCATCCTCCTTTTTCTTCCGGTGATGCCTCTGCTTATACAGACGCAAACCGCCGGCAAATGTTCCTCCCTCCCCCGTTTTTCCGCTGTTTTTTGAAAATCCCCGCTCCCGATCTGATGCGCCCGCACCATTTTACAGCTCAGGAGCACACCCGCCCTTTTCTCAGTCGTACCGGTGCGCCGCGAGGAAGCACGCCTCCCCCGTCAGTCCCCGCGCCGGGCGCCCGTCTTTCTTCTCCTCCAGACAGCCGCCAGCATGTCCTTCAGCACCAATAGCGCGTTCAGCTCCCACTTGGAAATCGTCTGCCTGCTGACCCCCAGCTTTCCCGCCGTCTCCTCCTGGGAGAGCCCGCTCTCTTTCCGGGCATTGAACAGATTGCCTCCTAAGCTCACAGCCGCATCCTCCTTTTGTTCTGTCTGTTTGCAGGGGATATGATATACGATCTGCCGGCGGAAATCTACCAGCGCCGCCGGTCATTTTCGCCCGTTTTCCCGGCATACCGGTCCGGCAGCGGAACCGGGTCAGGAGTTTTTGAAGTTTTGTACAATTTTTTCTTGACATCCTAGGTCATGCGTTCTATAATTTCAGACAGAACACTTGTTTTTAAGGAGAGGGGATGACCGCCTGTGGATGTGATGGACAAGCTGACCATTTTGACCGACGCGGCCAAGTACGATGCCGCCTGTACCTCCAGCGGGGCCCAGCGGGGCAGCCGGCGGGGGATGATCGGCAACACCTCCGCCTCGGTGGCCGGGTGCTGCCACACCTTCTCCGGGGACGGGCGGTGCGTGACGCTGCTGAAGGTGCTGATGACCAACTGCTGCGTCTACGACTGCAAATACTGCGTCAACCGCTGCTCCAACGACACCCGCCGGGCGGTGTTCACCCCGGAGGAGCTGGCGGATCTGACCATCCAGTTTTACCGGCGCAACTACATTGAGGGCCTCTTCCTCTCCTCCGGCGTGCTGGTCAGCCCGGACTACACCACGGAGCGGATGATCCGCTGCCTGGACCTGCTGCGCCGCCGCCACCGCTTCAACGGCTATATCCACGCCAAGGCGATCCCCGGCACGTCGCCGGAGCTGGTGACCCGGCTGGGCCTGCTGGCGGACCGGCTGAGCGTGAACATTGAGCTGCCCTCGGAGCGTGGCCTCGCCGCCCTGGCCCCCAACAAGACCCGGAAGGCCATTTTCCGCCCCATGGGCCTCATCAAAAGTACCCTCCAGGAGAACCGGGAGGAGCTGGCGAAGTACCGCCACGCCCCCCGCTTCGCCCCGGCGGGGCAGAGCACCCAGATGATCATCGGGGCCACGCCGGACTCGGACCGGCACATCCTCTCCCTGACCCAGTCCCTCTACGACAGGTACCGGCTCAAGCGGGTGTTCTACTCCGCCTACGTGCCGGTGGTGGAGAACACCCTGCTGCCCTCGCCGGACACCAAGCCGCCCCTTCTGCGGGAGCACCGTCTGTACCAGGCGGACTGGCTGCTGCGGTTCTACGGCTTCCGGGCGGAGGAGCTGCTGGACGAGAACGACCCCAACTTCAACCCCCTGGTGGACCCCAAGTGCAGCTGGGCCCTCAAGCACCTGGAGTTTTTCCCCGTGGAGGTGAACACCGCCGGCCGGGAGGAGCTGCTGCGGGTGCCGGGGGTGGGCACCGTGTCCGCCAAGCGGATCCTGTACGCCCGCCGGGCCCGGAAGCTGGAGCACGAGGACCTGCGGAAGCTGGGGGTCGTTATGAAGCGGGCCCAGTACTTCATCACCTGCAAGGGCCGGGTGCTGGACGGCCTGAAGCTGCAGCAGGACAGCATTCTGCGCAATCTGATCGCCGCCGAGCGGACCGCTCTGCCGGGGGCGGAGCTGGAACAGCTGAGCCTGTTTGACCGGATGGGAGGTGCGTCACAGTGAGAGAGCGTGAGGAGGCCCTCCGCCTGTGGCTGGACATGTGGCTGCGGCGGGAGGATTTCGGTCTGGAGGACCTGTTCGCCCCGGACGCGGTCTATACCGAGAGCTGGGGGCCGGTGTACCGGGGCCGGGAGGCCATCGCCCACTGGTTCCGGGAGTGGCTCACCCGCGGGCGTGTGCTGGCCTGGGACATCCACCGGTTTTTCCACGCCGGGGACCAGACGGCGGTCACCTGGTTTTTCCGCTACCAGATGGGCGGGGAGGAGCCCGTGGGGTTCGAGGGCGTGTCGGTGGCGGAGTGGACGGAGGACGGGCAGATCGCCCGCCTGACGGAGTACTGCTGCGAGCCGGCGCAGTACGACCCCTACGCCGGCGGACCCGTTCCGGTGTTCCCCGGTGGGGACAGGCCCCTATATCAGCAGTTTGCGGGAGGCGTCAAATGAAAGAAGAAATCGTATTGGGCAACGTGATGGTGGACTGCGGCGACGCGGCGGCGCTGCAGCGGTTCTACGGGGCGCTGCTGGGCTGGGAACAGCGCGTGCTGTACGGCTGCCCCGCAGTGCGCAGCTCCGGCGGGGTGGTGTTCCTCTTCGCCCAGGAGGAGGACTACGCACCCCCGGTGTGGCCCGAGGAGCCGGGGCGGCAGCAGAAACAGATGCACTTTGATTTTCAGGTGGAGAGCGTCCCGGAGGCGGCGGAGCGGGCCGCGTCCCTGGGCGCGGTCCGCGCACCGGCCCAGTTTGGCGGCGAGGACTTCGTCACCATGCTGGACCCCGCCGGCCACCCCTTCTGCCTGTGCCGGAAGTGAGGGGCGGAGATGGACTATGGGACGATCATTTACCGGCTGTGGCGGGCCGTGTCCGCCCAGGACCGGGCGGCCCTGGCCGGCTTTTTCACCGAGGACGCCGTGATCCTCTGGCCCAACACGGGGGAGGCCTTTACGCTCCCGGAGTACCTGCGGGCCAACTGCGACTACCCCGGACAGTGGGCGGGACAGGTGGAGCAGGTGTCCCAGGACGGCGGCGTCTCGGTGGCCAGGGTCTGGGACAGCGAAGGAAACGCCTTCCGGGCGGTGAGCTTCTACCTCTGGCGGGGCTCCCGCATCGCCAGGATGGAGGAGTACTGGGGCGACATAGGCCCCGCCCCCGCCTGGCGGCGGGAGATGGGCCTCGGCACGCCGCTGCCCGGGGACGGCCCCCGGCTGCCCGCCGCTGTCCCCATGGGGCGGCGCGGCTTCTTCTGCGGGGCCTGCCCCGACCGGCGGGCGGGGACCTGCCCCGGGTGCCGGGAGGCCCACAGCCCGAGGGACTGCTTCATCTGGGACTGCACCCGCCGGCGGGGGCTGGACTTCTGCACGCTGTGCGGGCAGTTCCCCTGCCGGGAGCTGCTGGAGCGGGCCACAGCGCTGGACCGGGACTGTCTGCGCTGGAAGCGGCGGGAACGAAACCATCTGGAGGAATCGGAGGATGAAGGAGACAATTTACCGCTATGACGGGAGCTTCGAGGGCTTTTTGTGCTGCGTGTTTGACAGCTATGTGTATAAGGAGTACCCCGTCCAGTTTCAGGACGAGGCCCACCTGGCCCAGTCCCTCTTCCCCGCCCGGTGGGTGGGCGCCGATCCCCGCCACGCCCGCCGGGTGCTGGTGAGCCTGGAGAAGATCGACCCCTACGCCAAGGAGCTGACGGTCAAGGGCTTTCTTACCTGCGCCCCGGACCGGGAGGTCCTCCTCTACCGGTTCATCCGGGCCCTGTACGACATCGGCAGGCCCCTGCTCCGCCAGCTCAGCGACGAGGCGGTGCTGCCTCTGCTCAGAGCGGTGCGCCACCTGGACGGGGAGGTCCACCTGCTCAAGGGCTTCGTGCGCTTTTCGGAGTTCGAGGGCACCCTGGCCGGGGAGATCCGGCCAAAGAACCGGGTGCTTCCCCTGCTGCGGGGGCACTTCTGCAGCCGCATGTACAACGAGGTGTTTCTGCTCTATGACCGGAACCACCGGGAGGCCCTGGTCCACCGGCCCGGCCAGTGGGCCATCGTGCCCATGGAGTCCTTCCGGATGGCCGCCCCCTCGGCGGAGGAGGCCCAGTACCGGCGGCTGTGGAAGCGGTTCTACGACACCATCGAGATCAAGGAGCGCCGCAACCCCCGGCTGCGGATGAGCAACATGCCCAAGCGATACTGGGAGACCATGACGGAGTTTCAGGACGAGGACTACTTCCTGGCGGGAACGGAGACCCTGCCGGAGGGCGGCGCTTCCGCCCTGCCGGGGCATGCAAAATAGAAAGGGAGATGTCGCCATGGAGATTTTGGTGGACGCGGTTCTGGAGACCAACGGGACTGGGTATCTGCTGTACGCCGCCAACTACCCCGGCGCCTACGTCCGGGGCGCGTCGGCGGAGGAGGCCGCCGGGAAGTGGCCGGGGGAGCTGGCCGCCTATCTGCGCTGGCGGGACGGCAAAACTCCGCCGGGCCTCACGGTCCGCTCCCGGGTGCTCCAGGAGAAGCGGGGGGATCTGCACGTGGAGGACGCGGACAGCGACGTGCTGTTTGACGCTGAGCGTCCCCCTCTGGACCGGGCGGCATATGAGGCCCTGCGGGATCTGTGCCTGCGCAGCGCGGCGGACTTCCTGGCCCTCTGCGAGAGCGTGCCGGACCGGGACCGGCCCCTGGGGCCCCCGCGGGAGAGCTTTTACGGCCCCGTCCCCCGCTCGGCGGAGGAGATGTACCGGCACACCAAGAACGTCAACAGCTACTACTTCGGCGAGATCGGCGTGGAGGCGGACAACGGCCCGGACATCCTCCGCTGCCGGGAGGAGGGCTTCCGGCGGCTGGAGGAGCAGGCGGATTTCCTGGCCAACCCGGTTATCTGCGGCAGCTACAACGAGCTGTGGAGCCTGCGGAAGGTGCTGCGGCGGTTTCTGTGGCACGACCGCATCCACGCCAGAGCCCTGACCCGGCGCGGCCTGGCCCTCTGGGGCCGGGCGGGAATGGCCGACCCCTTCCGGTTCGGCGTGGAATAGAGCGAGAGGCCGCCGGCTCCCCCGGCGGCCTCTTTATGCACCGCTCTGCATGACAGTCAGCGAAAAAAACCGCAAATTTCTGCGGGTTTATCATTGACATTTCGACACAAACCAGATATAGTTAGCTTGCCTCTTTTTCCTTGGATAAAATCCCTGGAAAGAGCGGGCGATTTTTCTATGTCCCGCCCTATGGGCGGGGCGCATCCAAACAGAAAAAGGAATGGGGGAGGATACATGTCCAAAGAGTTGATTCGCCTTGCGGATTGCTGCATGGCGTTTGACGGCGAGCTGGTTCTCGATCACATCAATCTATATTTTAATGACAGTGAGTTCCTCACACTGCTCGGACCCAGTGGCTGCGGCAAGACCACCACCTTGCGCATCATTGGCGGCTTCATCACGCCTACCTCCGGTGAAGTCCTGTTCGACGGGGTGAGGATGAATGATATTCCGCCAAATTTGCGGCAGGTCAACACCGTGTTTCAGCGCTACGCCCTCTTTCCCCACCTGAACGTCTTTGAGAACGTGGCCTTCGGCCTGCGCATCCCCAAGACGGAGGGCGGCAGGAAGGTCAAAATCCCGGAGGCGGAGATCCGCCGCCGGGTGCTGGAGATGCTGGAGGTGGTCAGCCTCAAGGGCTTCGAGCAGCGGCGCATCAACGAGCTCTCCGGCGGCCAGCAGCAGCGGGTGGCCATCGCCCGGGCCCTGGTGAACCGGCCCAAGGTGCTGCTGCTGGACGAGCCCCTGGGGGCCCTGGATCTGCGCCTGCGCAAGGACATGCAGAACGAGCTCAAGCGCATCCAGCAGCAGCTGGGCATCACCTTCATCTACGTCACCCACGACCAGGAGGAGGCTCTGGCCATGAGCGACACCATCGTGGTCATGGACCAGGGGAAAATCCAGCAGATCGGCACCCCCGAGGACGTGTATAACGAGCCCAAAAACGCCTTTGTGGCCGACTTCATCGGCGAGAGCAACATCCTCGACGGCGTGATGCACGAGGACTATGTGGTGGAGTTTTTCAACCGGAAATTCAAGTGCCTGGACAAAGGCTTCTCCCCCATGGAGCCGGTGGACGTGGTCATCCGGCCCGAGGACATCGACATCGTGCCCAAGGAGGCCGGGCAGCTGCGGGGCACCGTCACCTCCGTCACCTTCAAGGGGGTCCACTACGACACCATTGTGGACTTCAAGGGCTTCAAGTGGCTCATCCAGACCACCGACTACCACCCAGAGGGGGAGACCATCGGTATCGTGCTCAACCCCGACGACATCCACATCATGCACAAGAGCCAGTACTCCGGCCTGTTCGGGGACTACTCCTCCTACTCCGAGGAGTACGAGGAGATGGACGACGCCAGCCTGGGCGGGGAGGGCGGAGATGAAGAATAAGCGCGCCCTGTTCGCCGTACCCTATGTGGGGTGGATGGCCCTGTTCGTGGTGGCCCCCATCGTGATGGTGGTCCTCTACGCCTTCACCGCCGCCTCCGGCGGCTTCACCCTGGAGAATTTCGCCCGGATAGGCGGGTACGCGGTGGTGTTCACCCGGTCCTTCCAGCTGGCCCTCATCGCCACCGTCATCTGCCTGCTCATCGGCTACCCGGTGGCCTACATGATCTCACGGGAGGGCCCCCGGTTCCAGCGCGTAGCCATGATGCTGGTGATGCTGCCCATGTGGATGAACTTCCTGCTCCGGACCTACTCCTGGATGTCCATCCTGGAAAACACCGGGCTTTTGAACCGCTTTTTTTCCGCCATCGGCCTTTTCTCCCTTATCAACCGCCTCTTCGGCGTTCAGCTGGAGTATTTCCCCATGATCAACACCCAGGGGGCGGTGGTGCTGGGCATGGTGTACAACTACCTGCCCTTTATGATCCTGCCCATCTACTCGGTCATCGAGAAGCTGGACAGCAGCCTGCTGGAGGCCGCCAGGGACCTGGGGGCCAACTCCCTGGGCGTGTTCCGGAAGGTAATCCTGCCTCTGAGTCTGCCGGGGGTCTTGTCGGGGGTGACCATGGTGTTTGTGCCGTCGGTGTCCACCTTCGCCATCTCCAAGCTGCTGGGAGGCAGCAACGAGCTGCTGCTGGGGGACCTCATTGAACAGTACTTCGTGGGAACCTCCTACAACCCCTATCTGGGCTCCGCCGTGGCGCTGGTGATGATGGTCATCGTGGTGGTGTGCATGGCGGTGATGAACCGCTTCGGCGAGGGTGAGGAACAGGCGGTGATGCTATGAGCCGGAAAAGCCGCGGCTTCAACCGCGTTCTCATGGCGCTGATCTTCCTGTTTCTCTACGCGCCCATCTTCGTGCTGATCGTCTTCTCCTTCAACGACTCCAGCAGCCGCACCGTGTGGCAGGGCTTTACCCTGCGCTGGTACGAGGAGCTGGTCCGGGACCGGGCCATCACCAGCGCGCTGTGGACCACCCTGCTGGTGTCCCTGCTGGCCACGGTGATCGCCACGGCAGCGGGGACCATGGCCGCCGTGGGCCTGTTCCACATGAAAAAGCGCTGGCGGCGGCCCCTGATGACCGTCAACAGCATCCCCATGACCAATGCGGACATCGTCACCGGCGTGAGCCTGTGTCTGCTGTTTGTGGCCTTCTTCGCCGGCTGGGCGGATTTCGCCCGGTGGATCAACGCCGTTCAGGGCCTGGTCCGTCTCCCCGTCCGGCTCCACATGGGCTTCGGCACCCTGCTCATCGCCCACATCACCTTCAACATCCCCTACGTCATTCTCAACGTAAGTCCCAAGCTGCGCCAGATGGACAAAAACCTGGTGGACGCGGCCCAGGACCTGGGGTGCACGTGGCTGCAGGCCTTCCGGAAGGTGGTGCTGCCGGAGATCAAGCCGGGCATCGTCTCCGGCGCGCTGATCGCCTTCACCATGAGCGTGGACGACTTCGTCATCTCCTACTTCACGGCGGGGTCCGGCACCTCTACCCTGGCCATGGTGGTCTACGGCATGACCAAGCGGCGTATCAGCCCCAAGATCAACGCCGTCTCCACCCTGCTGTTTATCACCGTTCTGGCGCTGCTGGTGGTGGTCAACGTGCGGGAGGCCCGCCAGGAGCAGCTGGCGGACCAGCGCAAGTTGTAACGGCGGCCGCCCTGCAGGGCGCGCTCCGTGCAATAGATTTTTTGATTTATGGAGGAACAAAACATTGAAAAAAACGTTTGCCATGCTGTTGGCGCTCACCATGGTGCTGACCCTCTGTCTGACCGGCTGTGGAGACAGCGGCGGAGGCGGCGAGCGGACCGTCAACGTGTGCGGCTGGGGCGAGAACATCGACCCCGAACTCATCGACCGCTTTGAGCAGGAGACCGGCATCCAGGTCAACTACCAGACGGCGGAGAGCAACGAGACCATGTACGCCCTCATCAAGCAGGGGGGCACAGACTACGACGTGATCGTCCCCAGCGACTACATGATCGGCCAGATGATCGCCGAGGGCATGCTGGCGGAGCTGAACTACGACAATATTCCCAACTTCTCCCTCATCGGAGAAGCGTATAAAAATCTGAGCTACGACCCGGAGAACAAGTACACCGTCCCCTATACCTGGGGCACGCTGGGCATCATCTACAACCCCGACATGGTGGGTGGGGACATCGACAGCTGGGGCGCCCTCTTCGACCAGGCCTACGCCGGCCAGGTGGGCATGATCGGCAACCCCCGCGACGCCATCGGCGCGGCCCTGCTGTACCTGGGTTATTCGGTGAACACCACCGACGAGGCGGAGATCCGCCAGGCCTGCCAGCTCATCGCCGACGCCAAGGCGGCGGGGGTCTACCAGGGCTTCTTCATGGACCAGCTCTACGACAAGATGGAGGCCGGCGAGACCGCCGTGTGCACCTACTACGCCGGGGACTTCCTGTCCATGTACGCCAACAACCCCGCCCTGCGCTTCGTGGTCCCCAAGGAGGGGAGCAACTGGTTCGTGGACGCCATGTGCGTGCTCAAGGACGCGGAGCATAAGGAGGAGGCCGAGGCCTGGATCAACTTCATCTGCGAGACCGAGTCCTGCCTGGCCAACATGGACTATATCTGGTACGCATCCCCCAACGCGGAGGCCCTGGAGCAGTACCCCGCCTACTACCAGGAGCAGAACGGCGAGGCTCTGGATCAGGAGCTCTATGCCATTATGGCCGCCCCCGCCGAGGTGCTGGAGCGCTGCGAGCCCTACCTGAACCTGCCGGCGGACACCCTGGCCCTGTATACCGATCTGTGGGTAGATCTGGGCATCAGCTGAACGCCCCCCCAAAAACAACAACCGCACCGCTGGAGCAATCCAGCGGTGCGGTCTCTCTATTTATTATACCGGTCAGACGGACGCCGCGAAGCGCAGGAAGGCGGCGGCCCCCTCCTCGGTGCGCTTGAACACGCCGGCGTGCTCCAGGACCTGGGCGAACACCAGCCCAACCTCCTGGCGCAGAATCTCCTCCACGTTCTCCCGGGTGAAGGTGTGCCGCCGGCGCAGCTCCTCCGCCCAGGGGGCGTGCTTCTGGAGCTCCGGCTCCGCCGACGGGTCCCCGCCGGCAGCCAGCACCTCCCCCAGCCGGGCCAGCTCGCCCTTCAGCCGGGCGGGCAGCACCGCGAGGCCCATGACCTCGATGAGGCCGATATTCTCCTTCTTAATGTGGTGCAGCTCGCTGTGGGGGTGGTAGAGGCCCATGGGGTGCTCCTCCGTGGTGATGTTGTTGCGCAGCACCAGATCCAGCTCATATTTCCCCTCCCGCATCCGTGCGATGGGGGTGATGGTGTTGTGGGGCTCCCCGCCGGTCTCGGCGAAGATGAAGGCGGCCTCGTCGGTGTAGCCCCGCCAGGCGGCAAGGATCCGGTCCGCCAGCTCCACCAGCCGCCCGTCGTCCCCGCACCGCAGGCGCAGCACGGACATGGGCCACTTGACGATGCCCGCCTCCACGTCCTCAAAGCCGGAGAAGCACACCGTCCGCTCCACCGGGGCCCGCTCCATGGCAAAGGTATAGCGCCCCCCCTGGAAGTGGTCGTGGCTGAGGATGGAGCCTCCCACAATGGGCAGGTCCGCGTTGGAACCCACGAAGTAGTGGGGGAACTGGATGACAAAGTCCAGCAGCTTGCGGAAAGCGGAGCGGTCGATCTTCATGGGCACATGGCGGCCGTTGAAGACAATGCAGTGCTCGTTGTAGTAGACATAGGGGGAGTACTGAAAGAACCAGCCGCTGCCGTCGATGGTGACGGGGATGATCCGGTGGTTCTGCCGGGCGGGGTGGTTCATCCGGCCGGCGTAGCCCTCGTTCTCCCGGCAGAGCTGGCACTTGGGGTAGCCGCTCTGGGGGGCCAGCTTGGCGGCGGCAATGGCCTTGGGGTCCTTCTCCGGCTTGGAGAGGTTGATGGTGATGTCCAGATCGCCGTACGCTGTGGGGGTGACCCACTTCACGTCCTTGGCGATGCGGTAGCGGCGGATGTAGTCCGTATCCTGGCTGAACCGGTAGTACCAGTCCGTGGCGGCCCGCCGGTCCTCCGCCGCCCGGCGGGCGAACTGCTCCGTCACCCAGCTGGGCCGGGGGGTGAGCACCCCCATGAGCCTGGTGTCAAAGAGATCCCGGCTGGTGACGTCCCCCTCCGTGACGCCCCGCTTGACGGAGAACTCCACCAGGGCGGCAAGAATCTCCTCCAGGGGCAGGTCGGGGACCTGCTCCGGCTCCTGGTACTCCTGGAGCTCCATGGCCTGCAGCAGGCCGTTGACGGCCCAGGCGCGGTCCGCCGCCTCGATCAGTCCCGTGCGGACACCGTAGTCCGCCAGGGCGGCTATGTAATAGGAGATGCAGGTGTCAATCATTGTGAATTCCCCCTTTTTCAAATCGCCGCGCGCGCTCACACCAGCCGCACGCCGCCCACCGGCCGGATGGTCAGCACATGGCACATTCCGGCCCCCAGGACCCGCTCCATCTCCGCCTTGAAGCCCTCCAGCATATCCAGGGGCACGAAGGCCTGGATGGTGCCCGCGAAGCCCCCGCCGTGGACCCGGCAGGCCCCCCGGCCGCCCAGCAGCCGCTCCGCCAGACTCAGGGCCACGGCCACCTCCTGATGGGCCTTGTACCCGGCGGGGACCACGTTCTGCAGATAGCGCCAGCTGGAGAGACCGGAGGCCCGGACCAAATCCAGAAAAGCACCGAAGTCGTTTCGCCGCAGGGCCTCCACCTGCCCGGCCACCCGGCGGTTCTCATCGTAGATGTGAACCGCCCGCAGCACGGCCCGGTCCCCCGCCTTCTGCCGCAGCAGGGGCAGGGCGGCGTAGAAGTCCTCCTCCGCCACCTCCCGCAGGACCTTTTTGCCGAAGTGGGCGCAGACTGCCCCCAGCTCGGCGGGGACGGCGGCGTACTCGTCCGTCAGGTCCGCGTGGTCCGCGCCGCTGTCGATGATGCACAGGGCGTGCCCGGCGGCGGCGAAGTCGAAGTCCACCTTCTCCACCACCGGGTGGTCGTTGTCGGCGAAGTCAATGGTCACCATGCCGCCCACGGAGGCCCCCATCTGGTCCAGCAGACCGCTGGGCTTGCCGAAGTAGACGTTCTCCGCGTACTGGCCGATCTGGGCCAGCTGGACGCTGTCGCAGCGGTCCTCAAAAAAGAGGCTGTTGAAGATGCTGCCCAGCAGCACCTCGTAGGCGGCGCTGGAGCTCAGGCCGCTGCCCTTGAAGACGCTGGAGGTGATGTACGCGTTGAAGCCCTCCAGCCGGCAGCCCTGCCGGGCGAACCAGGCGGCGGCGCCCCGGAGGATGGCCCGGGAGGTGTTGCGCTCCTCCGGGTGCATCTCCAGATCCCCCAGCTCCATCACATCCAGGGGGAAGCCCTCGCTCTGGATGCGGATGACGTCCTCGCCGTTGGGGGCCACGGCGGCAATCACGTCCAGGTTGATGCTGCCGGCCAGGACCCGGCCGTGCTGGTGGTCAGTGTGGTTGCCCCCGATCTCCGAGCGGCCGGGGGCGGAGAACACCGCCGCCCGCTCATAGGGCCCAAAGTGCTCCTCCAGCCCCTGGAGCAGGGCCTGATACCGGGGAATCTGCCGTCCGGCGGCGGAACCGTACAGGCCGGCAATCGCCGCCGCCAGCTTTTCAAAATCAGTCGCGGGGGAAAATGTATACTTCATAGCTGCCTCCAGAAAAAGAATGCGGTATCAACGATTAAACTGATTTATTATAAAACCTCTTCCTGCGTTTGAACATAGATTTTTTAAGCAGATTTTGCTCACTTTTAGTCAGCGGCCCCGCCGCCCCCCGCATCTCCGCCCTTCTCCCCGGCGGCGCGGCACCGGGCGGCGTACTGCCGGGGGGAGACGCCCTTGACGTCCTTGAAGGCCCTGGAGAAATAGAAGGGGTCCTCAAAGCCCACCGAATTGGAGATCTCCTGGATGGAGCAGCCGGTGCTCTCCAGCAGAGCGCAGGCCCGCTCAATACGGTACTCCAGCAGAAAGCGCTTGGGCGAGATCTGGAAGCGCTTGACAAACCGGCGGTAGAGGCTGGAGTGGCTGACGGAGGCGTAAGCCGCCAAGCCCTCCACGGTGATGGGCTCCTCGTAGTGGTGGATCATGTACTCCGCCGCCAGCTGGGCGCAGTCCGGGGTCTCCCCCTTCAGCGCCGTCTTCCGCCGGGCGGTGCGCACCAGATAGGACAGCAGGCTGTACAGCCGCGCCGTCATCTCCAGGCTCTCCCAGGGGGCGGTGCCGCAGCTCTGGTACACCGCCTCCATCAGCGCGCGCAGCTCCCCCTCCTCCCCGCCCCGGAGCACCGGCTCCTCCGGCGTGAAGTCCGTCTGTCCCACGTACCCCCCGGCGTCCAGGCCGCTGAAGCCCACCCACACGTACTCCCAGGGCGACTCCCCGTCGGCGCAGTAGTGGATGGTAGTATTCGGGTAGATCAGAAAGGTGTCCCCCGCGACCAGCTCATAGCGATGGCCCCGGCATGTGAACACACCCCGCCCCCCCACCACGTGGTGGAGCAGGAAGTGGCTGCGCACGCCTGGGCCCCAGCCATATCCGGGAGAGCACTGTTGACAGCCCGTATTCTGGACATAGAGTGATGCCGTCCGGCGTTCCAGCTTCATGGAATGTTTATAGATATTGCTCGTGTGGTTTTGCATTGACATCTCCCCTCCTCTCAGCTAACCTGCCCGGGCTGACGGGCAGCGGGAGGCCATAAGGGGCGCCTCCCGTTTGCTTTATTATACATGAAAAATCACCAGTTTGTCCACAACTTCTGTTAAATCTGACGGAAAAACAAAAAAATTTTTCTTTTTGACCAGACATATTTCCCTCATTTTGTGAATTTTGCCGGGAAAATGCCCGTCTCCCGCGGAAAATACCGGCACTGTGCCCGCCTGCCGCCGGTTGACTTTTCAAGGGCATCGTGCTATCATGCTAAAGTATAAAAGCACACAGAAGGAGGCCGCCCCATGGACGTGTTTCACAACGAAGGTTCCGCCCTGCTGGTCCAGGCCATTCTGGCGCTGCGGACGGAGGAGGAGTGCCGGGCGTTTCTGGAGGATCTGATGACCGGCCGGGAGATTCAGGACTGCTCCCAGCGGGTCCTGGTGGCCAAGCTGCTGCGGGAGGGACTGGTCTACAGCCGCATCGCCGGGGCCACCGGGGCCAGCAGCGCCACCATCAGCCGGGTCAACCGCTGCTGCACTTACGGCGCGGGGGGCTACGGCACGGTACTGGAGCGGCTGGAGCAGGCCGCTGCGAAGCAATAGAGGGAAAGGACGTGTCTATGCTGGATCTGCAAACCCTGCGCCCGGAGGAGCGGGCCGGGCTGCGCCTGCGGGCGCTGTACCGCCGCCGGGGCTATCTGCCCTACCGCATGAGCCGCTTTGAGCCCTACGACCTGTACGCCCGCAACAAGAGCTTTCTGGTCAGCGAGCATATCCTGACCTTCACCGACACCGACGGCCGCCTCATGGCCCTCAAGCCGGACGTGACCCTCTCCATCGTCCGCAGCGCCCCCGGCGGCGGGACCACCCAGAAGGTCTACTACCAGGAGAACGTCTACCGCACCTCCCCCGCCGCCGCCGGCTACCGGGAGATTCCCCAGGCGGGGCTGGAGTGCATCGGCAGCCTGGATCTTCTGGACGTGGCCGAGGTGCTGGAGCTGGCGGCAGAGAGTCTGGCCCTGCTCAACGGCAGCTATCTGCTGGAGCTGGGCCACGCGGGGGTGGTCTCCGCCCTGCTGGAGGGTCTGCCGGAGAGCGCGCGGCCCGGCGCACTGGAGGAGCTGGGGCGGAAGAACACCGCCGCCCTCCGCGCCCTTTGCGCCCAGGCCGGGGCGGACCCCGCCCAGGCGGAGCGGCTGTGCCGCCTCGCCCAGCTCCACGGAACCCCCGGGGAGGTCCTGCCCCAGCTCTCCCGGCTGGCGGGGAGCGCCGCCGGGGAGGCCCAGGCGGAGCTGGGCCGGCTATGCGCCCTTCTGGAGCGCCGGGCGCCGGCGGAGCGGCTCCGGCTGGACTTCTCCATTGTCAACGACATGCGCTACTACAACGGCGTCATCTTCCGGGGCTGCCTGCCGGGGCTTGCCAGCGGCGTGCTGGCCGGCGGGCGGTACGACAACCTCTTGCGCCGTATGGGCAAGACCGGCGGGGCCGTGGGCTTCGCGGTGTACCTGGACCAGCTGGAGCGGCTGGAGGAGGAGGACGGATACGACGTGGACGTGCTGCTGCTCTACAGCCCCGGCGACGACCCCGCCGCCGTGTCCCGGCTGGCCGGCGAGCTGCGGGAGGAGGGCCGGAGCGTGCGCCTGGGGCGCAGCGCCCCGCCGGGCCTGCGCTGCAGGGAGACCCTGCGCTTCGGGGAAGGAGGCGGCCGGTCATGGACATGCTGAATATCGCCCTGCCCAAGGGCCGGCTGGGGGAGAAGGTCTACCGGCGCTTCAAGGCCGCCGGGTACCCCTGCCCCGCCATTGAGGAGGAGAACCGGAAGCTGATTTTTGAGAATCCCGCCGCCGGCGTCCGCTACTTCTGGGTAAAACCCTCGGATGTGGCCATCTACGTGGAGCGGGGGGCCGCCGACGTGGGGGTGGCCGGGAAGGACATCCTGTTGGAGTACGGCCCCCAGGTCTACGAGCTGGCAGACCTGGGGCTGGGGCACTGCCGGATGTGCGTGGCCGCCCCCCGGGACTTCCGGGACCGGCCCGACCGGGTGCTCCGGGTGGCCACCAAGTTCCCCCGCATCGCCGCCGGGTACTACGCCTCCCTGAGCCGGGACATCGACATCATCCGCCTCAACGGCTCCATTGAGATCGCCCCCATTCTTGGCCTCAGCGACGTGATTGTGGACATCGTAGAGACCGGCAAGACCCTGCTGGAGAACGGCCTGGAGCCCAGGGAGACCATTGTGCCCATCTCCGCCCGGCTCATCGCCAACCGGGTGGGCTATACATTCAAGCACCTGTCCATCGACCGGCTGTGCCGCCGGCTGGAGGAGCAGGCATAGCAGAGAGGAGCATGCCTATGATTCGGATTATGGACGCGGGACGGACGCCCCCGGAGGAGATCCTGGCCCGGACAGAGGAGCGCCGGGACGTGTCCGCCGCCGTCTCCGCCATCATCGAGACCGTGCGGCGGGAGGGGGACCGGGCCCTGCGCCGGTACGCCCTGGAGCTGGACCACGCCCAGGTGGAAGATCTGGAGGTTCCCCCGGACCGGCTGGACCGGGCCCTGGCGGACCTGGACGGGGCGCTGCGGGCGGTGCTGGAGGAGGCGGCGGAGAACATCCGGGACTTCCACCGCCGCCAGATGCGCGCCAGCCTCGTGGCCGCGGAGCGGCCCGGCGTGGTGCTGGGCCAGAAGCTCACCCCCATCGCCCGCGTGGGGCTCTACATCCCCGGCGGCACCGCCGCCTACCCCTCCACGGTGCTGATGAACGCCATCCCCGCCAAAATCGCCGGGTGCCGGGAAATTGTCATGGTCTCGCCCCCCACCTGCGGCGGGGATGTGAATCCCGTCATTCTAGCCGCCGCCCGCATCGCCGGGGTGGACCGGGTCTTCCGCTGCGGCGGGGCCCAGGCCGTGGCGGCCCTGGCCTGGGGGACGGAGACGGTGCCCCGCGTGGACAAGATCACGGGCCCCGGCAGCGTCTTCGTGGCCGAGGCCAAGCGGCAGGTCTTCGGTCAGGTGGGCATCGACATGATCGCCGGCCCCAGCGAGATCCTGGTAGTGGCCGACGGCGGCAGCGACCCCCGCTGGGTGGCCGCCGACCTGCTCAGCCAGGCGGAACACGACAAAAACGCCAGCGCCGTGCTCATCACCGACGCCCCCGCCCTGGCCCAGGCCGTGGCGGAGGAGCTGGAGCGCCAGCTGGCGGACCTGCCCCGGCAGGAGATCGCCCGGGCCTCCCTGGAGGCCAACGGGAAGATCATCCTTACCGGGAGCATCCCCGAGGCCGTCGCCATCGCCAACCAGCTGGCCCCGGAGCACCTGGAGCTGTGCGTGGACAGTCCCTTCGACTACCTGGACCAGGTGGAAAACGCCGGGTCCGTCTTCCTGGGCCGCCACTGCCCGGAGGCCCTGGGGGACTATCTGGCGGGGCCCAACCACACCCTGCCCACCGGCGGCTCCGCCCGCTTCGCCAGCCCCCTGGGGGTGGACGACTTCGTGAAGAAGTCCCAGTTCCTCTACTACACTCCCCAGGCCCTCCGGGACGCCGCCGGCAGCATCGCTGCCTTCGCCCGGCAGGAGGGCCTGGAGGGCCACGCCCGCAGCGCCCTGGCCCGTGGGCAGGGCGGCCGGTAGGCGGCCCTTTTCCCGCTGCCGGGAGAAAACCGGATCATATAGCCGACACACATCCGGGCAAAACGCCCTTTTGCCCGCCACTTTAGGAGTTTCTATGAGCAGATTTTTAAGCGCGCGGTTTCAGGCCCTGGAGGCCTATGTACCCGGGGAGCAGCCCCAGGACATGCAGTATATCAAGCTCAACACCAACGAATCCCCCTTTCCCCCCGCCCCGGCGGTGCGGGAAGCGCTGAACGCGGCGGAAATTGACCGGCTCAACCTCTACCCCGACCCGGAGGGCAGGGCCCTGCGGGAGAAGCTGGCGGACTTCTACGGCGTGGGGGTGGAGAACGTCTTTCTGGCCAACGGCTCCGACGAACTGCTGAACTTCTTCTTCATGGCCTTCTGCGACCGGGACAGGCCCGTGGCCTACCCCGCCGTCAGCTACGGCTTTTACCCCGTATACGCCAGCCTGTACGGCCTGCCCGCCCGGGAGGTCCCCCTGCGGGAGGGCTTCCGGCTGGAGCCGGCGGATTACTGCGGCATCGGGAAGAACGTGGTCATCGCCAATCCCAACGCCCCCACCGGCCGGGCCATCGGCGCGGCGGACATCGCACGCATCGCAGAGAGCAACCCGGACCACGTGGTCCTCATCGACGAGGCCTACATCGACTTCGGCGGGGAGAGCTGCCTGCCTCTGACAAAGAAGTACGAGAACCTGCTGGTGTGCCAGACCTTCTCCAAGTTCCGCTCCCTGGCGGGGGGCCGGCTGGGCTTCGCCGTGGGCAGCCCGGCGCTGATCAGGGACCTGGACAGGATCCGCTACTCCACCAACTCCTACAACATCAACCGCCTGACCATGGCCGCCGCCATCGCCACCATTGACAGCCACGGCTACTACGCCGCCAACAGCCGCCTCATCCAGGAGAACCGGGCCTATACGGCGGCGGCGCTGGACGCGCTGGGCTTCGAGACCCTGCCCAGCCTGGCCAACTTCATCTTTACCCGCTGTCCCCAGGTGGAGGGCAGGCGGCTCTACCGGGAGCTGAAGGCCCGGGGCGTGCTGGTGCGGCACTGGGACAAGGCGGAAATCGCCGACTGGTGCCGGGTCACCATCGGCTCCCGCGGACAGATGGACGTGTTTTTGGAGAAGGTCCGGGAGATTGTAAAGGAGGCGGCCCATGCGGACAGCTGAGATCGCCCGCCGGACGGCGGAGACGGACGTCCGGCTCCGGCTGGAGCTGGACGGCACGGGGGAAAGCCGGGTCAGCACCGGCTGCGGCTTTCTGGACCACATGCTGACCCTCTTCGCCCGCCACGGACGCTTTGACCTGGAGATCACATGCCAGGGCGACACCTGCGTGGACGACCACCACACGGTGGAGGACGTGGGTATCTGCCTGGGGGACGCCTTCGCCCAGGCTCTGGGGGACAAGCGGGGCGTGGCGCGCTACGGCTCTGCGCTGCTGCCCATGGACGAGGCCCTGATCCTCACCGCCGTGGACCTCAGCGGCCGGGGGATGCTGTGCTGCGAGCTCCGCATCCCCGCCCAGAAGGTGGGCACTTTCGACACGGAGCTGGCGGAGGAATTCTTCATCGCCCTGGCCCGCCGGGGGGACATGACCCTCCACATCCGCCAGCTGGCGGGGAACAACAGCCACCACATCATTGAGGGGGCCTTCAAGAGCCTGGCCCGCTCCCTGGGGGCAGCGGCGGCCGTCGACCCCCGGTTTTCCCAGGAAATTCCCTCCACCAAGGGGGTGCTGTAGGTGATCGCCATCATCGACTACGGCGTGGGCAACCTGTTCTCGCTGAAAAGCTCCTTCGCCGCCATCGGCGCGGACACTGTTGTCACCGGCGACCCGGCCGTTATCCGCGGCGCGGACAAGCTGGTCCTCCCCGGCGTGGGGGCCTTCGGCGACGCGGCGGCGCTGCTGCGCCGGAACCGCCTGGACCAGCTGGTCCGGGAGGAGACCGCCTCCGGGAAGCCCCTGCTGGGCATCTGCCTGGGGATGCAGCTGCTGTTCGACTACAGCCTGGAGTACGGCCGCCACCAGGGCCTGGGCCTGATCCCCGGATCCGTGCGCCCTATCCGGGACTACATTCCGGCGGCGTACAAGACGCCCCACATCGGCTGGAACGCCCTCCGCTTCCCCGCCGGACAGCCGGTGAGCCCGCTGTTCCGGCACATCCGGGAGGGGGCGTGTGTGTACTTCGTCCACTCCTTCTGCGCCGCGGAGTGCGAACCGCACGTCATCGCCTCGGCGGAGTACGGGGCGGAGCTGACGGCGGCGGCAGCCCGGGAGAACGTATATGGCGTACAGTTCCACCCGGAGAAGAGCGGAGACGCTGGCCTGCACATCCTGCGGGCCTTCTGTGAGCTGTAAGGAGGGCGAACCATGCTTATTTTTCCCGCAATTGACCTGAAGGACGGCAAAGCGGTCCGTCTCCGCAGGGGCGACTTCTCCACCGTCCACCAGGTAGCGGACGACCCCCTGGAGACCGCCAGAACCTTCTGCGCCGCCGGGGCCCGGTACCTCCACATGGTGGATCTGGACGGGGCACGGGACGGCATCCGGAAAAACAGCGCCATCGTCAGGGCGGCGGCGTCCGCCGGGCTGCGGATCGAGCTGGGGGGCGGCATCCGGTCCGCGGCGGACCTGGAGGCGGTCTTCGCCCTGGGCGTCTGGCGGGCGGTCATCGGCTCCGCCGCCGTCAGCCGGCCGGACTTCGTCCGCGAGGCCCTGGCCGCCTGGGGCCCGGAGCGCATCGCCGTGGGCGTCGACGCCAAGGACGGCCTGGTCCGCACCGCCGGCTGGGAGGAGAACGCCGGAGTGGACTACCTGGCCTTCGCCCGGCAGATGGAGGACCTGGGCGTCCGGCACATCATTTTCACCGACATCGACACCGACGGTGTCCTCGCCGGCCCCGCCTTTGACCGGCTGGAGGCCCTGCAGAAAACGGTCTCCTGCGCCATCACCGCCTCCGGCGGAGTGTCCTCCAACGCCGATCTGCGCGCCCTCCGGGACCAGGGGCTCTACGCCGCCATCGTGGGCAAGGCCTGGTACGCCGGGGCGGTGGATCTGGCCCAGGCCGTGGAGGAAGGAGGCCCCCAGTGATCACCAAGCGCATCATCCCCTGCCTGGACGTGAAGGACGGCCGGGTGGTCAAGGGGGTCAACTTCCTGGGCCTGGCGGACGTGAGCTCCCCGGTAAAGCTGGCGTCCTTCTACTCCGGCTGCGGCGCGGACGAGCTGGTATTTTACGACATCACCGCCTCCGCCGAGGGCCGGGCCCTGTTTACCGGCATTCTCCGGGAGGTGGCCTCCACCGTCTTCATCCCTCTCACCGTGGGGGGCGGCATCAACACGGTGGAGGACTTCGACCGGGTGCTGAAATGCGGTGCGGACAAGGTCAGCGTCAACTCCGGGGCCCTCCGGGACCCCGGCCTCATCCCGGCGGCGGCGAAGAAATACGGCGACCAGTGCGTGGTCCTCAGCGTAGATGCCAAGCGCGTGGACGGGCGCTTTCGGGTGTTCGCCAAGGGCGGCCGGGTGGACACGGGCCTGGACGCCGTCCAGTGGATCAAATCCTGCGCCGCCAACGGCGCCGGGGAGATCGTTCTCAACAGCATCGACACCGACGGGGTGAAGCAGGGCTTCGACCTGGAGATGCTGGCGGCGGTGTGCGGCGCGGTGGATGTGCCGGTGATCGCCTCCGGCGGCGCCGGGTGCGCGGACCACTTCAAGCAGCTCTTCCACGCCCTGCCCAAGGTGGACGCGGGCCTGGCGGCCTCCATCTTCCACTTCGGCGAGGTGTCCATCCCGGATCTGAAGCGGGATCTGGCGGCGGACGGCATCAATATGCGGCTGTGACCGGCGGGACAAAAAGGAGGCATACCAGCATGGACATACTGCGCTTTACATGCGCCGGCATGCGGGACGGCGGGACGTTTCCCGCCGTCCACACCGGGCGGGGGGAGGACCGCTCTCCCCCGTTTTCCATCCGGAACCTGTCGCCGGCGGCGAAAACCCTGGCCATCACCCTGGAGGACCTCTCCCACCCCCTCTTCAAGAATTTCACCCACTGGCTGATCTGGAACATCCCCGCCGGGCCGGAGATCCCCGGCGCCATCCCCGCCGGCCGGTTGGTCCCCGGCCTGGGCCGGCAGGGCCTGGGCTACGGCCTCTTCCGCTACGCCGGCCCCAAGCCCCCGCAGGGAAAGCGGCACATGTACCGCTTCACGGTATACGCGCTGGACAGCGAAATCGACCTGCCCTTCCCGCCGGTGAAGCGCCGCTTTATCCGGCTGGCCGAGGCGCATATTCTCCAGCAGGGCAGCATAACCTGCTCGTTTACATCCTAATGCGCTTGCCCAGCGAGGAGCACCATGCCGCTGCCTGGCAGAAATACCGGAACGGCAGCGGTTTTTGTCTCCAAGCTACATTTCTATTGGGCACGTTTTGTAGTCAAAAACGTGCGATTATCGTCATCAGGAGGACACCCATGCTGAACATCGACGAGCTGAAATACGACAGCCACGGCCTGATCCCCGCCATCGTGGTGGATGCCTCTACCCAAAAGGTGCTGACCCTGGCCTATATGAACCGGGAGAGCCTGGCTGTCTCCATGGAGGAGGGCCGGACCTGCTTCTGGTCCCGGTCCCGCCGGGAGCTGTGGCGGAAGGGGGAGACCAGCGGAAATGTCCAGCACATCGTGGACATCACCGCCGACTGCGACCGGGACGCCCTGGTCGTCCGGGTGGACAAGGAGGGCCCCGCCTGCCATCTGGGGACGGATTCCTGCTTCAACCAGCGGGTTTTCGAGGGGGACCGGGGAGAGCCCTTCTCTGTGGAGAGCCTGTACCGGCTGCTCCAGGGCCGGAAACGAGACCTGCCCGCGGGCTCCTACACCACCTACCTCTTCCAGAAGGGCGTCGACAAGATGCTTAAAAAGGTGGGCGAGGAGTGCACCGAGGTCATCATCGGCGGCAAGGCCGGGGACCGGGCGGAGACAGTCTATGAGATCGCGGACCTCATGTACCATGTGATGGTGCTGATGGTGGAGATGGGCATCTCCGTGGAGGACATACGCGCCGAGCTTGCCTCCCGCCACGTCATCGACCACAAGGTGAAACAGGAGAAGATGACCCCATGATCCTCCAGAATCTCCACACCCACACCGTCTTCGGCGACGGGGCGGGCACGCCGGAGCGGATGGCCCGCCGGGCACTGGCGGCGGGGTGCGCCTCCCTGGGCTTCTCCGAGCACAGCCCCCTCCCTCCCGGCCGGGACCCGGACGGCTGGACCATGGCGGCGGAGGAGGAGGCCGCCTACCGCGCGGAGGTCCTCCGTCTGCGCCGGCGCTTCCAGGGGCGGCTGGGCGTCTTTCTGGGCCTGGAGCAGGACTACGACTCGCCGCCGCCCCGGTGGGACTACGACTACCTCATCGGCTCCGTCCACACCGTGGAGCGGGACGGCGCGTTCCTCTCCGTGGACAACACCGCCGAGGAGCTGGCGGAGGCCATCGACGGCCACTTCGGCGGCGACGGCCTGGCCCTGGCCCTGGCCTACTTTGACCGGGCGGGGCAGGTTGCGGAGCGGACCGGGTGCCAGATTGCGGGCCACTTCGACCTGGTGACCAAGCTCAACCGGGACGGGCGGTTCTTCGACGAGGAGGACCCCCGCTACATCCGGGCGGCCCTGGAGGCCCTGGAGGCCGTCCTGGCCCGCGACGTGATCTTCGAGATCAACACCGGGGCCGTGGCCCGTGGGTACCGGCCCCTCCCCTACCCCGCCCCCTTCCTGCTCCGGGCCATCCGGGAGCGGGGCGGGCGGGTGTGCATCTCCAGCGACTGCCACAGCCCCGCCGCCCTCCTCTTCGCCTTTCCCCAGGCGGCCCGGCTGGCCATGGAGTGCGGCTTCCGGGAAACCTGGGTGCTCACAGACGCTGGCTTCCAGGCCGTGGGCCTGGAGGACTTCCTGGCGGAGGCGGAAGCCCCCCGTCCAGGTCCCCTGGGGCGGCTGCTGCGAAGCCTGTAAAGCAACAAAAGGAGACGCTTTTGCGCGTTTACCGTGCGCAAAAGCGTCTCTTTATATCCCCGTCCGCTCCCTATTTCAGAGCCGCGGCCTGGAGCTCGTCGAAAGCGGCCATGCACTCGTCCACAGAAGCGCCGCCCAGCAGCTCCCGGACGATCAGGCAGGTGTTGCCCCATTGCTCCACCCGCATGCCCGCGTTGGAGCCCAGGACATAGACCCCCTCCTCAATCCGGTCGCTGAGGGGCTGCAAGGCGGGAACACAGTCCACCTTCACATTTTTGGAGGGGGAGATGACCCGGTTGGTCTCCGCGTAGAGCTGAAGCGCCTCGTCGGAGGTCATCACCTCCAGCGCCCGTAGCGCGTCCTCCCTGTGCTCCGCCCTGGCGCCGATGCCGAAGCCGGTTGTGGACACCACCGGCATCCGGCCCCGGCTGCTGGGGAAGCCGATGACCTGCATCGTAAAATCCGTCTTCCCGTAGGCGGTCTCCGTGTTGGCCGCGCCCCAGTAGGCCATGACGATGGGGGTCTTCCCCGCCAGAAAGTCCGGCCCCTCCGCCTCGATGGCCTCGCTGACAAGGGCCTTTTCCGCGTCAATATACCCCCGGTCGATGAGCTCCTGGAGGAACTGGAAGCCGGGGCGCATATAGTCGCTGTACCTGGCCTCCCCGCTGTTGAGGGCGGCGATCTCCGCCTCCACATTTCCGCCGTTGTACAGGTCCGCGTAGGCCTGGGCAAAGACGAAGGTCTCCAGCCACCAGCGGTTGGCCCCTACCGGGGTCTCAATCCCATTCTCCTTGAACACCCGGCAGCACTCCAAAAACTCCTCCGGCGTCTCCGGCAGCTCCAGCTGGTACTGGTCGAACAGGTCCTTGTTGACGAACAGCCCGTAGGCCACCACCTCCTGGGGGATGGCCACCAGCTTCCCGTCCACCGTGTTGGCGGCGAGGACGATCTCCCGCAGGTTCTGCACGCTCTCCAGCTCTGACAGATCCATCAGCGCGCCCTCGGCGCCCAGCGCCATGAGGGTGTCCGGGTTGAGCAGGTACAGATCGTCCATATTGCTGCGGACCCGGTCCAAGGTAACATCGTCGTAGGTTTTGTCCTGGTAGTCCTCCGCCGTGTAGGTCCTGTATACCATGGTCACGCCCAGCTGCTCCTCCGCCATCATGACCGTCAGATCCGAGGCGGTCCGGGCCACATTTTCCGCCTCGGGGTCCATCTTCTCCATGGGGCTGAACAGGTTCACCACCCGCTCCTCCTTCTTCTCACGGGGGAGCAGGTTGGTGGGATCCTCGTGCTTCCCGCAGGCGGCCAGGGCCAGCACCGCCAGCGCCGCCAGACCGGCGGCCGCCCGCCGCCAGCGGTCTCTCCGCCCGCGTCCGCCTATGACCGTTCCTTCATGGTGCATTGTCTGATCACTCTCCTCAAAAGCTCCATATCCAGGGGCTTGGCCACATGGGCGCTCATGCCGGCGTCCAGCGCCGCCTTTTCGTCCTCGGCAAAGGCGTTGGCCGTCATGGCGATGATGGGGATAGAGGCCGCGTCCGCCCTCTCCAGAGCGCGGATGGCCCGGGAGGCCTCGTGGCCATTCATCACCGGCATCTGGACGTCCATCAAAATGGCGTCAAACTCCCCCTCCGCCGCCCGCTGGAAGCGCTCCAGCGCCAGGCGGCCATTCTCCACAATCTCACAGGAGGCCCCCTCGATCTCCAGCAGCTCCGCGAGGATTTCCGCGTTGATGGCGTTGTCCTCGGCGGCCAGGAAGCGCAGGCCCCGCAGGTCGGCGGGCGCCCCTGCCTCCGGAAGGAGGACCTCACCGGGCTCCGCCCACAGCTCCGACGCCTTCTCCCGGAAGGCGGAGACAAAGAAAGGCTTTGTAAGGACGGCCGCGGGACTCAGCCGCCCCAGGGCCTCCTCCACCCCCTCCCCGTCCAGCTCCGCCAGGAGCACCATGGGGACGTTCTCCGGCAGCAGCTCCCGCAGCGCCAGGGCAGCCGGAAGGCCGCAGCTCTCCCAGTCCAGCAGGGCCAGCTGGCAGTCCCCGCCGCCGCCCATCCAGGCAGCGGCCTCCTCCGAGCCGGAGACGGCCATAAGCCGGATGCCGGTGTCCTCCGTGAGGGCCAGGATGTTCTCCCGGCTCTCCGGGTCCCCGTCCACCAGCAGGACGCAGGAGATGCCCCGCTGCTCCCAGAACTGCCGGTCCGCCTGGGCCTCCTGGACGCGCAGCTCCAAATCCACCTGGAACAGGGAGCCCCGGTTCACCTCGCTGGAAACCTTGATGGTCCCGCCCATGAGCTCCACAATGCTCTTGGTGATGGCCATGCCCAGACCAGTGCCCTGGACCTTGTTGGTGGTGCTGTTCTCCGCCCGGGTGAAGGCGTCGAAGATGATCTCCAGGTACTCCGGCGTCATGCCGTAGCCGTTGTCCTCCACCTCGATGCGGATGTGCTCATACTGGCTGGAGCGCTGCTTGAGGCCGATGATGCGCAGCCAGATGCTGCCCCCCTCCGGCGTGTACTTCACAGCGTTGGAGAGGAGGTTGATCAAAATCTGGTTGATCCGGGTCTCGTCCCCCACCAGGTACTCGTGGCGGACCCCCGTCACCTCCAGATGGAACGCCTGCCCCTTTGCCTTCGCCATGGGCTGGATGATCGCCTCCACGGAGGAGACCACGTCGTTGAGGGCAAACTCCTCCAGGTTGAGCACCACCTTCCCGCTCTCGATCTTGGAGACGTCCAGGATGTCGTTGATCAGGCTGAGCAGATGCTGGCCGGAGGCCACGATCTTCTTCGTATAGGCCCGCACCTTGGCGGGGTTCTCCGCGTCGGTGGCCAGAAGGGTGGTAAAGCCCAGCACCGCGTTCATGGGGGTGCGGATGTCGTGGGACATGTTGGAGAGGAAGGTGGTCTTGGACTCGCTGGCAATCTGGGCGGCCCGGAGGGCCTCGGACAGCTGCTGGCTGTGGAGCCTGCGCTCCTCCTCCTGCTCCCTGTGCAGCTTATTCTGCTGCCGCCAGCTGAGGTAGTAGAAGAGGACGCACAGCAGAAAGGCGATCAGCATCGCGGCCACCACGATAAAAATGTTCTGGTTGACGGCCCGGCCCTCCTGCTGGATGGCCTCCACGGGCACGTAGCCCACCAGAAAGACGGTTCCGCCGTTCACCGGCCACATATAGTTGAGGGCGTTCCTGCCCCGGATGTCGTGGTAAAAGAGGATGTTCTCCCCCTGCTCCAGACAGTCCTCCACCTCCGCCTGGATGGCCGCGTCCTGAATGCTGTTGGCCCGGTAGAAGTCGGCCAGGTTCAGGTGCCCCGCGTTCCGCTGCCCCATCCCCTTGGGCTTGAGGACAAACCGCCGGCTCTCCGCGTCCATGATATACAGGGAGGCCTGCTTGTTGTAAAATCCGCCGGGCAGGGCTCTGTCCACGGCGTCGTAGACATACTCGGCGTAAAGCGTCCCGATGGTCCGCCCGTCCCGCTCGACGGGGCACTTGATGGTGTAGGACCAGGTACCCATGTGGTTGATGTAGGACTGGGACACCGGCATGCCGTTCACGGTTCCCCCCGCGGAGAAGTCCAGGCCCTCCTCGGTAAACCGCTCTCCGGTGTTGGAGATACCCTCGGCCCTCCCGGCGAGGATCAGCGCCATCTTCGACACCGTCTGATTCCGCTCATAGGTGCGCACATAGGCCTCCGGGTCCTCCACCCTGGCGATCTCCTGGGCGATCAGTGCCTGGAACTCCGCCTCACTGTGGAGAATCGCCTCAATGGTACACTGGATGAGATCCAGACTCTCGCTGAGGTTCTGAATCGCCGAGGCGGACATCTCCCGGGTGATCCTCCGGGCAACCTGGTGCACAACCGCCCCCAATATACAAAAAACCAAGACGATGGAGAGGAACAGGGTCAGCCCTCTCCGTCTTTCCTTCTGGTTCGATTTCCTATTCATTGGCAATCTCCATTCCGGCTCCCTGGAAGCGCCGTGCCCGGTAGGCTCCCGCAAAAAGCTCTCCAGACGATGGTAGGACGGGCGGCATACAGCGCCCGCACCTTATTATACTATTTTTATCAGACGGGTGTCAATAGTTTCCAAGGGGGCGGAGGGGGAAATCCGCCGGCCGCTGCGCGGGGGATAGAGAAGGGCCCCGGAGGCATGGCGAGCCTCCGGGACCTCTGCTGTTTTCCCCGTTCCCACCCTCGCCGCGCCGGTCAACGCATGGTTGTACCCTGTCTATTCCCGGTGGGGTAACAGTACGGCTGTATTGGTGCTGGGCCTGTCCGTGCATCAGGGATTCGAACCCCGCTTCGCGGGCGCCCCGGCCCGCGTCCATACGGCTGCGGTTCCTCTCATAACCATGTCCGGCTGCATGCTCCGCCGGAAGGAGCGCACGTTCGCCCCGGCGCGGCTACCTGTCGCTCAGAGCAGCTCCGTGGTCCAGTTGACGGCCTGGATGGCGTTGTCCACCTCCCGCAGCCGGCAGGCCAGCTCGTCCGCCCGCTTCCGGTACACCGGCACGGGGACGGAGCTGCAGATCTTGATCTCTGAGCGGGTGGAGCGGCGGGTGAGGCTGCTGGCGCAGGTGAGAAAATTCCGGTAGGTCCCCGCCCGCAGCTTCAAGCAGTCCCGGCGGGCCAGCAGCTCCGTCAGGGTTCCGGCCTCCGTGCGGGTCTCGCAGTTGGTGCGGTTGATGCGGGCCATCATCTCCTCCAGCTGGGCCGCACAGACCTCGTACTCCTCCAGCAGGGCCACCGGGTCCTCGGCGGGGGCCTCCCCCTCCTGGACGGTGGCGTTGTCATACAGGCGGGCGGCCAGCTGCTCCATCCGCTTTTGCAGGTCGGCGCGGAGCTGCAGGGCTTCGGCAAGCTTCATGGATATGGGCTCCCTTCTGAAAAATCATTGATTTCTTTCGGCTCTGCTCAGTATAGCAGGGGCGGCGGCGCGCGTCAAGGGGCGGGCTTTTGCCGGGGGAACAGCATGTAACGTTTTGCGAAAAAAATATCAGGGAAAATGCCCCGCTTTCCGCCGCCCCTCTTTACTTCTCACCATCCCGTGATATAATATCCCATATGACTACACCAAACGGAGGAATCACAGACATGCTGGAAGTAGAGCTGAAAGCCGCGCTGACCCCGGAGCAGGCCGCAGGCCTGCCGGACCGTCTGGAGGCGATGGGATTCGCCGACAGCGCCCTGCTGCAGGAGACCGATCTGTACTGGAACGGCGGCGGCCGGGATTTTCGGGAGACCGACGAGGCCCTGCGGCTGCGGAGGGTGGCGGACCTGCGGACCCAAAAGGCCGAGAACCTGCTCACCTACAAGGGGCCCAGGCGGGACAGCCGGTCCAACACGCGGCTGGAGCACGAGACCAGTGTGGGCAGCATGGAGACGGCGCGGCAGCTGCTGGAGGCCCTGGGGTATCAGGCGGCGTACATTGTGGAGAAGCGGCGCCGGGAGTTCACCAGGGAGGGAATCACAGTCTGTCTCGACCAGGTTGCCGGCCTGGGGAACTACCTGGAGCTGGAGATTCTGCTGCGGGACGGGATGGACCGGGATGCGGCCATCGACCGGCTGCTGGCGCTGCTGGACAGCCTGGGCGTCAGCCGGGAGGCCCTGTGCCGCCGGTCCTACCTGGAGCTTCTGATTGCTGCGGACACGGTGCGGAAGTCCTTGTAGGGGATGTAGGGCTTCCCCAGGCCGGAGAGGAACTTTGCCAGGACGTCGCGGGCGAAGACCGTGTCTGCCGCCTGGGCCATGTTCCGGTCCGTAAAGCTGTCGCCGATGCCGATGGCGCGGTCGTACCGGTAGAGGGCCATCACGTCTGTCTTTTTCAGCAGCTCGTTGCCGTCGTCGTACTCCGAGACCAGCCGCATCCGGGGGCCGGAGACGTCCAGCTCCACCGCGTGCATCCCCAGGAGGCGGTCCCGGCAGGGGCCCATTTTCTGCTCCAGAAACTGCAGGATGCCGCCGGAGATCACCACCACCGGAATGTCCAGCTCCTCGCAGGTATCCAAAAACTCGTCGAACCCCGGCCGCAGGGGGACGCTCCGCACGTACGCCAGCAGCTCCGGCAGCAGGGACGACGGCGCGCCGTCATAGGCCCGGCGGACCACCTGGCTGAGGGTCACGTCCCCTCTGGCCAGCTTCTCGCTGTAGAGGGCGAACTCACCGGGATCGACAAACCGTTTCATCGCGCCGGCCAGGGTGTCCTCCATGGTGATGGTGCCGTCAAAATCCACGAATGCAATGGTCCTTTCCATAAAGCGCTCCTCTCTATATCATATCCGCGTATAACGTCCTGCGGGGCGGGGGTGACGCCCCCGCCCCGCTTGTTCGGGGCCCTCAATTCATCAGATCAAAATTCTTCTTCAGATCCGGATGCAGGTGCCCCAGCATCCGCGCCAGCTCCGGGTGGTCCTTGGCGTACTCCACCACAGGTACCCCGGCCATGGCCGCGTCGATGGCCTGGCGCATGGACCTGGCCCCTGCCTCGCTGCCGTCCGGATGCCCGTGGACGCCGCCGCCGGCGGCCAGCATCACGTCCGTCCCCACCGCCTTGACGATGGGCTCCACCGCCAGCTGGGTGGTGCCGCCGGAGCAGGCGTACATCATGGGCTTGATGTTCCACCAGGGCTGGGTGAAGAACTTGAAGCTGCGGTAGAACAGCTTGTAGCTCACAGGGAACTTGCCGAAGGGGTGGCCGTTGATCTGGAAGTCGCCCCCCGCCAGCCGGGTGATCTTGCCGATGAGCAGGGGCGCGGCGATGCCCGTGTAGGTAGACCCCGCCATGGCCCCGGCAAAATTCACATGGGCCAGGATGGGCACGTTGATGTTCGGGTCGTCCGCCAGCATCTTCAGCGTATCGAAGCCGGTGGTGTATACGTTCACCATCAGGCAGTTGCCGCCGTACTCCAGCACCCGGTAGGCGTTGTCCCGGACCTTGCCCGTCTCATCGGAGATGTTCACGGCGTAGAGGCTGCGCTCGCCGGTCTCCTCATAGACCCGCTTCTCGGCGGCCATGAACTTCCTCACCCGGTCCTCCAGAGGGCAGAAGGGGCCGTCAGCCAGCATCAGCTCGTCGTCCTTGATCACGTCCACGCCGCCTCTGCAGGCCCGGTAGAACAGCTCCGCCCCCTCGTCGGCGGTCCAGCCGATGTTGGGCTTGATCATGGCGTTGAGCAGGGGCCGCTCCGGCACGCCCAGCACGTCCCGCAGGCCCTGGACGCCGAACTTGGGCCCCTGGAAGCCCTCGATCATCCTCCGAGGGAAGGCCACATCGATGAGGCGGATCATGCCGGAGGCGGAGATGTTGCCGAACAGGACCGTCATCAGAGCGGACATGCTGGTGGAGAAATTGTGCGCGGGGTAGGCCAGCTGGATGATATACAGGGGGGGCTCGTCAGACATGTAGTCGCAGCCCGCGTCCGGGACCTCATAGAGGGCGACCAGCTTGGCCCCGAACCGGCGGGTCTTCTCCATAGAGTCCGCCCCCACCTTGATCCAGGTGCCGGTAGTCTGCTCGTCGGCGATGGCCATGGCCAGCCGCTCGATGTTGGAGGTCTTTACCTTGGCCTGGTAGGTGGCGATCACATAGCCGTCGTCAAAGGCCACCTCCGGGAACGCGTAGGTCAGATTTTCTTCCTCAAGCCTGCGGATCATCGTATCTCCTCCTTTTGTCGTTTACCGCTGGATATTCTGGAATACATCGTCAAAGGCCGCCAGGGTCTGGGCAATGGTGTCGTCATTGTCGGCCATGCTGGTGTAGATGCGGGAGCCCGCCAGGGTGATGACCCCGTTGGCCGTCAGGGCCGCGCCGAACTGCTCGATATAGCGCTGGCGCTCCGGGATCTTCTGGAAAATGTCCGGGTCCTTGACGCTCAGGTACATCACGCCGGACACCTCAAAGTGGACGATGGAGCCCAGATTCCACACCACGAAGGGCAGCTCGTACTTGTCGATGAGCCCCTGCAGCCCCTCCCGCAGCTTGTCGCCGTTGTCCCCGGCCTTTTTGGCCGCGTCGGTGCGGAGAATCTCCTGGATGGCGTAGTAGCCCGCGGCGCAGCTGAGGGGGTTGGCCGTCAGGGTGCCGCCCACGTAGGCCCGCTTCTTCCCCGCCTTGACTCCCGCCGCCACGCAGCTCATCACGTCCGCCCGGCCGCCCACGCCGCCGGCCATGGGGTAGCCTCCGGCCACGATCTTGCCGAAGACCGTCAGATCCGGCTTTACCCCCAGATAGCCCTGGGCCCCGCCGGGGCCGGCCCGGAAGGCGGTGACCACCTCGTCGAAGATCAGCAGCGCGCCAAACTCGTCGCACAGCGCCCGCACGCCGGCGTTGTAGTCCCGGTCCACCAGCCGGGTGCCGCTCTCGGGCCCGAAGGGCTCCACCACCACCGCGGCGGTGCCGCCCTGGGCCTCGTTCGCCTCCAGGGCCCTCCGCAGGGAGTCCAGGCAGTTGGGGAAGGCCTCGCCGGTGGCCCCGGAGACGGCCTTGGGAATGCCGTGGGCCTCATAGGTCTGGGTGTAGGGGATGTGCAGGGAGTAGACCAGCTGGTCCGACCAGCCGTGGTAGGCCCCACCGATTTTGATGACCCGCTCCTTGCCGGTGAAGGTCCGGGCAATACGGATGGCCACCATGTCCGCCTCGGTGCCGCTGGCCAGGCAGCGGTACAGCTCCACGCTGGGCACACACGTCTGGATGAGCCTGGCCAGCTTCATCTCGTACTCGTGGAAGAGCCCGGTGACGGGCCCGGAGTGCCGGACCGCCTCCCAGACCTTCTCGTTGACCGGGCCGTAGTTGCTGCCCAGCAGGGTGGGGCCGCCGGCCTGGAGGTAGTCGATATACCGGTTGCCGTCGATGTCATAGAGGTACGCCCCCTCCGCCCGGTCGATGACCAGGGGAAAGGGGTAGTTGAAGGCCAGGTTGTGCTGTACGCCGCCGGGGATGCAGCCCTTGGCCTCCTCGATCATCGCCTTGGAGCCGGCGCATTTGCTGTCAAAGTAGCGCAGATAGCGCGCCATGGCCTCCTCCCGGATGGGGAGCAGGGGCATGCCGACCAGGCGGTCCATTTTCTCGTTGACCTCCCGCACGTTGGGCCAGGCGCTGACGCCGTATGAAGCGTTCATAGCTCGTTCCTCCTATCTTTTTCCGCCGGCTCCGTTCAGGACGGCGTATGCCTGTTTGTTGTTTTTGTAGAGGCCCTTGAACACGGGGAACATCCGGTCGTAGACCTGCACACTTTGGGGGTTGGGCTGGTAGACGGCGTGGACCCGGATCATGGATTTGATGTCCTTGATGTCCGGCAGCAAACCGAAGCCCACTGCCATCAGGGCGGCGGCCCCTGCGGCCCCCACCAGACGGGGGTTCTCCACTGCCTCCACCGGCCGGTTCAGCACGTCCGCCAGAATCTGGCAGATCACCGGCGAGATGGCGCTGCCCCCGGTGAAGCGGACCGCCGGCCGGGTCTTGAAGGTGGTCTCGCTGGCCTCCAGCAGCCAGCGCATGTGCATGCACACGCCCTCGATCACCGCCTTGACCAAATCCCTCCCCCGGACGTTCAGATCCAGGTTGAAGAACATCCCCCGGGCGTTGGCGTCCTCGAAGGGGCACCGGTTGCCGTTCATCCACGGGGAGAAGATCACCCCGCCGCTGCCCGCCGGCACGTCCCGTATGTAAGCGTCCAATTCCCCATAGCTCATGTCCGGCAGGTCGATGCGGTCCTTGACCCACTCCATGCACTTGCCGGAGGTGTCCACCTCGGCCACATAGTTGTAGGCGGCAGGGTCCGCCCCGGTCAGGGTGCCGATGAGGTTGCCGATGTCGGTGTGCAGCCGGTCCACCGTGGTCTCCACCCAGCCGGAGGTCCCGGAGTAGACGTTCACGTCCCCCGGCTCCATACAGCCGCCGCCCACCTGGCAGAGGCTCACATCGGTGCCGCCGGCGAAAACCGGCGTGCCCTCCGCCAGCCCCAGCTCCGCCGCCGCCTGGGGCAGAAGGCGGCCGACCTGGTCGGTGGAGCCGCACAGCTCCGGCAGGTGGCCCATCTCCACGCCGGTCATCCGGCACAGCTCCTCGCTCCAGCAGCCGCGCTTCACGTCGTACAGGAAGGTGGCGCCCGCCACGTCCCGGCTGGCCTTCATCACGCCGGTGGCGCGGCAGCTGAGGTACTCCTTGGCATCCAGCCATTTCCAGGTCTTCCGGAAGATCTCCGGCTCGTTGTCCCGCACCCACAGGTATTTCCACACCGGGTCTTTGGAGCCGAAGGACCCGGCCCCAGTGATCCGGAGGAATTTCAGGACCTTGAAAATGTTCATCCCCTCCACCTTCAGCCCGGTGTTCATGCAGCGGCTGAACTGGAGGTCCGCCCGGGTGTCCATCCAGCTGATGCAGGGCCGCAGGGGCCGCCCCTGCCGGTCCACCATCACCACGTTCTGCATCTGGGAACAGAAGGAGATTCCTTTGATCTCCTCCTTCGGAACGCCGGTGCGCTCCAGCAGCCGCCGGGTGGTCCGGCCCATGGCGGTCCACCACTCCTCCGGGTCCTGCTCAATGGCCCTGCCGCCCAGCATCTGCAGGGAATAGTCCGCCACCTCGCTGCTGAGGAACCGGACGCCCTCCTCGGCGGAAATCTGAAACAGACACGTCTTGATGCCGGTCGTTCCCACATCGTAGGCAATCACCTGATAGGACATTTCTGCGCCCCCTCTCTCTAATCATAATTTACTTGCCGCTGCAAAATATTATACTCCAGTCTAATTTTATAGTCAAGTACAATATTGGCTCTCTGCACGTAGATACGCCGAAATACTTGGAGAATTTTTGTTAAAGATGCACAATTAAATTTGTCGGATATTCTCCCTTTCCTGTTGTCAGGTTTGCCTTTTTCCGATATAATAGGGACATATATCCTGTTTTCAGAGGGAATGAGCGATATGATGAAACAAAGCAGACGGGAATTGAATAAGCTCCAGTGCCGGCAGCGCATTCTCAAGGCCTCGCGCCAGCTGTTCAGCGCCACGGGCTATGACGAGACCACCATGGAGGATGTGGCGGAGCGGGCGGGCGTCTCCAAGGCCACGCTGTACAACTACTTTCCCAGCAAGGACAGCCTGCTCATGGGCATCGCCGAGGCGGAGCTGGAGGACGTCCGGCAGCTGATCGCCGGGGCGCTGCAAGACGAGCCGAGCGGGGTGGAAAAGCTGCGCCTGGCCCTGCTGACGTTTGTGATGGATTCCATCAACTACGTCCCCCTCTCCCGGAAGATCACCTACCTCAACTCCCAGGAGGGGAGCGGCCTGTTCGCCACCCGCCTGGGAATGCTGGAGATTTTCCGCGCCCTGGTGGAGGAGGCCCAGGAGAAGGGCGAGCTCTCCCGTGAGACCCCCGCCGGCGATATTGTGGATTTGGTGATGGGCGCCTATCTGACCGCCCTGTTTCAGTGGCCCGGAATCGGCAGCTGCTCCCGGGAGCGCTGTGTGGAGCGGCTGGACCGGCTCTTCCGAATGGTGCTGGCCGGCGTGCTGCGTCCGGAGCGCGGCGACGGGGAAGCAGGCGTGTAACGGTAAAACATACAGCGGGGCTTTACCACATCCAGCGCCGCCATCTTCGTCCCTTTTGTGACGCAGGAGCCTTTTCAGGCCAGCGGCAAAAAGCAGGAAGCCCTTGGTATACAAGGGCTTCCCACCTTTTGTCCGATCTTTTGCCGCAGCGCTTCTCCAGTGCAGGGACCGCCCGAAGTCGGCCCAGGCGGAGGCGGCTTATACCTCCTTATCCCCGGCCTCCGCAGAGGCGGCCTTGGCCTCGGGGGATTCGGGGGCTCCGCTTCCCTTGATCTCCACGGTTACCGGCTGGGAGGCGGCCATCCTGCCGCCCACCACCCCGGCCAGCAGCGCGGTGAGGTCCAGTCCGGTGGACTCCTTCACCCCGTCCATGACCTGGCTGGCGGAGCTCATCACGTCCTTAACCAGCTTGGTGGAGTTGCCGTCGCCGTACATGACGATCCGGTCCGTCTGGGCCAGGGGCGCGGCGGCGTTCTTCACCACCTCGGGCAGGGCGTCCAGGTACATCTCCAGCACGGAGGCCTCGCCCATCTTCTTCTGGGCCTCCGCCTTCTTCTCGATGGCCTCCGCCTCCGCAAGGCCCTTGGCCCGGATGCCCTCGGCCTCCTGCTCCATGGAGAAGCGCAGGGCCTCCGCCTCCGCCTTTTTGGCCTCGGCCTCCTTGACGGCCTCATAGGCCTTTGCGTCCGCGTCCCGCTGGCGGCGGACCAGCTCGGCCTCGGCCTCCTTCTCGGCCTTGTACTTCATGGCGTCCGCCTGCTTGCGGACCTCGGCGTCCAGCTGGCGCTCCTTGATGGCGATCTCCCGGTCAGCCAGCTCCGCCTCCTTCTCCTTCCGGGCGATGTCGGCGCTGACCCGGGTGACCTCGATGGTCTTGCGCTGGGTCTCCTGCTGGATGGAGTAGGCGGCGTCGGCCTCGGCCTTCTTGGTGTCGGCTTTGACCTTCATCTCCGCCTGCTGGATGGCCAGGGCCGCGTCCTGCTCGGCAATCATCTTCTCCGCCTGAACCTTCACGGCGTTGGCCTCCTGCTGGGCCTGGGAGGTGGCAATGGCGATGTCCCGCTGGGCGTTGGCCTTGGCGATCTGGGCGTTCTTGCGGATCTGCTCGACGTTGTCGATGCCCATGTTCTCAATAGTGCCGGCGGCGTCCTTGAAGTTCTGGATGTTGAAGTTCACCACCTCAAGGCCCAGCTTGCGCATGTCGGGGACCACGTTCTCCGTGATCTTCCGGGCCACGCCCTGGCGGTCCTGCACCATCTCCTTGAGGCCCACGGTGCCCACGATCTCGCGCATGTTGCCCTCCAGGACCTGGGTAACCAGGCTAATCAGCTCCTGCTGGCGCATTCCCAGCAGGGCCTCGGCAGCCTTTTTGAGCAGCTCCGGGTTGGAGGAGATCTTGATATTGGCCACGCCGTCCACGGTGACGTTGATGAACTCATTGGTGGGCACCGCCTCGCTGGTCTTGACGTCTACCTGCATCACACGCAGGCTCAGCTTATCCACCCGCTCGAAGAAGGGCACCCGCCAGCCGGCCCTGCCGATGAGAATCCGCTTGCGTCCCAGGCCGGAGATGATGTAGGCCGTGTCCGGCGGCGCCTTCAGATAGCCCATGAAGAGCAGGAACAGCACCAGCACGGCGGCAAGGATCACGGGCAGGAATTGCAGCAAAGTTTCCATAGTTTCTCCTCCTTATTATGTCCGTTCCATCGGGGCGTTCAGGCTTCTGTCCTGATGATACCCCCAGTGTCGAATCTTGTCAATGGGAGAAGCTTCCTTCCGCTTCCGGCTGCGAAAAAAAGCGAGACTTCTGCCATCTCTGGCAAAAGTCTCGTTAAAATCTCTTTTGAAGATTTTCGCGCATCCCGGGCCCCATGGAGCCGTACTGACGGTGCGCGCCCAGGACGGCCAAACAGAGGCCGCACAACCCCGGGTACTACTCCCTCTTGACACTATGTATTCTACCACATTCCCCGGTCAAAGGCAACCGGCAGGATTGACAAATTTTTAACGCAATTTTTGGTGGTTTTTCGCGTCCCGCAGCGGCGCGGGAGCCGCAGAAAAATGTTCCCGGAGGCGCAGGCCTCCGGGAACGCAGCAGCATTATTTCCGCTCCTTGGAATCCACCGCCTGCCGCAGCATGGCGGAGAACGCCTCCAGGTCCATGGCCCCCAGATCGCCCTCGGCGCGGTGGCGGGGGGAGACGGTGCCGGCCTCCATGTCCCGGTCGCCTACCACCAGCATGTAGGGGATCTTCTCCAGCTGGGCCTCCCGGATCTTCTTGCCGATCTTCTCATTCCGGCCGTCCACCTCCACGCGGAAGCCCTGGGCGTCCAGCCGCCGGGCCACCTCGGCGGCGTAGTCCGCCGCCCGGTCGGTGACGGGCAGCACCTTCACCTGCACCGGGTGCAGCCAGACGGGGAAGGCCCCGGCGAAGTGCTCGGTGATCACGCCGATGAACCGCTCGATGGAGCCCAGCAGGGCCCGGTGGATCATAATGGGGCGGTGGCGCTCGCCGTCCTCCCCCACGTACTCCAGCTCGAAGCGCTCAGGCATCTGCATATCCAGCTGGATGGTGCCACACTGCCAGGTCCGGCCCAGGCTGTCGGAGAGATGGAAGTCCAGCTTGGGCCCGTAGAACGCGCCGTCGCCGGGGTTGAGCTGGAAGTCCTTGCCCAGCTCGGTGATGGCGGCCTGGAGGGTGTCCTCGGCGAAGTGCCAGACGGACTCGTCGCCCATGTGGTCCTCAGGCATGGTGGACAGCTCGATCTGGTAGGTCAGGCCGAAGGTGGAATACATCTCGTCAAAGAGGCGCACCACGTTCTTGATCTCGTCCTTCATCTGCTCCGGGGTCATAAAGATGTGGGCGTCGTCCTGGGTAAAGCACCGCACCCGGAACAGGCCGTGGAGGGCGCCGCTCATCTCGTGGCGGTGGACCAGGCCCAGCTCCGCCGCCCGGATGGGCAGATCCCGGTAGGAGTGGGGTTCGCTCTTATAGACCAGCATCCCGCCGGGGCAGTTCATGGGCTTGACGGCGTAGTCTTCGCCGTCGATGACGGTGGTATACATGTTGTCCTTGTAGTGGTCCCAATGGCCGGACTGGTGCCAGAGGTGCTGGTTGAGGATGATGGGGGTGGCGATCTCCACATAGCCGTACCGCTTGTGGCACTCGCGCCAGTAGTCCAGCAGCGTATTCTTGAGCACCATGCCCTTGGGCAGGAAGAAGGGGAAGCCGGGGCCCTCCTCGCTCATCATAAACAGGCCCAGCTCCTTGCCCAGCCGCCGGTGATCCCGCTTCTTGGCCTCCTCGATGCGCGCCAGGTACTCGTCCAGCTCGTCCTTCTTGGGAAAGGCCACGCCGTAGATGCGCTGGAGGGTCTGGCGGCTGGAGTCGCCCCGCCAGTAGGCGGCGTTGCAGGCGGTGAGCTTGACTGCATTGCCCTTAATGCGGCCGGTGGAGTCCACGTGGGGGCCGGCGCACAGGTCCACGAACTCGCCCTGCTTGTAGAAGGAGATGACCGCGTCCTCCGGCAGGTCGTTGATGAGCTCCACCTTGTAGGGCTCTCCCCGCTCCTCCATGTAGGCGACGGCCTCCGCCCGGGGCAGCTCGAAGCGCTCCAGCTTCAGCTTCTCCTTGCAGATCTTCCGCATCTCCGCCTCCAGCTCCTCCATCTGGGCCTCGGTGAAGGGCTGGGGGGTGTCGAAGTCGTAGTAGAAGCCGTTATCGATGCTGGGGCCGATGGCCAGCTTCACCTCCGGGTGCAGGCGCTTCATGGCCTGGGCCAGCACGTGGGAGCAGGTGTGCCAGTAGGTCTTGCGGTAGGTCTCGTTTTCAAACGTGTACAGGTTTTCTTCGCTCATAGCTGTGAGCTCCTTTCCATTGAGGGGCAAAAAAACTTCACCCCTGATCAAATTTCAGGGGTGAAGCATAAAACTCCACGGTTCCACCCTGCTTACAGCCCCCTCCGGGACTGTCGCTCTGTGTCCCCTGTAACGGGAGGAACCCGTTCCGGTCATCCCGGACCGCTCAGGAGTGGTACTGCCGCCGCGTATCGCAGGGACCTTCCAGCCAAGTGGTCCCCTCTCTGTGCGCCGCCGGACGGCTTCGTCTCCGTCATCGCTGTTTGAACAGATGTCACTATACCACCCGCCGCGCAAAATGTCAAGAGGTGCAAATCCGCGTTTTTACGCCTTTTCATCCGGGCGGCGGGCGGAGAGGTTACGGGAAGCGCGCGACGGCCTCCTCCGGGCTCATGGCGAAGAAGCGGTAGGCCACGGCGTCGGTCTGGTCGCCCCAGGTGGTGTCGATGTGGCAGACGGTCCCGTCCAGCTCCGCCACGGTCCAGATGTGGCTGTCGGTGGAGTAGGTGCTGCACGCGATGCCCTCCAGCTTCAAAAGCAGGTTGTAGGCCGCCGTGTAGCCGTCGCAGACCGCCGCGCCCTCGGCGAACACCCGGTAGCCGCTGTGGCTCATGGAGGCGTCGGTGCTGGCGAAGTCGTAGCGGCAGTGATTGCACAGCCATGTGAAGTAGGTCAAGGCCTTGTCGTAGTCCGACATATCGGCTGTGATGAGCTTGTCCGCCCACATGGCGTCGTGGACCTGGACAGCGTAGTCCATGGTGGCCTCCCGGTAGAAGTCGATGAGTTCCTCCTCGTAGAGGCTGCTGGAGAAGGCCATGGTCACAAAGCCGGTTTTCACGGAGTAGGAGCACTGGAGCTTGTTATAGCCCTGCTCCACGTAGAGCCGGGCGGTGAGGAGAAAGGCCTCCTTGAGCCGGTCGATGGTCTGGGGCGTCAGCTGGCCGGGCTCGTACTGGAGGAAGAGCTCCCGCTCCCCCCTGGAGAGCATATAGCGCACGTCGGCGTCGATGGCCGCCGCGTCCTCCGGAGAGGGGGCGCTGTAGAAAGAGCCGTCGCTGGTCACCAGCTCCGCCATGGAGATCCCTGCCCGGCTGTAGGCGGCGTCCAGACGCCAGGGCAGGGGGATGCGCAGGTTCTCATTGATGAGCCGGGCGGCCATGGAGGCCATCTGTCCCCGCAGGATGGTGTCGCCGGGGGCGAAGGAGCCCGTCTCATCCACGCCGCTGAGGATGCCCCACTGGTAGAGCAGGAGGATGTCCTCCCGATAGGGGGTGTAGTCGTCCACGTCGGTGATATAGTTCCGATTGGCGTAGCCGGTGACGACCAGCTCCCGGTTGATGGGCGCAAACAGGTCCTGGGGCAGGGCGTTGGCCAGGATGTGGGCCGCCTCCGCCCGGAGGGCGGGCCGGGTGTAGGCCCCCTCGAACTCCAGGCCGATGCTGCCCAGAGACTGGAGGAAGGACACATAGGGCTCATACCAGAGCTCCCCGGGGAAGGCCAGGGGGCCGATCTCGCTGTCGCCGTACATGTGCAGGCTGCGCAGACGGGCGGCCAGGGCCAGGGCCTCGCCCACCGTTATCTCCTCCTCGGGGGCAAACCGGTCCGTCCTCTGCCCGGAGGCGAGGCCCAACTCGTAGAGGGCCATGACGTCCTCGTAGTACCAGTCGCCGGGGGCGACGTCGGCAAAGGGGGATGCGCGGCGCCCATCCTCCCCGCCGGCGGCTCTGGCCGCCGGGGACAGGGCCGCCGGCAGCAGCAGGGCAACCAGCGTCAGGATCAAAAAGCGGCGCTTCATGGAACCGCTCCTTTCTCTGTCACGGGACCAGGATGTCCAGATCATCCATGGTCAGGTCCTGTTGGTAGGGGTTGAGGTATGTATTGACCATCTCCAGGGTGGCCTCCGGGTCCAGCACGTAGTAGGAGCCGCCTTTGTACCATCCCGCGCCGTCGCCGGGCAGAGTGTGGAAGGCGATGTTGTCGCTGCCCGCAGTCAGGGCCTGTTCGCCCACCCAGATCAGGTTGGACAGCTTCAGATCCGTCTCCACCCACTCCTGGAAGATCTCCGCCATGGCGCCGATCTTGTCCCAATTGGAGAGCTGCAGGGTCTGCCTGGCCACGGCCATTAAAAAGGCCTGCTGGGTGCCGATGCGGCCGATGTCGGCGGTGGGGTAGCCGGTGCCGTCGTTGTTCTGCCGCCAGCGGACCACCTGGAGGGCCTCCTGGCCGTTGAGGTGGCGGGGCCCCTTCTCAAAGTGGATGTGGAGGCCCTGGTAGGCGTCGTCGTAATCCATGTCCACCGGGATGTCGAAGTCCACCCCGCCGATCTCATCCACCAGCTCCTCAAAAGCCCGCAGATCCACCGTCACGTAGTAGTCCACCGGAATGCCCAACAGGCGGGAGACCTCGCTCATGGTCTGGGTGAAGCCGCCGTGGTGGTAGGCGTTGTTCAGCTTCTTCACCGACCAGGACACGTTCAGCAGGGTATCCCTTGGCAGACTTACCACGTTGATGGTTCCGTTCTGGGCGTCCAGGGCTACCAGCAGGTTTGTGTCGCTGCCGCCGTTCTCGTCGTCCAAGCCGCCCAGAAGGATGGTGTAGAAGTGGTCCTTTCTGGCGTGGGCGGACAGGTCGACGCCGGCCCGGGAGGCGCTGACGGCATCCAGGGGCTCCTGGGGGCTGCTGCCGTCCGGGCCCTGGGCCGGGGCGGCATCCTTGGGGGCGGGCTCCTGTGAGAAGCACTTGTAGAGACCCACCAGGGCCGTGGTGACAAAGAGGAGGCAGACGGTGGTTACGGCGATGGCCTGGAGGGCGGTGGTTTTTCTTTTGTTGCGGCTCATGGGAAACAGACTCCTTGTTCTGGGGCGGATTAAGCCTTGTTTGATAAATGACGGAAAAAGATCCGGCGTTCGGGCGTTATGACATGCCTCATACGCGGCCTAGACAGCGCAGGATTTTTTATCTATTATAACCGAGAAAAAAATATAACACAAGTACCAGGGAAAATTTGTCACCATTTGTTTATCTTGTATCCGAGTTGTCACGTTCCGTCCGGCGCATCAGCTCCTCGAGCTGCTCCGACTGCCGGGAGAGGGTCTCCAGAATGTAGGAGAGCATCTCCTCCGCGGAGCTGCGCTGGGCCGGCCGGGCGGTGCGGATGGGGTGGACGTAGCGGTGGACCGGGGTCTCCGGCGTCTGGACGGCGGGCGGCGCGGGCTGGGCGGGCGGCGCGGACCGGCGGGCCGGTATGTTCTGCTTGCGGCAAGGTTTCATGGCGCTCTCCTCCTGATTGTTTTTCTATGCATATTATGCGGAAACCCCGGCGGACGTGCGGACGGGCGGAAAAACCGCGGGTACCGCCCCGCCGGGGCCTGCGGTTCAGGGTTCACCGCGGTACTTGCGCCGGGTGGCGATGCCGCCGCGGATGTGCCGCTCCGCCTTGTTCTCGTCCAGGACCTCCTTGACCTGGAGGTAAAGGCCCCGGTTGTAGAGGGGCAGACGCTCTTGGATGTCCTTATGTACAGTGCTCTTGCTGATTCCGAATCGCCGGGCAGCCTCTCGCACAGTGGTCCGATTCTCGATGATATAGGCGGCCAGCTCACAGGCCCGTTCTTCGATATTTCCCTTCAAGACCCAACACTCCCTATCCCGATATGGTCCATATATATGCCGGGCGCGCTGTGAACATGCGGAAAAATGGGGGATGGGGGAGGACGGGCAGAAGGGTGGGGCCGGCCGCGCCGCAGCGGCATATACCGAACATTTCATCTGATTTGACAAGCGGGGAAAAACCCTGTACAATACCATCCGCCGCCTCTCCGTTTCCATACACAAAAAGAGAGGACAGTCGCCTACGGCTGTGGTATGATACAAAAAACGCAGGGAGGGAGACGCCTATGACATGGGTTGACGGGCTGAACGCGGCTATCGCGTACATTGAGGACCACCTCACGGAGGAGATCGACTGCGGGGAACTGGCCAGGATTGCCGGCTGTTCCTTCTACCACTACCAGCGGATGTTCGCCTACATGGCGGGCGTTTCCCTGGGGGAGTACATCCGCCGCCGGCGCATGTCCCGGGCGGCGGTGGACCTCCTGGCCGGGGAGAAGGTGGTGGACGCGGCCCTCAAGTACGGCTACCAGTCCCCTACGGCCTTCAACCGGGCCTTTCACGCGGTCCACGGCATCGCCCCCTCGGCGGTCCGGGACCGGGGCGCGTCGGTGAAGTCCTATTCGCCTCTGCGTTTTGCAATCACAATAAAAGGAGCGGAAGAAATGGAATACCGAATTGAGAAGCGGGCGGCATTCCGCGTGGTGGGGGTGTCCACGGCCATTGACAGGGACATGGAGAAAAATTTCCAGATCCTCCCCCAGTTTTGGGGGAAAGCCGCCATGGACGGGACCGTGGAGAGGCTGAGCGGCATGATGGACGGTCAGCCCATAGGCCTGCTGGGCATCTGCGCCTGCGCCGACGACGCGGAGTGGCGCTACTATATCGCCGTTGCCAGCAGCAAGACGGAGGCGGACCTGGAGGCATACACCGTCCCTGCCGCCACCTGGGCGATTTTTCCCGGCTCCGGCGCGCATCAGTCCATTCAGGAGCTGGAGCGGCGGGTGCTGACGGAGTGGCTGCCCGGCTCGGGCTACGCCTACGGAAATGCTCCGGATGTGGAGGTCTACCTCAATCCGGACCCGGAGAACGCCAAGTATGAGGTCTGGATTCCGGTGGTGAAGAAGGATTGAAAAAGCGCCGCCCCGATCAAGGGCGGCGCTTTCTGCGCGACATTATCCGGGCGCTAATTCAGGAAATCCTTCAGCTTCTTGCTCCTGCTCGGGTGGCGCAGTTTCCGAAGGGCCTTGGCCTCGATCTGCCGGATGCGCTCCCGCGTGACGTTGAACTCCTTGCCCACCTCCTCCAGGGTGCGGGTACGGCCGTCCTCAATGCCGAAGCGGAGCTTGAGCACCTTCTCCTCCCGGGGGGTGAGGGTGGAGAGCACGTCCACCAGCTGCTCCTTGAGCAGGGTGAAGCTGGCGGCCTCGCTGGGCTCGCTGGCGGCCTCGTCGGGGATGAAGTCGCCCAGGTGGCTGTCCTCCTCCTCGCCGATGGGGGTCTCCAGGCTGACGGGCTCCTGGGCGATCTTGAGAATCTCCCGGACCTTGTCCACGGGCATGTTCATCTCCTCGGCGATCTCCTCCGGAGAGGGGTCGTGGCCCAGCTCCTGGAGGAGCTGGCGGGAGACCCGGATGACCTTGTTGATGGTCTCCACCATGTGGACGGGGATGCGGATGGTCCGGGCCTGGTCGGCGATGGCCCTGGTGATGGCCTGGCGAATCCACCAGGTGGCGTAGGTGGAGAACTTGTAGCCCTTGGTGTAGTCGAACTTCTCCACCGCCTTGATAAGCCCCAGGTTGCCCTCCTGGATGAGATCCAGAAACAGCATGCCCCGGCCCACATACCGCTTGGCGATGGACACCACAAGGCGCAGGTTGGCCTCTGCCAGCTTCTGCTTGGCCTTCTCCCCGGCCTTGGAGAGGGCCTTGAGCCGGGCCAGCTCCTCCGGCGGAATGTTCTCCCCCTCCTCCAGCTGCTCGTCCGCCAGATTCCCGGCGCTCATCTTCTGGGCCAGGGCGATCTCCTCCTCCGGGGAGAGCAGGGGCACCTTGCCGATCTCCTTGAGGTACATGCGCACGGGATCGTCGATGGAGAAGCTGTCCACCAGGGTGTTGGGGTCGACCAGCTCCTCCTCCTCGATCTCTGTGATCTCATCGATGGGGGGCTCCAGATCGTCAGGGATCTCCGGCAGGATGTCCTCCTCGCTGCCGATCTCAATGGACAGGGACTCCAGGGAGTCGTAAATCTTCTCCATCTGGTCGCTGTCCAGCTCGATCTCGTCGAGGACCTCCACCATCTCCGACGAGTCCAGCCGCCCCCGCTTCTTGCCCCTGGCGAACAGGTCCATGATCCGCTCGTTCGCCATGAGAATGGCGGCGGCCGGCAGGCCGGCCACCAGCTTCTCCGGCAGCTTGGCGTATTTCTTCTCCCCCTCCGGCCGCTTGGCCTCGGCGGCAGGTGCGGCGGTCATCTCGTCTTTTTTCTTACTTGTCATGCTGCTTTCCTCCATAGCCCCGTTTCTCTTTAAATTGATCTTTGGCGGCCAGCAGGGGATCGATCTCCCCGGCGCCCCGCCGTTTCAGCGCGCAATCCTTGATCACCCGTATGTAGTCCCCCATCGCCCGCCCGGCGTTGGCCAGGGCCGCCGGCTCCTGCAGGATGTCCGCCAGATGGCCCATCTCCTCCGGGGAGAGCTCCCCGGCCAGGGCCGCTGTGGTCAGCGTCCGCCCCTCCCCGTGGGCCGCCAGCTGCTGTGTATAGATCCGGGCGAGAAGGGGCGAGCTGAAGTCCTCCGCCGGGAGGTCCCGGCACTGCTCCGCCAGGGCCCCGTCCAGAAACAGCAGCCGTACCACGCCCTCCTCCGCCATGGCCGAACGCATGTCGGTGTAGCGGATGGACCGCTCCTTTGGCTGGCGCAGGGCGCTGACGCTCAGATTCTCCCGGACCAGCGCCTGCCGGTCCTGGCCCCGCCGCTTGCCCCAGGCCCGCCTAACCTCCAGCAGCATGGCCTCCCGGGAGATGCCCGCCGCCTCGGCGGCCCGCCCGGCGTAGACCTCCCGCTCCACCGCATTGGGCACAGAGGCGATGAGCTGGCTGATCTCGCCGGCGTAAGCGATCTTCTGCTGGCCGTCGGAGAGGTCGTACTTGGCGGCCACAGCCTTCATGCGGTAGTCCATCTGCTCCTCGCTGCCGCTGAGGACGGCCTCAAAGGCCTCGGGCCCGTTAAACTTGATAAAGTCGTCCACGTCCTGCTTCACATATTCCCCGTCCGCCAGCCGGCGCGGGAGCTGGAGCACCCGGACGGTAAACTCGCTGTCCCGGAGCAGCTCGATGTTCTTCTGAGTGGCCAGCTGCCCGGCGGTGTCGTTGTCGTAGCAGAGCACCAGCTCCTTGGTATACCGGCTCAGCAGCCGGGTCTGCTCCACAGTGAGGGCGGTGCCCATGGAGGCCACCGCGTTGTCGAAGCCCGCCTGGTGGAGGGTGATGACGTCGATGTTGCCCTCGCACAGGATGAAGTTGGGCCGCCGGGTCTTCTTCGCCAGGTTGATGCCGTACAGGTTCCGGCGCTTGCTGTAGACGATGGTCTCGGTGGTGTTCATATACTTGGGCTCAGACTTGTCCAAGACCCGCCCGCCAAAGGCCACCACGTCCCCCCGGACGTCGATCACCGGGAACATGAGCCGGCTGCGGAACTTATCGTAGAGCCGCCCCTTCTGGCTGCGCACCACCAGCCCTGCGGCCAGAAGATCCGCCTTGGTGTAGCCCTTCTCCTGCATGGCGGTGGAGAGGGCGTCCCAACTGTCCAGCGAGGCCCCCAGGCCGAAGTTCATGGCGGTTTTCCGGCTGATCTGCCGCCGGGCCAGATAGGCTGTCACCGCCTCCCCCTCGGGCCGGGAGAGATTTTGATAGAACCAGCGGGCGGCGTCCCGGTTCAGGGCCAGGACCCGCTGGCGGCGGCGGGTCTCCTCCGGGTCCCCCCGGTCCTCCGGCACCTCCAGGTTGGCCCGCTTGGCCAGCAGGCGCACCGCGTCAGGGAAGCTGAGGTTTTCGATCTCCATGATGAAGTTGATCACCCCGCCCCCGTGCTTGCAGCCGAAGCAGTGGTAGATCTGCTTGTCCGCCGACACGGAGAAGGAGCCGGTCTTTTCATTGTGGAAGGGGCACAGGCCAAAGTAATTGCCGCCCTTTTTTGTCAGGGTAACATAGGAGGAGACCACGTCCACAATGTCGCTGCGGCTGGCCACCTCGTCCAAAAATCGCTGCGGGAACGCCACGGCCTATCCCTCCCTCTGTAAAAACCTTCTATAAGAGTATACAACAAAAAAGGCAAAATCCCTCTTTTTCAAAGCATTTTTTTCGAAAAATTTTTTATCCCAGGAAATCATCGCCCATTCAGGCACCGCTTAGGGTCAAAACAGAGTGTCGCGCTCGTAAAATTGGTATTGTTTTCTGGAAATCTACTATAAAATTGGGGGACAATTCATGCGGGATTCATCTCTGGCGCGGCTCAAAATGAAGCAGTATCTTGCGTCCGCCCTGCTCTGCGCCGTTTTGGGCGCAGCCCTGCTGCTCACCGGGCGGCTGTGGAGCGGCGCGGCGGCGGTCGGCGTGCCGCTGTCTCTTCTCCTGCCGGTCCTGGCCGGTCCCATCGTGTGCTTTGGAGGCGTGGACCTAATCCAGGGGCTGGTATGGCTGGCTGCCTGGAAGCGGCTGGCAGATCCAGCGGGGGACGGCAGCGAAGCGGGGACACTGTTCACCGACTGGCCGGACGGAAAGCGCTCACCCTTCAAGATCACCCTGGCGCTGCTGGCCTGCTGGTTCTTTCTCATAGGGCTGTTTCTTCTCACAGAGTACCAGAGAAACTGAAAAAAGGGGAAGACGCCTCCATGGAAATCATCGTATACGCGGCCCTTGGCCCCAGCGGAGAGGGGCACGCGCTGGCCCGCCGCCTGCTGGCGGAGGCGCTGGAGCGGGAGCGCGGCCTGGCCGGTCTGCCCGCCATCGCCGCAGGGACGAACGGCAAGCCCTTTTTCCCGGACCGGCCGGACCTGCAATTCAACCTGAGCCATAGCCACGGCGCCGCCGTCTGCGCGCTGCACCACCTGCCCATAGGCGTTGACGTGGAGCGTTTGCGCCCCGCCCCCCGGCGGCTGTCCCGAGGGATGGACGACGGGGATTTTTTCCGTCTGTGGACGGCGAAGGAGGCCACCATCAAGCGCCGGGGCCTCACCCTCCACGCCCTGCTCTCCCCCCTGGAACCGGACCCCCTCTGCCACTGTCTGGAGGAATTGCTGCCCGGCTGGATCGTCACCGTGTGTCCCACGGAGGACGGGCCTGTCCGGACGGTCAGAATCTGACGGATCACTTTTTCCCACAAAACAGCATTATGTCAACTATTCAATCCACAAATCTTTGTATTAGGATGAATCTGTCACTAATTTGGCAGATTCATCCATTTTTTATACACGCATTACGCAAAATTATGATTCTTCGGTTACGCTGCTACCACCCCGCTACCATGTCCCATTCCCTGCTGCCTCCTGCAATCTCTACCTGCATAACCAATATAATTTACATAAATCTGCCCTCCTGCTACCACCTCCCCTGAATCTGCTACCATCCCTCTGCTACCAAATCCGCCAACACTCTGCGCCCCAGGCGTCTCCAGACCTCCTCCTTCTTAGGTAAGTGCCTTGATACTTGCCGTTTTGGACAAAAAACCGGTAACTTTTTTGCCTTGAACCTGGTTTCCTCTCCCAAAAGTTCTCCGAACAAAATTCAGAAGGAGGAATCATCCACCATGAGAAATCTCAAGAAGATTCTCGCCCTGGTGCTGG
>CAJTOM010000010.1 GCA_910577915.1 uncultured Oscillospiraceae bacterium
AAAACCTCCGGTTTTGGCAATTTTTTGGTTACTTTTTGTTTGCACAAAAAGTAACTGGGCGGCCCGCGGCCGCCGGGCCGGTCGTTCGGCCGAAGTCCGAATGACGGCCCCGGGGGCGCTGCAGCCCCCCTCGCCGCCGGAGGCGTCGACGCTCACCAGGAATCCTTCCCCTCCTCCTGGGGAATCACCCTCCTCATTGCCTCGATGGCCACCTCGATCATAGCGTCGTCGGGCTCAAAGGTGGTAAAATTCTGCATCCACAGGCCGGGCCGGGCCAAAAAATTGGTGACGGGGTTGTCGTGGCCCCCCACGTAGCGGTTGAATTCGTAGGTGATCCCCACCACAAGGGGCAGAAGCAGGAGCTGAACCGCCATCCGGAGAAAAACATTGTCCACCGGGAACAGGGCGAACACCACCGTGTTCACCAGAATCGCCACGATGATGACCACCAGCATGAAGCTGGTGCCGCAGCGGGGGTGGTGTTTGGGCTGGGCGCGGACGTTCTCCACCGTCAGCTCCAGCCGCTTCTCGTAGCAGAAGATGGTCTTGTGCTCCGCCCCGTGGTAGGAGAAGACCCGCCGGATGTCCTTCATCCGGGATACCGCGATCATATAGCTCATAAACAGCGCCACGCGCAGCGCCGCGTCCACCAGGTTGCGCGCCAGCACGCTGTCGGTTACCTTTTCCACAAAGCTGGCCAGGAAGGTGGGCAGGAGCATAAACAGTCCCACGGAGAAGCACACCGCCATCACCACGGACAGCGCGATGACCAGCTTCTCCATCTTCTCGTTGCCCAGCTTTTCGTCCAGCCATTTTTCAAATTTGGAGGGCTCCTCCGCCCCTGCCTCCTCCTCGGGAAAGTAGTCCGCGGAGAACATCAGGGCCTTCACGCCCTTGACCATGCTGTCCAGAAACGTGACGCTGCCCCGGATGAGGGGCAGACCCAGAATGGGATAGCGGTCCTTGATGAGCCGCAGCTCCTCCTCCTTGATGACCAGGCCCTCCGGTCCCCGGACCACGATGGCCTGCTTCTCCGGGCCCCGCATGAGGATGCCCTCGATCAGCGCCTGCCCGCCGATGGTGGTGCGGAAGGCGCAGGATTGCTTGTCTGACATGTTGTTGCCTTTCTCTGAGAAAAATTAGCGTCTCTTATAGAGAACGATTTCCGCGTCCGCGCCGCCCTCGCCGTATTCGCAGACCAGGAGAAAATCCCGTCCGGCGGCCAGGCCGTAGCAGCGCTCGCTGCCCCGCTTGTGGAGCTGATTGCCCAGGTAAATCTGCTTGTCGTCCAGCAGCCGCAGGGCCTGGCCGCTGGGCAGGGTGTAGGTGAGATTGATATAGGAGCCCGTAAGGGCGTTGAGGTCTGTGACCTCCCCCATGTCCGGAATGCGCAGAGCGTTGAACTCCGCCGCCAGCGTCTCTTTGAGCCGGCAGGGGCCGCAGTCCGCGCAGCGTGTCCGCCCGCCGCTCAGGCAGCACTCCGCCACCAGACATGCGCCGCCGAAGGGCCGGCCTCCGGTTTCGGCGCACCCGCCGCAGGCGCCGCCCATGGTACACTGGGCGCAGTCCGCGCCGCAAATAGAGTGGTTCATGTTACCTCCTTGGTGGATGCTCTAGACCGCCGGCAGGGTGATAGTGACCACGCAGCCGCCCCCCTCGGCGTTGTCGATGCCGAAGCTGCCGTCGTGGAGGCGGATGATCTCGTCGCACACGGCCAGGCCGATGCCGCTGCCCCTGGCCTTGGAGGAGCCCTTGTAGAATTTCTGCTTGACGAAGGGCAGCTCCTCGTCGGGGATGCCGGGGCCGTAGTCCCGGACGGTGATCCGGATCCGCTCCTCGTCCCGGTCCACCGCCGCGTCGATGCGCCGGCCCGCGCCGCCGTGCTTGGCGGCGTTGTCCAGCACGTTGCAGAACACCTGCTTGAGCCGCTCCGGGTCGGCGGGGATGGGGGGGAAGATCTCGTCGTCCCCGGCGTAGTGCAGCTCGATGCCCTCCTGCTTGAACAGCTCCATATAGGTGTAGATGGTGTCCTCAAACTCCGCCTGGAGGTCCACCTGCTCGATGCGCAGCGTGAAGCGGCCGTCCTCCATCTTAGAGAAATCCAGCAGCTCCTCCACCATGTTGGTCAGCCGGCGGGACTCCTTGAGGATGATGCCCACCCCCCGGGTCAGCTGGGTCCGGTCGGTGTCCTCCAGGAGGGTTTCGCCCCAGCCGTTGATGGCGGTGAGGGGGGTGCGCAGCTCGTGGGAGACGGAGGAGATGAACTCCGATTTGATCCGCTCGCTCTTGCTGATCTGGCTGGACATGTTGTTGATGGCGTCGATGAGCTGGCCGATCTCGTCCCGGTAGGGATTCTCCATCTGGGTGCCGTAGCTGCCGCCTGCGATGCGCTTGGCGGTCTCGGTGACCTCCGCCACCGGTTCCACCACGTTGTTGATGAACACCATGTTGGACACGTACACCATCCCGATGCCGATGATCAGCAGTCCCGCCGCCACCCCCACGGTGATCAGCAGCTCCCGCTGCACGGCGGACATGGAGGTGACGTAGCGCATGGCCCCCACCACCTGGTCGTCCAGCAGCAGGGGGGCGCACACCGACATGATGTGCTCCCCCGTGCTGGTGTCCACCCCCCGGAAGGAGGACATCTGGCCGGTCTGAAAGACCTCCAGGATGTCCGGCGTTCCGGGGGCCGTTCCGGCGGTGAGGCCGTAGGAGCTGACCAGGATGTCCCCGGTGGAGCGGATAAACTGGAGCTCCATCAGATCCCGCTCCTCGAACTCGGCGGCGAAGCTGTTGGCCGCCTGATAGAACTCGCCGTAGCTGTTCATGGTGTTGCTGGTAAAATAGACGCTGGCGTGGGTGGCCCGGGTCCGCAGGCCGTCCAGCATCATGCTGTAGTAGTAGTTGGTCATGCCCACGCAGAAGGTGACGGCCACCAGCAGGGCCACCACAAAGATGGGGCTCAGGGAGCTGATAAGCCAGCGCTTGCGCAGGCCGGTGATCTCAATGCGGTTTTTTCCCACGCCGCAGCCTCCTTCCCGCCTCCGGGTGTCCGCGCCCTCAGCGCGCGGCGATGGCCTCGATCTCCACCATGGCGTCCTTGGGCAGGCGGGCCACCTCCACGGCGCTGCGGGCCGGAGGATTGCCGGGGAAGAAGCCGGCGTAGACCTCGTTCATGGCGGCGAAGTCGTTCATGTCCTTGAGGAACACGGTGGTCTTGATGACGTTCTCCATGGTGAGCCCCGCCTGGGCCAGCACGGCCTGGACGTTGAGCAGGGACTGCCGGGTCTGACCGGCGATGCCGCCCTCGGCGAAGGCGCCGGTGGCGGGGTCCACGGGCAGCTGGCCGGAGGTGATGACGATGCTCCCGGCGTCGATGCCCTGGGAGTAGGGGCCGATGGCGGCAGGGGCGGCCGTGGTGGCGATGATGTTTTTCATAGGGGGGTCCTCCTTCAAAATCATGGCGGCGGGGCGCTGGCCCGCGCCGTTTATCAGTGCCATGATACCAGATTCGCGGCCATAAAGCAACGGTTTTGTGGGCAAACCGTCCGTCTTCCCCCGGAGCCGTGCCGGCGGAGAGAAAAAAGCAGCAGGCGCGGGGAGCGTCTCCCCGTCCTGCTGCTTTTCATATAGAGGAGCTGCCGGCCTTGCTGTATCCGGAAACGGCTGATAAGGACGTTGGTGTTCTGCGCGGCCTCGGCGGATTTTGCCGCCAGATTGCGCACCTCGCCGGCCACCACGTAGCCAATGCGCCGCTGCCCGCCGAAGATGGGGCGGTACATGGATAGGATCATGCTGCCGCTGCCGGAGACATTTTGCGGGCGCCTCTCCCCGCCGGAGGGCCCTACGCGGCCCCGTCCTGATCCGGCATCTGGAAGAAGGGCAGGGAGGCGTCGTCCCTTCTCATAAAGAGCAGGCCGAAGGAGCCGGGGCCGCAGTTGCTGGCGATGGCGGAGGACGCCTTTTGCACGTAGACCCGCTCGAAGGGGCAGTACTGCTCCACCAAACTCCGTACATACTGGAGCTTCTTCTCGTCCATCCCGGAGTAGGTGATAAATAGGATGCGCCGGTCAATATTTCCGGTGTCCTGAAGGGTGCGCCGGATGTACTTCTTCGCCGCGTGGGAGAAGTTGCCCATCACCATGCTGCCGACCACCATTTTGCTCTTTTTCAGCACGAGGACCGGGTGCAGCAGCAGGGCGTCGCAGAGGATCTGGATCCGCTTCGATATGCGCCCGGACTGACACATCATATGGGTGCTGTTGATGATGAAGGCGGAGGAAATACAGCGCTCCATCCGCTTCACCGCCTCCACAATCGCCTCCTTGGCGGCGTGGTGCTCCGCCATGTAGGCCGCGCACAGCACCGCCAGCCCCATGCTGCTGGAGAGGTGGCCGGAGTCCACCACCGTCACGTTTTCAAAGGACTTTGCCGCCTCGAGGGCGTTCTGGTACCCCTCGCTGACATGCCGCGCCATAGAGATGTGGATCACGTTCTGCGCCTCCGTCAGCTTCTCGGCGAAAAAGTGCTCGTAGTCCTCCACCTCCGGCGGCTGGGAGCAGCCCGTGCGCCCCTTGGCGATGTGCATCAGCAGCTCGTCTGGTTTCAGCTCCCGGCCGTCCAGGAAGCGCCCCTCGTCCGTGCGGACATAGTAGGGGCACACGGAAATGCCGAAGGTCTTTCGCAGGGATTTCGGCAGGTCGCACACGCTGTCCGTCGTCACCAGGACGGCCCGCCGCTTGACCTGCTCGAAGATGAGGATGTCCTTGTCGATATCCGACTGCTGAATCTCCTCGCTGATCCGTACCAGCTCCTTGGGGAGGATGCTCAGCACCGCCGCCTCCAGCAGAGCGCCGCTGACCGGTTTGGCCAGATAGCCGCTGAAGCCCTCCTTCCGATAGAGGAGCTGGTTGTCGCTGCCCGCGTTGGCGGTCAGCGCCACCACGGGGACGTCCTGGCACAGGCCGCCCGGCTGGGCCCGCAGGGCGTGGAGGCACTCAATTCCATCCATCTCCGGCATCAGGTGGTCCATGAGAATGCAGTCGTAGTGGTGGTTCTGGGTCAGCCGCAGGCACTCGGCGCCGTTGGAGGCGGTATCGATCTGAATCTTTGTCTCCGCCAGCAGCTTGCTGACCACCATCAGGTTCATATCGTTGTCGTCCACCACGAGGATGTGGGCGTCCGGCGCCTCGAAGCTCTGCCGGTAGGTCTCCCCCTCGTGGGACCGGGAGCGGGAGGTCAGCGTGAAGGTCCCCAGGGCCTTTTCGTCGATGATGTCCTGGTCCAGGGTCACGATAAACTTCGAGCCCTTGGTGTAGACGCTGTTGACGCTGATCTCGCCGCCCATCAGCTCCACCAGCTGGTGAACGATGCTCAGTCCCAGCCCGGTCCCCTCGATATAGCGGTTCTTCTCCTCGTCCACCCGCCGGAAGGCGTTGAAGATATAGGGGATATTCTCCTTCTTCACCCCCATGCCGGTGTCCTCCACGGAGTACCAGACCCGCACCTTGTTGACCGCCTGGCGCTCACACCGGACGGCGAGGGTGACCGAGCCCTCGCTGGTGTACTTCACCGCATTGTTGAGCAGGTTGATCAAAATCTGCTTGATGCGCACCTCGTCCCCGCAGAGCATGCTGGGGATGGACGGGTCCACCTGGAGCTTGAACTCCAGCCCCTTCTCCTTGGCCTTGATCCAGATCATGTTGACAATCTCAGAAAAGAGCGCGCCGGTCTCATAGGAGACGTTGACGATCTCCATCTTCCCGGATTTGATCTTCGAAAGGTCCAAGGTGTCGTTAATCAGCGTCAGCAGCAGCTTGCTGGCCCCCTGGATGTTGCGCGCGTTCTCCGCCACCTCCTCCGAGATGTCCTCACGGAGGATGATCTCATTGAGCCCGATGATCGTGTTGATGGGTGTGCGGATTTCGTGGCTCATGCTGGAGAAGAAGTGGTTTTCCGCCCGGTTGAGCTCCTCGATCTCCTTTTTCTGCTGCTGGGTAATCTTGTTTTCCTCCTCGTACATCCGGTTCAGGAACATGAGCAGCACGCTGGTGAGCAGCCCCACCATGATCATGGAGAAGGCGGAGTCAAAAAAGGAGTTGGTGTTGGGGTTTTGCACGGCGAACTCCGGGTGGTAGAAGGCGACGCCGTAGCAGAGCAGGGTCTCCGCCATGCACAGCCCGAAAAACACGTTCCTGCGCCGCCCCTGCAGGGTGATGCAGACATAGATAAAGCAGAGGACGAACCACTCCGGCACGCCGCTGTAGAACCCGCCTGCGGAGAAAAAGGTGATGGGAAACAGGGCGAGCAGCAGCGACGTAATGGCCGAGGCCCCCAGCTGGATGCGCTTTTTGCGGATGCTGAACTTCACAATCAGCGCCATTGCGGTAAGGCTGGCCAGCAGCAGCGCGATATTCAGAATATTCCTGCCCATGGGCAGCGTGAAAATCAGCGCGATCATGCAGATGCCTGTCACAATGCGGAACATGCGCTCGCGCAGGCTGATCCTGTGGTCGGTGATGATCTCAAACCATTTTTTTATCACGAAATCCCCTACCCCTCAGAATATGGTATGTGTGAAAGGCGCGCCGGCGGCGGACCTACAGCGCGTCAAGCTGGGCGCAGAGCGCCTCGTAGGCCTCCATCATCGCGGCGTGGTGCGCCGCGATGAAATCGGTGTCGCCCCGTTTCCCCGCCAGCTCCAGCGCCTTCGCCTGGGCGGAGAGGGCCTCCGCGCCAATGGTCAGGGATGTGCTCTTGAGCGCGTGGACCTTGACGGTATAGTCCTCCCAGTGCGCGCCCTCGTAGAGCGCGGCGATCTCCTCCCGCTTCTCCCCGCTCTGGGAGGAAAACATCTGTAGCATCTCCCGGTAGAAGTCCCCATCCCCGCCGCAGTAGTTCAGCCCCATCTCCACATTGACGCCCGCCCGGGCGAGCGCCGCGAAGGGGGCCGCAGCGCCCGCCGCCGGCGCCTTTTCTATGGAGGCCTCCGGGACCTCCGCCGGCCCGGTCTTCTCGGCCGGCGTCTCCGGCCGCTGTGCCGGCTCCTGCCGGGGGGGAGCCTCCTCTGCCCCGTCCTTGCTCACGGGCCTTGCGCTGTAGCGGATGCAGGTCTTGGGCAGCACCTTGCGCAGCACCCGCTCCAGGACGGTGCGCTCGATGGGCTTCGGGACAAACTCCGTGAATCCTTCGCTGCGGAACATCTCCCTGGCGCCGCTGACCGTGTTGGCGGTCAGCGCGATCACCGGCAGATCCCGGTAGGCCTCGTTTTGCATCTCGCGGATCCGCTTGAGCGTCTCCACGCCGTCAAATCCCGGCATCATGTGGTCCAGGAAGACGACGTCATAGGAGACCAGCTTGCACTGCTCGATGGCCTCCCGGCCGCTCAGGCAGGTGTCCACCTCGATCCCGTAGCTCCCCAGCACGCCCTTGGCCACCACCAGGTTCATCTCCTCGTCGTCCACCGCCAGGGCCCGGACGCCCACGCAGGTGAAGGGCCGCCGGCCCGCGGCCTGGTCCTCCGCGAAGCCCCGCTCGCCGGTCTCCCCGTTGAGCAGGTTGGCCACAGACAGGGCGGAAAAGGGCTTATGTATGATCAGCAGCCGGCTGTCGCGGTCCAGGGAGAACTCCCTCTCCGCGATGACGACCACCCGCAGAGTACCCGCCAGGTCCTCATAGTACGCCCGGTTCTCCAGGTATTCCGCCTGAGCGATGAACACGTGGGTCAGGACGTGGCTGCGCTGGACCTTGAGCAGGCCCTCGAAATTGTGCACCTGGTACCCCCGGATGCCCAGCCCCTCCACCAGATTCAGGATCAGCCCGTCGTAGTACCCCCGCACCTCGTCGCAGGTGTACTTCTCCGGCTTGAAGTAGCAGGCGATGCACAGCTCATCCGCGCGGTTGAGCATGATGCAGGGCCTGTCGTCGGTGACGCCCTGGGGGATGACAATGTGGGCGTGCAGGCCCTGCTGTCCCTTGCCGTCAAAGTGGATGAACGCGCCCATGGACGTCAGAAGTCCCTGGGCGATGGGGAGCCCCAGCCCCAGCCCCCCGGCGAAGCGGCTGCTGCCGGAGTCCGCCTGATAGAAGACGTCGTACATCTGCGTGAGCTGGGAGTCCGTCATCCCGATGCCGGTGTCGCAGATGTGGACGATCAGATTGATGCCGTAGTTCTCCCGCCGGAACCCGATCCGAACGTTGACGCCGCCCTCCTCTGTGAACTTGATGGAGTTCTCCACCAGGATCTTGAGCACATGGGAGATCTTCTCCGCGTCCCCCACCAGGACCGCCGGCACCTTCGGGTCAATATCGAACACCAGCTCCAGGTGCTGCCGGTTGGTCTGCAGAGCGGTGGTGGTGATCACATCGTTGAGCACCGAGGTGATCATGTAGTCCTCCTTGGCGGGGGTCAGGGTCCCCTCCACGATCTCCGTATAGTCGAGCATGTTGTTGATCTGGCTGGACAGGCGCTTTCCCGCCAGCTTGATGGAGGACATATCCGCCCGGACGTCGGGGGGGAGGTCCCGGCCTAAAGCCACCTCGCTGATTCCGATGACCATGTTGATGGGCGTGCGGAGCTCGTGGGATACGTTGGACAAAAAGACGGCGTTCTGCTTGCCCGCCGTCTCCAGCTCGGTGAATACGCGCTCATACCACTTTCGCTGGGCGCGCCGCCGCTCGATCCAGTACCCCGCGAGGGCCGCCCCGCCGGCCGTCACAACAGCACCGAGCCCCAGGCGGAAAAGCTCCTGGGGCTTCATCTGAGAGGAAATTGTATGGAGGATCAGCCCGTGGTACAGCAGCTCCAGGGCGTACAGGGAGACAATCGCATACAAAACCCGCTTTTTATTCAGGATAAACAGCGCGAGAATCAAGACGCAGGCCACGGCGGGGATGTCTGGCAGGCTGGTCTCATGCACGCCGAAGAAAAAGAACTCCGTCAGCAGCAGACCGGCGCACAGGTGCTCAAAAAACGAGTCCGAGCCGGCCCGCGCAATGTGCAGGAGCCACGCGAAGAAGCAGCCCGCCGCCATCAGCGGGATCACCCAGAGCTCCCACGCCATGACAATGGTGACCAGAACCAGCACTGCGCTGAACGCCGTCGTCACGACGGCCAGCAGCAGATGCCTGCTTGTCTGCGCCTCCGCCCTCATTGCTTTTCAAACTCCTGGGACACCCGCTTGAGCAGCTCCTGGGGCTCGAAGGGCTTCACCAGATAGTTCACCGCCCCCAGCTTGATGGCGCTGACCACGTCGTCCTCCAGGCCCGACGCCGTCAAAAAGATCACCGGCACGCCGGCGGCGATGCCCTTCATGCGCTCAAAGGTCTCAAAGCCGTTCATCTTCGGCATCTCAATATCCAAAAGGACCAGATCGATTCTCTCCCGCTCCAGCTTATCCAGGGCCTTGTGCCCCGAATCCACCAGCAGCACGTCGTATTCGTCCTCCAGAATCCGCTTTGTCCGCAACAGGTTCATAGTATCGTCATCGACAACCAGAATACGTTTTTTCATAGTACGTCCTCCCTGCTTTCTTAGGGGGGCCTCTCCGGCCCCGAGGGGTATTCTAACATGAGCGTCGGGAAAAAATCAAGCCCATATTTGCGTTTTGACGGGGCCTCGAAGCAGTCGCCGCCCCCCGGGCGGCGGCGTGAAGAAGGGGGAGCCGCGCCGGCCCCGCCGCAGAAATAACCAGTTGCTCCTTTTGGCGAAATGCGGTATAATAGGCCCCATTCAGTACCCATTGGAGGACAGACGACATGAAACATTGGAGAGCACTCTTGTTCCTGCTGGCCCTGCTGGCGCTGGCACCCGGCGCGCGCGCGGTGGAGGACGGCGTCCGGGCGGTGATCGTCTACGAGGAGGACGCCGACCCGGCGGCTCTGACGGCGGCGGTGGAGGCCTTGGAGGGGGTGGAGCTGCTGTGGCGGTACGGCAGCCTCTTCCCCGGCGCGGCGGTGGAGGCGGACGAGGCCGCCCTGGCGGCGCTGGAGGCCCTGGAGGGCGTGGCCGGCGTGGGCCTGGCCCAGACCCACGCTCTGCCCCAGAGCAAGGACGCGGACCCCGCCGAGAGCGACGGCGGCCTGGCGCTGATGAACGCCGGCGCGTCGGCGGAGGACGGCGACGGCGTGGTCATCGCCGTGCTGGACAGCGGCCTGCGCACCGACCACGAGGCCTTCGCCGACTACGGCCTGACCAAGCGCCCCGCCCTCACCCGGGCGGATGTGGAGGCCTTCGCCGCCAACGGCGGAACCGCCGGGCGCTACCTCAGCGCCAAGGTCCCCTTCGCCTACGACTACTACGGCAAGGACGGCGACGTGAACACCTCCGACGGACACGGCAGCCACGTCGCCGCCCTGGCGGCGGGCTACGTGCCCGGCCAGGGGGACAAGCCCCTCTTCTCCGGCACGGCCCCGGCGGCCCAGATCATCAGCATGAAGGTCTTTCCCGACGGCTCCACCGGAGGCGCGGACGACGCGGTGATCCTCCGGGCCCTGGAGGACGCCTGGAACCTGGGGGCCGACGTGGTGAACCTGTCGCTGGGCACCGGCGGCGGCTTCAGCCAGGACGACGTCCTGGGGGGCCTGTACAGCCGGGCCTTCGCCCAGATGCGGGCGTCGGGGGTCATCATCTGCTGCGCCGCCGGCAACAGCGGCACGGCCTCCGCGGCCAAGAAGTGGGGCGAGCCCCTGCCCACCGCCGCCTACGGCGACTACGGCTCTGTCTGCTCCCCCGGCAGCTACATAGGCTCCTACTCCATCGCTGCGGCGGGCCTGGCGGAGGGACAGCCGGAGGCGGCGGACTACTCCTCCTGGGGGACCACCCCCGACCTGCGGCTGGTGCCGGCCCTGACCGCCTTCGGCGGCCCCGCCACCTCCGCCGGCAGCAAGGGCAGCAGCGCCTACATCTCCGAGACCGGCACCTCCATGGCCTCCGGCAGCGCCGCGGGGGCCTTCGCCGTCGCCCTCCAGACCGCCCGGCAGCGGGGGGTGACGGACAGGGCGGCGGCCGCCGATCTGGCGGCGGCCATGCTGATGGGCAGCGCCCGGCTGCTGGAGGAGGACGGCACGCCGGTCTCCCCCCGGAAGCAGGGGGCGGGGCTGGTGGATCTGGCGGCGGCCGCCTCCCAGGAGCTGGTGGTGATGACGCCCCTGGCGGAGCTGGGGGACAGCCGGGAGGGCCGCTTCACCATCCCCCTGGTGCTGCGCAATTTCTCCAAGAGCGCCATGACCGTCTCCCTGGAGACGGCGGTGCTCACCGACGATTATGAGCTCCACGACGGCGTCTACTACCGGAGCCTGACCCCCCTGGACATCACCGGCGAGGTGACGGTCAGCGGCGGCGGCCGGGTGTCCGTCCCCGCCGGCGGGGAGCGGACGGTGACGCTGACGCTGACCGTGGGACAGAAGCTGCGGGAGCGTCTGGCGGCGGTGTACCCCTACGGCTTTTTCGTGGAGGGCTTCGTCACCGCCTCCGCCGGGGACCAGACGGCCCACAGCACCTTCCTGGGCTTCTGCGGCGACTGGAGCGCCGCGCCTATCCTGGACCCCACGGACCACCGGGTGGTGCAGGAGGCCATGTTCCGCCTGGGCAGCCGGGGCGGGCAGCTGAAGGAGGACGCCTACCTGGCGGCGGTGCCGGTGGAGCTGGGGGCCAACCGGCCCTACATCGGCAGGGAGGACGACCAGGGGGAGAACCCCCATTACCTGGCGGAGAATCCCCGGGCCTACGCCCTCCCCGGCGACGAGCGGGGTACGCTCCCCGTCCGGGGGACCGAGGCCATGTTCAGCGCCGGGGACACCCTCTATGTGGAGCTCTACACCCTGCGCAACGCCGCCCACGTGGTCATGCTGGTCACCGACCAGCGCACGGGGGAGGCCTACTATGTGGACGACCAGGCCTGGCTGGCCAAGTCGGAGCAGGACCCCTACACCAAGGGCATCGGCCCCAGCGGCCGCTTCTCCTGGGACGGCGCCGATGCGGACGGGCAGCCCCTTCCGGCGGGGACCCAGGTGCGGGTGGATTTCTACGCCTGGCTGGACTGGGACGAGGAGATGGAGAGCAGCCACGCCCGCTACGTCCACGGCCGCGCCAAGCCGGAGGTCTACCTCTGGCTGCTGGAGGAGACCGACTATCTGGAGTGGAGCTTCCCGGTGACCATGGACGGGGCGGCCCCGGCCCTCTCCGCCTCCATGGAGGGCGGTAAGGCGGCGCTCACCTTCACGGACGACCAGCGCATGGCCTGGGCCGTGGTCCGGGACGGCGCGGGGCAGGTGCTGGCGGAGGACGCCTTCTTCCCGGAGGCCGCCGGCGCGTCTGTCCGGCTGACGGTGGAGCCGGGCGCCGGCGGGGCCCTGCCGGAGACGCTGTATGTCACGGCGGCGGACTACGCCTCCAACACCATGAGCTGGTCTGTGGACACGGCGGCCCTGGCCGCCGGGCAGGCGAAGCCCCAGCCGTGCGCCGCGGGCCTTCTGGAGGACGTGCCCCTGGACGCGTGGTATCACGAGGCCGTGGACTTCGTCTGGGACCGGGAGCTGATGGAGGGGGAGGAGCCCCTGCTCTTCCAGCCCGGCGAGGAGGCCTCCCGCGCCCAGGTGGTCACCGCCCTGTACCGCCTGGCCGGCCGGCCGTCGTCCGCCCTGTCCTCCAAGGACCTGCCCTTCCAGGACGTGTCCAGCCGGGCGGCGTATATGGACGCGCTGTGCTGGGCCTATGAGAACAAGCTGGTGGACGGCTACGGCGACAAGGAGACCTTCGCCGGCAGCGCCGGCGTCACGCGGGAGCAGCTGGCGGTGATGCTCCACCGTTACGTCTCCCTCGCCGGCGCCAGTCCCTCCACCGGCAGCCTGAGCGGCTTCCCCGACGGCGGGACCGTCTCCGGCTGGGCCCGGGAGGCCGTGGGCTGGGCCGTGGGACAGGGGCTCCTGTCCGGCGGCGGCGACGGCCGGCTGTCCCCCAAGGGCGCCACCACCCGGGCGGAGCTGGCCCAGATTCTCATGCGCTTCGCCCAAAACTGACGGAGAAGCGCGGCTGCAAGAGGACCCGCCGGGGAGCGCTCCCCGGCGGGTCCTTCAGATTGTCAAAAAAGCCCTCCGCAAGGAGTTCGCGTCTGCAGACGCGAATCTTTTTAATCACTTTTTCGGCGGCGTGTACGTCGAAAAAGTACCTTGCGGGCCGCGCTCGGCCCGGTCCTTTCTTTTCAAAAAAGGTGCAAAGCACCTTTTTTGACACGTAAGAGGACCCGCCGGGGAGCGTTCCCCGGCGGGTCCTTGCTGTCGCTCTATGCAGAAAGCAGGCGGGTCCTTACTCCGTCCGCAGGGCCACCACCGGGTCCTTCTTGGCCGCCAGGCGGGAGGGGATCAACCCCGCGATGATGGTCAGCAGGGCGCTGATGACCACCAGCACCACCGCCCCCTGGACCGGCAGGGAGGCCTTCAGCCCGGCGATGCCGGTGAAGTGGAGCAGGGCCGCGTTGATGGGCAGGATCAGCAGCAGGGTGACCCCGATGCCGATGAGCCCCGCCCCCAGGCCCACAATGAGGGTCTCGGCGTTGAACACCCGGCTCACGTCCCGCTTGCTGGCGCCTACGGCCCGGAGGATGCCGATCTCCTTGGTCCGCTCCAGCACGGAGATGTAGGTGATGATGCCGATCATAATGGAGCTGACCACCAGGGAGATGGACACGAAGGCGATGAGCAGGTAGCTGATGCCGCTGATGATGTCCGTGACGGAGCTCATCAGAAGGGCCACGTAGTCGGTGTAGTGGATCTCGTCCTCGCTGTCGGCGCAGGCGGCGTTGTAGTCCGCGATCTTATCCGCGATCAGGTCCTTCTCGGCGAAGGTGGAGGCGTAGATATTGATGGCGGAGGGGCTCTCCAGGTCCACATACCCCAGCAGCTCCAGGTTCTCCTCATAGGTGGAATCGGACCGGGTGGGGGGCATGTAGTGGTCGTAGAGGTAGCCGTACTGCCAGGCCTCCAGGGGCTCGGCCCGGACCGACATGTAGCCGCTGCCCATGGAGACCGCCAGCATCACCGCCAGCTGCTCCTGGCTCAGCGCCCCCAGCTGTGCCTGCACGCCCTGGGCGTACTGCTCCCGCACCTGCTGGGCGACAGCCTCTTCCACCCTGGAAAACAGCTCCTCATCGCTCATCTCGGCGATGTAGCCGGCCACGGTCTCCCCGTCTACGCCCATCTCCCCGGCGTACTGCTGGATGATCATCTGCTCGATGCTCTCCCGGGTCATGCCCTCCGTCTGCTGACCCACCACGGCCTCCACATATTCATCGGAGGGCTGGCCCATCACGTCCATGTAGGCCCCGGCCTTCTCCGTGTCGGAGAGGGTCAGCAGGTGCTCCCGGATGGCCTCCTCCTTCTCCCAGTCCGCAGGCTCCGCGTCGTCCTCCCTGGGGAAGGGCAGGCCGCAGATCACGTCGGTCTCCCCGTCCGCCATCTGCTTTTTCACAATCTCCATCTCCGCCGTGGCCTCGATGGCGTAGGCGGTGAGGGCCCCGGTGTACCCGATGGCCCCGGTGACCATGCCGGCGGTGGAGTCCTCGCCGGGCCGGGCCACGCCCACCACCTTCAGGCGGGTGCCGGTGTCGTCGCTGTTGTAGAGGAAGTCCATGCCCGTATCCGTGGCGGACATGTCCACCCAGGTCCCCGTGGCGGGCTCATACTGGTACTTCTCCGCCGGCAGCAGCAGCTTGAAGTCCATCCCGCACAGCTCCTCATAGCTCCAGCTGCGCACCTCCGCCTCCAGGGACTCGCCGTCCATGGCGGCGCTGAGGCTCTCAGTCATATGGTCCGCGGACATGAGTCCCAGGGCGTAGAGCATGAGGTCGGAGATCTCGTTGTTCCGGTCCACGAAGAGGATGACCTCGTCGTAGCGCTCCGGCCACCTGCCGTAGAGGAGGTCGTACTGGCTTTTCACCTGCCCTCCCACGGCCTCGCCCTCCTCGCCGCCCAGCAGCTCCTCCCACACGTCCATCCGCTCATACATGCCCCCCATGGTGGCGAAGTAGGAGGAGTAATCCCCGCCGTACATGGCGCTCATAGCGTCCTGCATGAGGGTCATAACGTCGCTTTTGACGATCTTCCCGTCCTCGTCCTGGGTGTAGATGTCGAAGCCGAAGTCGTAGCTGTACTGGATGGCGGCCAGATCGGCGATCCCGCCGCCCCCCTGGTCCAGATAGGCCTTGAAGTCCTTCAGGTTGTTGGTCTGGACCTCCGCCTCCACCATGGAGTTGAGCATGTCATACATCACCGTGGAGGAGTAGACCCGCTCCCGGTCGTGGTCCTCGCCGTCCTCCCCCCGGTGGGACCCCATGAGGGAGGCCATGAGATCCGACATGTCGGTGCTCTCCGCCATGATGGTGATGGGGTAGCTGGACAGGGTCTCCTCCTGGACCTGGTTGATGTAGCGGTTGATCCCGGCGGAGAGGGAGAGGATCAGGGCGATGCCGATGATGCCGATGGACCCGGCGAAGCTGGTCAGCAGGGTCCGCCCCTTCTTGGTCATAAGGTTGTTCAGGGACAGGGAGAAGGCGGTGGGGAAGCTCATGGAGGGCTTTTTCATCCCCACCTCCACCCGCACCGGCCCCTCCTGCCGCCCGTCGAAGGGGGCGGAGTCGTCCACCACCCGTCCGTCCAGGAGCCGGATGGTCCTGGTGGCGTACTGTTCCGCCAGCTCCGGGTTGTGGGTGACCATGATGACCAGCTTCTCCTCCGCGATCTCCGCCAGCAGGTCCATGACCTGCACGCTGGTCTCGCTGTCCAGGGCTCCGGTGGGCTCGTCGGCCAGGAGGATGTCCGGGTCGTTCACCAGGGCCCGGGCGATGGCCACCCGCTGCATCTGGCCGCCGGAGAGCTGGTTGGGCCGCTTTTTGATCTGGTCCGCCAGCCCCACCTTTTTCAGGGCCTCCTCCGCCCGGCGGCGGCGCTCGCCCTTGCCCACGCCGGAGAGGGTCAGGGCCAGCTCCACATTGGCCAGCACGCTCTGATGGGGGATGAGGTTGTAGCTCTGGAAGACGAAGCCGATGGAGTGGTTGCGGTAGGCGTCCCAGTCCCCGTCCCTGAACTCCCTGGTAGAGCGGCCGTTGATGATGAGGTCGCCGCTGGTGTACTGATCCAGGCCCCCCACGATGTTCAGCAGGGTGGTTTTGCCGCAGCCGGAGTGGCCCAGGATGGCCACAAATTCGTTCTCCCGGAAGCTGAGGTTCACCCCCCGCAGGGCGGTGACGTCCTCCCCCCCGGTCTCGTATACCTTGACGATGTTGTCCAGTTTCAGCATGCAGGTTCCTCCTTATATTTCGCGCCGCGCTGAATGACGGCGGCCTTGATTGCCAGCCTCCGGCGGCTCTCCTCGCCGGATAATTTTTTGCAGAAGACGGCCATGAGGGCGTGGCCCGCGGCGGAGAACAGCAGGTCCATGACCGCCAGCCGCTCGTCCCTCTCCAGGTGCTCCAGCCCCCGCCAGTCCGCCAGTCCGATGACCTTCGCCACCATCTCCGGCAGGGACAGGAGCTGCCCCGCGTCCATCCCCATATTGCTTTGCAGGATGCCCATGAACAGCTCGAACTGTCCCCAGTTCGCCCGGACGTAGGCCAGCACCAGATCGTACAGGGCCAGGGGCAGCTCCAAAGGCCGCCCGCCGCACTGGTCCAGGCTCCGCATGATGGCCTTCTCCAGCATATCGTCGTAGCACCGCAGCACATACCGGAACAGGTCCGTCTTGTCGGAGAAGTACTGGTAGAAGCTCCCCCTGGGGATCTCCGCCCCCTGGATGATCCGGTTGACGGACACCTCGCCGTAGGGCTTGCGGGCGAACTCCGCCACGGCGGCCTGGAGCAGCTTCTTCCGCTTGGGGGGCGGGAGGTTGAAAAACGTGGTAGTGGGCATAGTGCGCCTCCTCGGGCATTTTGAAACTGCCGCCCATCATACATGACAACTTGTCACAAGTCAAGAGCGTCCGGGCGGATTTTACAGACCGTTCACAAACGGGGGCCCCGCCCCGTATCACCAGCATGGCTGCGGCGATCCAACAAAATATATGGCGCAGCTTGCGCCAACCCGCTTGACAAACCACCCCTCCCTGTGGTAACCTAGCCCTACAAAATTACTGTAAAACAATAATTTCCGGAGGACGCGCCATGGAACAGAAGACAAAAAACGCCGCCCTGGCCCTCCTTTTGGGGGCCGGGACGCTGCTGGCCGCCGTATTTCCCCTGGAGGCCCTGACGGAGCTCGGCGGGTGGCTGCGGGCGCTGTCCCTCTCCGGCGGCGTGGGGAACGCCCTGGCCTGGGCGGCGGTGCTGGCCCTGACGGCGCTGCCGGCCCTGGGGCTCCTCTGGCGGGGGCGGCGGCGCTGGGACTGGCTGCTGGCCCTGGCGGCGGCGGAGATCTTCTCCGGGCTCTATTTCCTGGTCAACCCCACCCTGCTCCACCCCGTCATGGACGGCCCTGCGGCGGGAAGGCTGTGGAGCCTGGCCGTGGCGGGGGCCGTGGCGGCCACCCTGCTGGCGTGGACCGTCCTCCGGGGCCTGGAGCGGCTGGCGGCGGCGGAGAATCTGGGCCGGACCCTGGGGCGGCTGCTGGGCTGGTCTGCCCTGCTCATCGGGTGGCTGGCGGCCTGGGCCCAGGGGGCGGCGGTGCTGGAGAAGATCCGGGCTGTGGCGGCGGCCAACACCGCGCCGGGGGCGGTGCTCTGGCCCACCAACCTGTCCCTGTGTGTGCTGGCGGCGGCGGAGCTGACGCCCACCCTCCTGGGGTGCGCGGTGCTGCTGTGGGGTGGGCGGCTGGCCCGCGCGCTGGAGGCGGATCCCTTCGGTGGGGAGACGGTGGCTCTGGCGGAGGGGCTCAGCCGCCGGTGCGGGCAGGTGACGGCCGCGTCGGTGCTGGTGTGCGCGGCGGGAAATCTGGGGCAGATGCTGCTGTTTTCCGTGCTCCGCGACATGCGGTTTCTGGTGTCCTTCCCGGTGACGACAGTGCTGCTGGCGGTGTCCCTGGATCTGCTGTGCCGGTACCTCCGGCGGGCTAAAGCGGTCAGCGACGACAACGAGAGCATCATTTAGGCATACATGTTTTTTCTTGAGAGAAAAAGCATCCAAAAAGAACTTTCATGGGGAGTGTCATGGCGATCACAGTACATCTGGATGAACTGCTGAAGGCCCGGGGGATCACCGGGAAGGAGCTGTGCGGCAAGGTGGGGATCACCGAGGCGAACCTCTCCATCCTGCGCTCCGGGAAGGCCAGCGGCGTGCGGTTTCGCACCATCAACAAGATCTGCTACCACCTGGACTGCCAGGTGGGGGACATCCTGCGCTTTGACGGGGAACTGGAGGAGAACGATGAGACGTAGAGCAAGGTTTCTGTGGGTGCTGGCGGCGCTGCTGCTGGCGGGGTGCTCCCTGGCCCGGCCGGAGGCGGGGCGGCAGGGGGAGGACCCCTGGGTGGGGTTTTACGTGGTGCCCACCCTGGGGCATGCGGACCGTTTTCATGACAACCCCTATGTGGAGCGGTACGGCACGGCGCAGATGGAGGCGGCGGGCCTGGGGCCGGTGGACTTTCCCCGGGAGGTGCTCCTGGCCGTGGAAGGCGGGCCGGACCGCTGGATTTTTCCGGGCATGGAGGGGGGATACAGCCTGTTTCTTCTCAGAACGCCCCTGCCCCCGGAGGAGCGAGCCGGCAGCGAGCGGCTGGATATGTGCGTCGGCGTCGTCTCCGACATGGCCCCCGGCCAGGGGCTCAGCATCTCCTCCTCGGACCAGGGGGAGTCCTCCGCCGTCAGCGGCGTGATCTACTACGGCCCGCCCCTGGACGCCGGGGACTGGGACCCCTATGGCAGCGGCATTGTCTGGGACATCTACCGGGTGTACCAGACGGCGGACGGCCGGCCCTACCTGGACGGCAGCTGCAGCTCCGTCGGCGGCCCCATGACCTACACGGACGAGCAGACCGTCACCCGGACGGCGGATGGCCGGCAGTACCGGGATGTCCTCACCGTCTCCGTGACCGTGGCGGCGGCCCCCCGCCTGGAGCGGCTGGTGGTCACCCAGTTCGGCGCGGACAACGTCCCCCTCCGCTCCGAGGAGCTGACCCTGCGCGAGCCTCTGCCGGAGGTCCGCTGGGAGGCGGGCGCGGCCTGGGCGCTGGTGGAGGAGGAGAGCGCGGAGGGGACGGTCCGCACCGTCTACAGCGTGCCCGGCGCGGGGGAGGAGGCCGTCTCCCACCAGATCATCCTGCTGGACGGCCAGGGCCTGGGACGCGTGTCCTATCTCAGCATCTCCTGACCGCAAAAACTGCGGGGCGGCTCAGCCGCCCCGCAGTTTTCTCAGCAGGACTTGAAACTCCTCGTTCAGCGGACACGTCACCTCCACCGTCTCCCCGGTCCGGGGGTGGACGAACCGCAGGCCCGCCGCGTGGAGGCACTGGCCCGTGAGGCCCGGCACCGGCTTTTTGGCCCCGTAGACCGTATCCCCGTACACCGGGTGGCCCATGTGGGCCATGTGGACCCGGATCTGGTGGGTCCTGCCGGTCTCCAGCCGGCAGCGGACGTAGGTGAGGCCGGGGAAGCGCTCGATGACCTCCCAGTGGGTGACGGCCCGCTTGCCTCCCCGGTCCGTGACGGCCATCCGCTTCCGGTCCGTATGGTGGCGGCCGATGGGTGCGTCCACGGTCCCCCGGTCCTCCCGCAGGTTGCCCGTCACCACGGCCTCGTAGGTCCGGGCCAGGGTGTGGTCCTGGAGCTGGGCGGAGAGGGCCCGGTGGGCGGCGTCGTTTTTGGCGGCGATGATCAGGCCGCTGGTGTCCCGGTCGATGCGGTGGACGATGCCGGGGCGCAGCGCGCCCCCCACGCCGCTGAGGCTCCCCCCGCAGTGGTGGAGCAGGGCGTTGACCAGGGTGCCGTCGGGGTGGCCGGGGGCGGGGTGGACCACCAGCCCTGCGGGCTTGTTGACCACGATCACGTCGCCGTCCTCATAGACCACGTCCAGGGGGATGTCCTGGGGCAGGGCCTCGATGGGCTCCGGGTCCGGCAGGGCGACGGACACCGCCTCCCCGCCGGCCAGCCGGCAGCTCTTGGCGGCGGTCCGCCCGTCTACCAGCACCGCCCCCGCCTCAATGAGCCGCACGGCGGCGGACCGGGTCAGCGCCGGCAGGCTCCGGGCCAGAAAGGCGTCCAGCCGCGCGCCGGCGTCCTCACCGGCCGCTGTCAGGCTGATGGGCGTCATGGCCGGCCTCCTCCTTCCGGGCGCTCACCCGGTCGTGGAGCAGCAGGTAGTAGGCGGCGAAGCCGATCACGCCCCCCACCACCAGAATGTCCGCCACGTTGAACACCGGGTAGCGCATAAACTGAAAGTTGAACATGTCCACCACGTACCCCAGCCGCACCCGGTCGATGAGGTTCCCCAGACCGCCCCCCAGGATGGCGGTCATCGTCCACATGGCCAGGGGGTGGGGGAACCGCTTTTTCACCAGGAGCACCGCGATGCCCGCCATCAGCACCGCCGTCACCGCCGTCAGCACCCAGGTGTACCCCTCCAGCAGGGAGAAGCCCGCCCCGGTGTTCTGCACGTACAGCAGCTCCACCACGCCGGGGATCAGGGGGGCGGACTCGTACAGGGCCAGCCGGGAGACCACGTACAGCTTCACCGCCTGGTCTGCGGCCACGCACAGCAGAATGGTCAGCAGATACGCCATGGCTAGACCTCCAGCTCCTTGAGGATGTCCCGGTTGACCCGGTTGCTGGCCCAGCAGCTGCACCGCCGGGACACGGACAGGGGGCCGCCCTCCAGGGTGCTGGCCGCGCCGCCGGCCTCGATGACGATGAGGCTGCCCGCCGCGTAGTCCCAGGGGCTCAGGCTGTACTCGAAGAAGGCGTCCGTGCGGCCGCAGGCCACGCCGCACAGGTCCAGGGCAGCCGCCCCCATGCGGCGGAAGTCGCAGCTGCGGCGGAAGAGCTGCTCCGTCAGGCGCATGGTGCGCTGAAAGTACTCCGGGCGGTAGAGGGCGGTGCCCATGGCGAAGATGCCCTGGTCCAGGGGGCGGTCGCTGACATGGATGGGCGCGCCGTTGAGGAAGGCGCCGCCGCCCCGCCGGGCGGAGAACATCTCGTTTTTGTAGGGGTCGTAGACCACGCCGTACTCCAGCGCGCCGTCCTTGGCCAGGGCCACGGAGACGGCGCTCTGCTGCAGGCCCCGGACGAAGTTGGTGGTGCCGTCGATGGGGTCCACGATAAAGGCCCAGCCCCGGCTGGGGTCGGCGTTCTCCGCCTCCTCCTCGCCGAAGAAGATGGAGCCGGGGACCAGGGGCGGCAGCTTCTCCTTGAGAAACTGCTCCACCGCCAGATCGTACTCCGTCACCAGGTCGGCGGCGGAGGTCTTCTCACGGGTCTGGGACCCGATGTCCCTGGCGGAGAGGACGATCTCCCCCGCCTGACGGACGATGTCAATGATTGTTTCCAGCATCACAGGCTTCCTTTCCCTGGCCGGCGCTCCGCCGGCTGTTTTGGTGCGCGCCTCCTATGAGACGCCCCCCGCTACAGCAGGGTCCACTCAAAGTTTTCCCACAGCAGGCGGCTGCCCACGTCCGTGCCGTCGGGCAGCAGGAACATGGCCACCTGGTTTTCCACCCCGCTGTCGCCGCGCAGGTAGGCGTAGTCGCCGTTGATGGTCTCTACCGTGTAGTAAGCAGGCTCCATAGCGGTCCCCTCCTTGCTTGAATAGGGGGAGTATACCATAAAAGCGGCGGATTTACAAGATGGCGCGGGGAAAAACCGGGGCGTTTGTCCCCGCGCGGGGCGCGAGAAGGGCCCGTCCCCCGCTTGCAATCTCCCGCAGCCCGTGGTACAATGAGAAAAACCATCACAAACGGCCGCCGTCCCGCCGGGCGGCAGGCAGGGAGGAGACGCGATGATCCGACAGATCGTCTTCGATATGGGCAACGTCCTGATTCACTACCGTCCCCAGCGCTATGTCCGGTGCCTGGACGTGGCGGAGGAGGACCGCCCGCTGCTGCTGCGGGAGGTGTTCGGCTCGGTGGAGTGGATCCGTCTGGACCGCGGGAGCATAGGCCAGGAGGAGGCCGCCGCCGCCATGGCCGCCCGGCTGCCCCGGCGTTTGGAGGGCGCGGTGCAGGCGCTGCTGGAGTGGTGGAAGCTGGAGCTGTCCCCCATGGAGGGGATGGAGGCGCTGCTGGGCGAGCTGAAGGGGCTGGGCTGCGGCCTCTACCTTCTCTCCAACGCCACGGCGCGCCTGCCGGAGTACTTTGACCGGATTCCCGGCAGCCGGTACTTCGACGGGCGGATTGTCTCCGCCGACTGGCGTCTGCTCAAGCCCCAGCACGAAATATACGAGACCCTGTTCCGGGAGTACGGCCTCCGGCCCGGCGAGTGCTTCTTTGTGGACGATCTGAACATCAACATCGAGGGGGCCCTCTGCGCCGGCATGGCCGGCACGGTCTTTGACGGCGACATGGCCCGTCTGCGCCGCGAGCTGCACGCCGCCGGCGTGCCGGTGGCCACTGTATGAATATGCCCAGAAAAAAGGCGGCGGCCTCCGATAGGAGGCCGCCGCCTTTCGCCGCGCGGAAATGTGCGCCCTACGCGCAGCGCTCTCCGCCGCGCCTTCTCTAAAAAAGCGTATCAGCAGGTAGCGCCGCCGGTGGTGTGGAGATCGGCGTCCAGAATCTGCTGCCTGCGCTCCAGCAGCTCATTGCCCAGCAGCTGCCGCTCCACGTTCTCGAAGCCCAAGCGCTCGATGGTCCTGGCGAAGCGCTCGCCGGTCTTGCCCTGCTCCCGGAAGAGGAGGATGGCCTTCTCGATGACTGCCAGGGCCTCCTCCTTGTCGGTAAAGATTTTGCCGAGGGCCCGGCCCTGGGCAATCTTCTTGCCCCAGCGGCCGCCGATATAGATCTTGTAGCCGTAGGTTCCCTCGTCCAGGGCGTCAAAGTGGCAGGAGCCGATGCACCGGCCGCAGTTGTTGCAGACGTCCTTGTCGATCTCCAGCACGCCGTCCGCCAGCTTGGCCGCCCCCATGGGGCAGATCTGGACCACGCCGCACTTCTTGCAGCCGTTGCACTCGTCCGGGTCCAGGCCGGGGATGCGCTGGCCGATGATGCCCAGATCGTTCAGGTCGGGCTTAACGCAGTTGTTGGGGCAGCCGCCCACGGCGATTTTGAACTTGTGGGGCAGTTTCACGCCGTGATAGCCTTCGTAGAAGCGGCGATGGATCTCCTCGCTGATAGCGAAGGAGTCCAGCAGCCCGTACTGACAGGTGGTGCCCTTGCAGGCCACCACGGGGCGCACCAGGGACCCGGTGCCGCCGGTGGTCAGCCCCTCCCGGGCGATATAGGCCTGGAAGGCCTCGATCTGGCCGTAGGGGATGCCTTGGACCTCGATGGTCAGGCGGGTGGTGAAGGTGACGGCGCCGTTGCCGAACTTCTCGGCGGCCTCGGCAATACACCGCTGCTGGGCGGCGGTGATCTTACCGTTGACCGTGATGATGCGTCCAGAAAAGTTGTCCGTGCCCTTGTTGGAGAGGAACCCCATCGCCTTTACTCTTTTTTCGTCAGCGGCGCTGACTGTCAGTGTTGCCATAGCTTTTCTCCTTATATTATATTTTTTATCGTCAGATCATTTTTCGGTGCGGAAGGACGGAGGAGCTTACTGCTCCATCTCCGTGAAGGTCGTTCCCCCCTCCAGCACCTTTGTGTTGGTATATCCGTAGTATTTCAGCCGGTTTTGGGCGAGGTACGCCCGCCGCCCCTTGGTGCACACCAGCAGCAGGGGCTCGTCCCTGCCCAGGCCGGACACCTCGCCGCTGATGCCGGCGAAGTCCAGATACCGTTTCTCCGGCAGGCTGGGCTTCTGGGCGCAGTCGATGACGGTCCAGCCCTCGGCGGCTCCGGCGGCGTACTCTGCCGGGGTGATGGAGTCCATCGCGCCGCCCAGCTTGTTGATGAGGATGTTGATCGCATGGGCGAAGGGGTGGATGGCGGTGGAGAAGGGGGGCGCGTAGGCGAAGTCCAGGGCCGCCAGCTGGTCCACGGAGGCCCCCAGGGAGATGGCGGTGACGGCAATGTCCGTGATCTTGTCCACCGCCCCCGGCCCCAGCACCTGAACGCCCAGCAGCTTCCGTCCGGTCCGGTCCGCCGTCAGCTTGATGATGAACAGCCCCGCGCCGGGGTAGTAATGGGCCTTGTCGTCCATCGCGGCGGTGACCGACACAACGTCGCAGCCCGCAGCCCTGGCGGCGGTCTCGGTGAGACCCGTGCGGCCGACATTCAGGCCGCCGGGCAGCTTGGCCACGCCGGTACCCAGCACGCCGGGGTAGGCTGTCTCCCCGCCCGCCAGATTTCCCGCCAGGATGCGCCCGGCGATGTTGGCGGTGGAGCCCATGGGGGACCAGGCGGGCCGGCCGGTCTGGCGGTTGGCGACCATGGCGCAGTCGCCGCAGGCGTAGACGTCCGCCACGTTGGTGCGCAGATACTGGTCGGTGAGGATGGCCCCCTTGACCATCTCGATGCCGGACCCCTCCAGAAAGGCGGTGTTGGGCCGGATGCCGATGGCCAGTACCAGGGCGTCAGCCTTCATGGCCCGCCGGCTGGTGAGGACCTTCTCCACCCTGCCGTCGCCCTCCGCCCCCTCCAGGGACACGCCGGTCAGGGGCATGACCCCCGCCTCGGCCATCCGGTTTTCCACGTACTCGCTCATCTCCGGGTCCAGGAAGTTGGGCAGCACGTGGGGGGCGAAGTCGATGACGGTGGTCTTCACGCCCCGGGCGGCCAGGTTCTCCGCCACCTCCAGGCCGATGAAGCCGCCGCCGGCCACCACCGCCCGTTTGACGGCGCCGGATTCCACCGCCTCCCGCAGGGCGATGGCGTCGTCGGGCGTGCGCATGACGAAGACGTTTTTCAGGTCCATGCCGGCCACGGAGGGCACAAAGGGGGACGCGCCGGTGGCGATGACCAGCTTGTCATAGGTGTACTGCGCCGTCTCGCCGGTCTTCAGATTCCGCGCCTCCACCCGGTGCTCCGCCGGGTGGACCGCCACGGCCTCCGTCCCGGTGAGCACCTCGGCCCCCGTCAGTCTGGCGAACTTCTCCGGGGTGTTCACGATCAGCTCGCTCCGGTCGTGGATCACGTCCCCCACGTAGTAGGGCAGGCCGCAGCCGGCGTAGGAGATGTCCTGTCCCTTGGTCAGCACCGTCACCTGACAGGAGGGGTCCTCCCGCCGCAGCTTGGCCGCCGCCTTCGTGCCTGCGGCCACGCCGCCCAGAATCAATACTCTCATTGCCGTCGTCTCCTTATCTGGTTATCTGGAAAATTGTGTGGCTCCCGATGAAGAAATCGTATCACAGCAGCGCCGCCAGACGCCGGATATAGGCCGGTGTGGAGCCGCAGCAGCCCCCCAGCAGGGAAGCCCCGGCGGCCCGGAGGGCCAGCATGTGCCGGGCGAAGTCCTCGGGTCCCATTCCGTAGCGGGCCCGGCCCGCCTCGTCCATCACCGGCAGGCCGGCGTTGGGCTTGGCGGCCACGGGGATGCGGACCGCCTGCGCCAGAGAGCGGACCACCGCCTCCAGCTGGTCGGGGCCTACGGAGCAGTTGATGCCCACGGCGGCGGCCCCCAGCTCCTCCAGGGCGGCGGCCCCGTCCCGGGCGCTGCCGCCGAAGGGGAGGGCTCCGTCCGCCTCCGCAGAGAAGGTGCACACCACCGCCAGGCCGCACCCCGCCGCCGCATCCAAAGCGGCCAGGGCCTCGTCGGCCCCCATCAAGGTCTCCACCGCCAGCAGATCCGCCCCGGCCTCCGCCAGGGCCTCCGCCTGCTCGCGGTAGAGGTCATAGGCCCGGCTGTAGGACAGGGTCCCCGCCGGCTCCAGGGGCTGCCCCAGGGTAGGCAGATCCCCCGCCACCAGAGCCCGGCCCCCGGCGGCCTCCCTGGACAGAGCCACCAGGGCGGCGTTCAGCTCCCCCAGCCGCTCCTCCAGCCCGAAGCGCTCCAGATACAGCCGGTTGGCGGAGAAGGTGGGGGCGCAGAGCACACGGCTCCCCGCCGCCAAATAGTCCCGCTGGAGCGCCAGCAGCACCTGTGGGTGCTCCAGAACCCACAGCTCCGGCGGGACGCCCACGGGCATCCCCGCCGCTCTCAGGTTGGAGCCGGTGGCCCCGTCCAGCAGGACCGTTCCGGCGGCGGCCAGGTCGATCAGCGCTTGTCGTTTCATACGCGAAGGCTCCTCGATGCGGCCGCCGCAGGGCGGCCGAATTGCCCTTCTATGATACAAGAATTCTCCGCCGATTGCAAGCGCTGTGCATAAATTTTCTCTATGATACCCCGCAAAACACGCCGCCATTTTTTTGAAAAATGTATCAACTTGTCAAGGTGCGCTCCGCACGCGCTCAACCCGGCGTACACGGCCCGGTACCTGGCCTGGGTGCACTTACTTCAGGACATGGCTACCTCGGTGGTGGTGCTCCCTACAAACAGCAGGGCGAAAAGGGGGGAAAGTTGCACATCCGCGTGCAACCAGACGAATATTTGTTGGGGGGATTTCACCCAAAGGATGAAATCCCCCCCATAGGAAGCGGCTTATCTTTTTATAAACGACTGTTCCGTCCCCAGATTGTAGGGACAGACATCTCTGCATTTATGACAGCGTATGGCCCAGCTCTGTGTGGCCGGGTCATCGCCAAAGGCATACTTCCAGCAGGCCTGCTGTTCCAGCTCCGCATGCTCCAGGGCATGTACCGGGCATATATTTACGCAAGCATTGCAGTTATTGCAAATATCCTCCTTCAGCTCGTCGCATTCCAGCTCCTGTTCACACAAAACGGCCCCCAGCCAAATCATGCTTCCGAATTCCGGCGTGATAAGCAGGGAATGCCGCCCTATCGTACCCAATCCCGCCGCCTGCGCCGCGTGCTTCTGAGAAACAACAGAGCGCCATCTCTTCGTAGTTTCATCCCATTGACTCTCGTTCGCCGGAACCGGTACGCAAGCGACCTGATATTGCTCCAGCTCCATGCAAAAATCAAGGGCCATTGCGTCTATTTTGGACGTTATAGAGTTCCTCACCCTCGTATAAGGCACAGGAGAGCTGCAATACAGCGTCCCTGCCGGAAATCTGCACCCGAAGGAAATAACCGATTTGCACGCCGGAAAAACATCTGTCGGATGATACCCCGCAGGAGCGCCATGAAATCTGTCTATACCCGCAATCCCGCACAGATCCGCCCCTAATCCAAACAGGATTTCCTTAACCCGCCGGCTGTCAATCATAATCTCTCCCCATTAAAGGCAGGGTCTCCCCCGCGTTATCCCCCGTATTCCCCGCGTCCCCCCTCCACCCGCGAACCAGCGAAGCGTTTGCGGGTGGAAAGCGAAGAAATTCCCATCATAGCGCAGTTTTCGCCGAAAGGCGGAAACGGAGCGGTGATGGGAATTTCTGAGCTGGTGCCGGTGACCGGACTCGAACCGGTACGCTGTCGCCAGCGGTGGATTTTGAGTCCACTACGTCTACCAATTCCATCACACCGGCAAATAAAGCAATCATATTATACACGAACGCGCCCTAAATTGCAAGAGAAATCTCCGGGCCGGGGCCGCGTTTCAAAAAATTTTTCTCCGGGCCGCTCCTTCGCGTAATTTTTCCGCTCCCGCCGCATATACTGGAAAAATCATGGAAAGGAGGCCCCGGCATGAATCCAAGCATTCCCCACGGCGACGTGGACGATCTGATCTACCAGGAGGAGTGGACCGTCAGCAATCGCTGAACGGCGCCCACCAGGAGCGCGGCTCGTCTCCATGCGGAGACGGGCGTTTTCCTTTTCTGTCCCCCCAAATTTTATCCCCCACGGGGGCTTGCGCGGGACCGGGTTATGTGCGAATATGATGCGGAAGCACAAACAGAACCCATATACAGGAGGTACCCATGAAAAAGATTCTATCCCTGCTGCTGGCAGCGGCGCTCACCCTGTCCCTGGCCGCCTGCGGCGGTCCCAAAGACGCCCCCGGCGGGGCGGAGGGGAGCACTCTGGTCTACGGCAGCGCGGATTATACCCGCATCAACCCCGCTATGGACGAGCACTGCGAGATCAACGCCCTGCTCTTCAACGGCCTGACCGCCCACGACGGGGACAATCAGGTGATACCCGGCCTGGCGGAGCGCTGGGAGTACGACGAGGAGACCTGCACCTACACCTTCCATATCCGCGACGGGATCAAGTGGCACGACGGCGAGCCCTTCACCGCAGAGGACGTGAAGTTCACCATCGAGGCCATTATGGACCCGGAAAACGGCGCGGAGAACGCCCCCAACTACGAGGACGTGGAGGAGATTACCGTCATAGACGAGAAAACGGTGTCCTTCCGGCTCTCCGCTCCCAACGTGGCCTTTCTGGAGTATATGACCATGGCCGTCCTGCCCAAGCACCTGCTGGAGGGGGAGGATATGCAGAGCGCCGGCTTCTTCCGGGCCCCCGTGGGCACCGGCCCCTACCGGCTGGCCGCCTGGGACGTGGGCCAGTCCATCACCCTGGAGAAGAACGAGGACTACTACCTGGGCGCTCCCAAGATCGACCGCATCATCTTCAAAATCGTGGGGGACGACAACGCCCAGGCCATCCAGCTGGAGTCCGGGGAGCTGGATCTGGCCCTGCTGGACCCGCGAAACGCCCGGAATTTTGTGGACAAGGAGGGCTTCGCCTGCTATGATATGATGACGGCGGACTACCGGGGCATCCTCTTCAACTTCTGGAACCCGTACTGGACGGAAAACCGGGACATCATCCCCGCTGTTTGCTGCGCCATCGACCGCCAGGCGATCATTGACTCCGTGCTCCTGGGACAGGGGATGGCCGCCTACGGCCCCCTCCAGCGCAACATCTACAACAGCGGGGACGTGGAGCGCTACGACTACGACCCCGCCAGGGCGCGGGAGATCCTGGAGGACGCCGGCTGCACCATGGGGGCCAACGGCTTCTATGAGCGGAACGGGGAGGAGATCGGCTTCGTCATCAGCGTCATGTCCGGGGAGCAGGACCGCATCGACATCGCCCAGGCCGCCGCCCAGCAGCTCCGGGAGGTTGGCATCAACTGCACCGTGGACCTGCCGGCCCAGATGGACTGGGGCGGCCAGATGGCCTGCCTCATCGGCTGGGGGAGCCCCTTCGACGCGGACGACCACACCTACAAGGTTTTCGGCACCGACAAGGGGGCCAACTACAGCGGCTACTCCAACGGGCGGGTGGACGAATATCTGACCCTGGCCCGCCAGTCCGACGACCCTGCGGTCCGCCGGGCGTATTACGAGCAGTTCCAGCAGGCGCTGGCGGAGGATCCCCCCTACGCCTTCATCTGCTATATCGACGCCAACTACGTGGCCAGCGCCGCCGTCCAGGGCATCGCGGCGGACACGGTTATGGGCCACCACGGGGTGGGCATCTTCTGGAACGTCCACGAGTGGACCATCTCCTGAGAGAAACAGAGACAAACGCCGGGCGGCAGGGGACTGGGAACAGTCCCTTGCGCCCGTGTTCTGAGAGGACAGGCTATGCCGGAACTATTGGAAGTCAATCATCTGTCCGTCAGCTTTTTCACCGGCGGCGGCGAGGTACAGGCGGTGCGGGACGTGAGCTTCTCCCTGGGGGCCGGGGAGGTGCTGGCGGTGGTGGGGGAGTCCGGCTGCGGCAAGAGCGTGCTGTGCCGGAGCATCATGGGCCTGCTGCCCCGGACGGCCCGGATCAAGTCCGGCAGCATCCTGGCCGCCGGCCGGGACATCACCGCCTGCGGGGAGCGGGAGCTGTGCCGCCTGCGGGGGTCCCTCTTCTCCATGGTGTTCCAGGACCCCATGACCTCCCTCAACCCGGTCATGTCCGTGGGGGCCCAGATCGCTGAGGCGGTGCGGGCGCGCCAGCCCGGCCTGTCCCGGTCCGCCCTGCGCGGAAGGGTGGCGGAGCTGATGGAGCTGGTGGGCATCGACCGCCCGGAGGAGCGGATGGACCTGTGCCCCGCCGGCTTCTCCGGCGGGATGCGTCAGCGCAGCGTGATGGCCATTGCCCTGGCGGGCAATCCCCGCATCCTCTTCGCGGACGAGCCCACCACCGCCCTGGATGTGACCATCCAGGCCCAGATTCTGGACCTGCTGCGGGAGATCCAGGGGAAGCTGGGGACAGCGGCGGTGTTCGTCACCCACGATTTGGGGGTGGTGGCGCGGGTGGCGGACCGGGTGGCGGTGATGTACGCCGGGCGGATTGTGGAGACCGGCACGGCGGAGGAGATCTTCTACGACCCCCGGCACCCCTACACCTGGGGCCTTCTCCAGGCCCTGCCCGCCCTGAACCGGGGGCGGGACAGCCTGCGCGCCATCCCCGGCATGCCCCCCACCCTCATCGACCCGCCCAGGGGCGACGCCTTCGCCTGCCGCAACGCCTTCGCCCTGGCCATCGACTACGAGCAGGCCCCGCCCATGTTCCGCGTCACGGACACCCATTACGCGGCCACCTGGCTGCTGGATGAGCGGGCCCCCAGGATCACGCCGCCGGTGGGAGGTGGTTTGGATGGCTGAGGAGATTCTGCTGGAGGTCCAGGACCTGACCCACCTGTTCCCCCTGACGAAAAGAGCGGTGGTCCGGGCGGTGGACGGCGTGTCCTTCCAGGTGCGGCGGGGGGAGATCTTCGGTTTGGTGGGGGAGTCCGGCTCCGGCAAGTCCACCGTCGCCCGCTGCGTGATGAACCTGTACCGCCCCCGCGGCGGCCGCATCTTGTACAAGGGGATCGACGTCTGCGACCCCGCCGCCTTCCGGGCCAACCGGCGGATGCTGCAGCGCACCCGCCAGATGATCTTTCAGGACTCCGGCTCCAGCCTGAACCAGCGCATGCGGGTGTGGGAGATCATCGCCGAGCCCCTGCGCATCCAGCGCATTGCCCCCCCCAGGGGCTCCCTTCGGGAGGAGGCCGCCTTCCAGATGCACTACGTGGGGCTGGACGCGGGCTACCTGGACCGGTACCCGCCGGAGCTCTCCGGCGGCCAGCGGCAGCGGGTGGCCATCGCCCGGGCCCTGGCCATGGAGCCGGAGCTGCTGGTGGCGGACGAGCCCATCGCCTCCCTGGACGTGTCCATCCAGGCCCAGATCGTGAACCTCTTCAAGCACCTCCAGCAGGAGCACGGCTTCTCCTTCCTGTTCATCGCCCACGATCTGGCCATGGTGGAGTTCCTGTGCGACCGGGTGGGGGTGATGTACCGGGGCCGGCTGGTGGAGGCGGGGCCGGCGGCGGAGGTGTTCGCCCATCCGGGCCACCCCTATACCCGCGCCCTCCTGTCGTCCATCCCCATCCCGGATCCGCGGCGGGAGCGGGCGCGGCGGCCGGAGATCTTCTCCGGGGAGGCGCTGGGGGGCCGGCTGGCGGAGACCGGCCCCGGACACTATGTGCTGCGGGAGGAGGGATAGGGTGGCAAAGGGAAATACATTCCTCTATTATGGAAAAAAGCTGCTGCTGTTTTTTGTCAGCGTGTTTGTCCTGTCGGCGGTCGTGTTCTTCGTGTCCCGCCTGGCCCCCGGCGACCCCCTGCGCGCCTACTACGGCGACCGGGTGGAGAAGATGAGCCCCCAGGAGCGGGCGTGGGCGGAGGAGCGGCTGGGCCTGGACGAGCCCATCGCCGTGCAGTATGCCCGCTGGCTGGGCGGCGCGCTCCGGGGGGATTTCGGCATCTCCTACAAGTACAAGCTGGACGTCTGGGAGGTCATCCGCAGCCGGGTGGGCAACACGCTGCTGCTGGGGGGGACGGGCTTTGTGCTGATCTTCACCCTCGCCCCGCTGCTGGGGGTCCTGTGCGCCTGGCAGGAGGACCGGGCGCTGGACCGCCTCGTCTGCAAGGCGGGCACCGTCAGCAGCTGCATCCCCGAGTTCTGGCTGTCGCTGGTGCTGATTCTGGTGTTCGCGGCGGGCCTGCGCTGGCTGCCCAGCTCCGGGGCCTACTCCATCGGCGGGGGCGGGGCGGCGGACCGGGCGGTCCACCTGATCCTGCCCCTGGCGGTGGTGGTCATCGGCCACCTGTGGTACTACGCCTACATGGTCCGCAACCGCATTTTGGAGGAGGTCCGGGCGGACTACGTGCTGCTGGCCCGGTCCAAGGGCCTCCCCCGGCGGAGGGTCCTGTTCCGCCACTGCCTGCGCAACGCCGCGCCCTCCTATCTGAGCCTTATGGCCGTCTCCGTGCCCCACGTGCTGGGGGGCACATACATTGTGGAGACGGTGTTCTCCTACCCCGGCCTGGGGACCCTCTCCTACGAGAGCGCCCGGTACAAGGACTACAACCTGCTGATGCTGCTGTGCATGCTCTCCGGCATTCTGGTCATTGTGTGCAGCATTCTGGCCCAGGTGATCAACGAGCAGATCGACCCCCGCCTCCGGACCAGGGAGGCGGCGGAACCCCCGGAGGTGACGGAGCGGTGAGCGGACAATTTGAGATGGTGGGCATCCGCCCCCTGCCGCCGGCGGAGCCGGCCCGGCCCGCCCCCTGGTACCGGGGAAAGCCGGTCCTCTCCGCCGGGATTCTGGCCCTGCTGGTGCTGGGCTGCCTGGTCTTCCGGCTGGCGCCGGTGCGGGACCCGGCGTATATGGACCTGACCCGCTGCAGCGCCGCCCCCTGCGGCGAATTTCTCTTCGGCACGGACGCCATGGGCCGGGACGTCTTCTCCATGATCTGGTACGGCGGGGGCCTCTCCCTGTTCATCGGGGCCGCCGCCACGGCCCTGTCCACCCTCATCGCCGTGGTTTTCGGCGCGCTCAGCGGCTGCGCGCCGGCGTGGCTGGACGGGGTGCTGATGCGCCTGACGGAGATTCTGCTCAGCGTGCCCAGCCTGCTGGTGGTCGTGCTGCTCCAGGCCGCGCTGGGGGAGGCCAACGTGCTGAGCATCTCCCTGGTCATCGGCCTCACCAGCTGGACCAGCATGGCGAAAATCGTCCGCACGGAGGTGCGCCAGCTCCGGGGCAGCGAGTATGTGCTGGCCTCCCGGTGCATGGGCGGCAGTTTTTTCCACATTCTCCGCCGGCACCTGGCGCCGAACTTCTTCTCCTCCATCATGTTTATGGCGGTGATGAACATCCGCAGCGCCATCGTCGCCGAGTCCACCCTCAGCTTCATGGGCATCGGCCTGCCCCTGGAGGTGATCACCTGGGGGAGCATGCTCTCGCTGTCGGAGCAGGCCCTGCTGACGGGCGCGTGGTGGATCATCCTGATCCCCGGCGGGTTTCTGGTGACGACCCTGCTGTGCGTCACCAATCTGGCCGGGGCTCTGCGCGGAAGCGGCGGCCGGGGGCAGAGCAATCTGTAGCCGTCGGGAGACAATAGGAGAGGGCGGGGTCAGACTGACCCCGCCCTCTTCAGCGCCTCCAGCAGTCCCCGGCAGCCCGCCTCCACGTCCTGCCATGTGCGCTCGAAGTCGCCGGTATACCACGGATCCGCTACGCTCCCCGGCCGGTCCGTGTAGTCCAGCAGGAGCCGGAATTTCCCCTCCGGGTCCCCGCCGCAGATGCGCCCCATGCCGCGCAGATTGTCCGTGTCCATGCCGATGAGCAGATCCCACGCGCCGTAGTCCTCCCGCATGAGCTGCCGGGAGGTCTTGCCGGCGCAGGAGATGCCGTGCTCCGCCAGCTTGCGCCGGGCCGGCGGGTAGACGGGATTCCCCCGCTCCTCGCCGCTGGTGGCGGCGGAGGCGATGAGAAACCGGTCCTCCAGTCCCGCCCGCCGCACCAGGTCCCGCATTACGAACTCCGCCATGGGACTGCGGCAGATGTTGCCCAGGCACACAAATAAAATTTTTGTCATGGCTGCAAACCCCTTCCATCCCGTTTCATTTTTTGTCACACGGGGAGCGCGGAGAGAAAGCGCGCGTCCCGCCGCATAAAATCTCCGCCGCCGCGCACACTATCTCCGGCGAAACCCGAACTCGACAATTTGAGGAGGAACACACTATGAGCAACTGCACCAACGGCGGCTGCGCCTGCACGCCCAACCGCTCCATCAAATGCAGCGTCAACACCTGCGCCCACCACTGCAAGAACGAGCAGTACTGCGGCCTGGACACCATCCAGGTGGGCACCCACGAGGCCAACCCCACCATGGACCAGTGCACCGACTGCCAGAGCTTCAAGCTCATGCAGTAACCCGCCGGCCCGCTCCGGCGGGCCCGGTACATAGAGGGGGGATGCCATGATGACGGACCGGCGCAAACATCAGCTGGCGGGGGCCGCCGGCGGGCTCATCAACGGCCTGTTCGGGGGCGGGGGCGGCATGGTGCTGCTGCCCCTGTTGACCAAATGGAGCCGCCTGGAGGCGCGGGCCGCCTTCGCCACCTGCGTGGCCGTGATCTTTCCCATGTGCTGCGTGTCTACGGTGGTGTACCTGTGGGAGGTGCGGCCCGCCCTGGAGCTGGTGCTCCCCTATCTGGCGGGGGGCGTGGCCGGGGGGCTGGCGGGAGGGCTGACCTTTGAGAGGGTGCCGGTGCGGCTTCTGAAGGTGATCTTCGGGCTGTTTCTGCTGTACGCCGGGGTGAGGTACCTGCTGTGGTAGCGTGGCTGCTTCCCTTCTGCGCCGCCCTGGCCACCGGGGTGCTGTCCGCCTGGGGCGTGGGCGGCGGAACGCTGCTGCTGGTGTGCATGACCCTCTTTCTGGGGGTAGGCCACCGGGAGGCCCAGGCTGTGAACCTCCTCTTCTTCCTCCCCACCGCCGGCATCAGCCTCTTCTTCCACCGGAAAAACGGCTTTTTGGACCGGGAGGTCTGGCGGCAGGCGGCCTTTCCCGGCGTGCTGGCCTCCCTGGCGGGGGCCCTGGCGGCCGCGGCGGTGGACGTATCCCTGCTGCGCAGGCCCTTCGGCCTCTTCCTCCTCTACAGCGGCGTCTCTATGCTGCTCAGCGCCCGCAAGCGGGCCGGGTGATCGCCACCCGGCCCGTTTTTATGGCCTTAAAAGCCCCACTTGTACCCGTAGCCCCACACGGTGTTGATATAGGTGGGGTTCTGGGCGTTGTCCTCGATCTTCAGACGCAGGCGGCGGATGTTGACGTCCACAATCTTCAGCTCCCCGAAGTAGTCCCGGCCCCAGACCGTGTCCAGAATCTCCTCCCGGGAGAGGGCCTTGCCGGGGTTCTCCATGAACATCTTCATAATGGAGTACTCCACCTGCGTCAGCTTCACCCGCTGGCCGTTCTTCTCCAGGGTGCGGTTGCGGGTGTTGAGCAGGAAGGGCTCCTGGCTGATCTCCCCCGCCTGCTCCGGGGCCGCGCCCCCGGCCCGGCGGAACAGGGCGTCCACCCGGGCCGTCAGCTCCGCCGGGGAGAAGGGCTTGGTCACGTAGTCGTCCGCCCCGGTCATCAGGCCCGTCACCTTGTCCATCTCCTGGCTGCGGGCGGTGAGCATGATGATGCCGATGCGGGTGTTGGTGGCCCGGATGCGGCGGCAGACCTCGAAGCCGTCGATGCCCGGCAGCATGATGTCCAGCAGGGCCACCCGGATCTCGGGGTTGTCCCGGAGCTTTTCCAGGGCCTCCTCCCCGGTCTCCGCCTCGACCACCTCGTAGCCGGCCCGGGTCAGATTGATGACAATGAACCCGCGGATGCTGGACTCATCCTCCAGCACCAGAACCTTTCGCGCCATGGGGCACCTCTCTTTCCTTCCTTGTCCGCCGGGCCTAGGGCTTGTTTGAAAATTGTCAACACGCCCAAACAGCGGTTCTTTTTCCGCCATACTGCGTTACATTTTCTTGCCATACGGCAGTATGCCTGCGAAAATTTGCCTTGTCTGGCGAAAAAATCCCTCGCCGTTGGGCATATCGCCAATTATCAAACAAGCCCTAGTTCTCGCTCATGCTCCAGCGGTTGATGATCGCTTTGAAGTTCTCCTCCAGCGTCTTGGCCTCCACCGCGTAGCGCCACTGGCTGTAGGCCGGGGCGTAGGACACGGCGTATACGCGGTCCGCCAGGCGGCGCAGGATGGACCGGCCGCTCTTGGCAGCCTGGACCTCCCGGTCGGAGCCGGTGAGGGTGTAGATGGTCATCAGCTCGTCCTCCACGCTCCGGCCCCGGACGCTGTAGAAGGTGGTGGCGTGGAGGGTGGTGCTGATGTTGCTCTGCCGGACGGTGAAGTGGCCGTCCCAGGTCTCGGGGACGAGCAGATACCAGTTGTCCGTCAGGTTGTGGTAGGTGATGGTCTGGAGCTCATTCGTCCCGTCCATGTGGTAGCTGTGCCAGTAGATTTTCCAGTAGGTCTCCTCCGGCTCGCTGGGGAGCTCGGCGGGACGGGGGACCTCCGTGGCCCCGTCGCCGTTGATGTCCGTGGGCTGGAGATTCAAAAAGCGGAAAATCTGGTCGGACAGCCCGGTCTCCTCGCTCAGGGCGATGTTGACCAGCTCCGGCTGGCGGTAGGCCAGAATGTCCATGACGGCCCGGCTGGTCTCGTCCACGCCGGCGGCCCGGCCGGTGATGAACACCGCCGCCTCCCCCTCCTGGAGGGCGCCCACCTGCATCCACTGCAGGGCGGCCAGGGATACGCTCAGCCGGGCGCTGGAGTGGAGCTGCAGGCTGCTGTTGCCGCTGTCCCAGTCGTAGAAGTCCGCCAGGCTCATGCCGCTCTCCGTGTCGTCGCCCCGCAGGACCACCAGCTCCAGGTCGCCGTCCCCGTCCAGGTCCACCGTCTCGTAGCGGGCGTAGGGGGTGGTCATCAGCCGCAAGGGCTCCAGATGTTTCATGCTGTAAACGCTCATGGCCTGGACCTCGGCGCTGACCCGCCAGCTGATGATCATCTCCTGCACGCCGTCGCCGTCCATGTCCACATAGCGCACGCTGTGGAAGGAGGTGCCGCTGCCCTCGATGAGGGCGGCCTGCTCATAGCCCTCCTCCACCGCCCGGAAGATGTAGATTTTCAGCGGCTGCTCCTCGCTGTTGGCCCGGAAGAAGGCCAGCACCTCGTCCCTGCCGTCGCCGTTGAGGTCCTCCATCTGCACCTGGGAGAGGTTGCTGCCCGCCTGGGGCGGCGCGTACTCCGCCCCGCCGGCCAGGATGCCCGAGAGCAGGGCGTTGAGGGCCTCGTACTCCGCCGGCAGCTGGGGCGGGGCGTAGAGGTTCTCCGCCGACGCGCTGAGCATGCACCCGCTCAGCAGCAGCGGCAGGGCCAGCAGCGCCCCCGCCGCCAGCCGTCTCCACATCCCCATAGCCGTCACCCCTCTCCGAAATTGTCTTTTCTATAATGTACCATAAAACAGCGGCCTTTGGTAGCCCCAGTTTCTGCTTTTCCCAAAAGTTTTTCGGCTCCCTCCGCCCCAACCTTACACCGATGTAAGAAACGGAGGGGAAATGTAAGGTAAATCGATGGAACGGGCCGCCCGGGTCTGGTATACTGACAACAGTGCAAGCGACACACAAACAGGAGGGACACAACATGAAAGACATCATCATCGCGGCCGCGGCCCTGGCCGCCATCATCCTGGCCCGGATCATCATCTCCTTCGCCTGGTCTCCCCACGCGGGAGAGGTTTTCTGCCGTTTCGCCGTCCCGGCGCTGTTCTTCTGCTGCGTCGTCAGGCTTGCCGGCAGCCGGAAGCGCCGGACGAAGCAGGAGGGCTGACCGCATTTCGGCCTTTCAACAGGAATCTGTCATTGAGGAAACATATATAGGAGGGACACAACATGAAAGACGTCATCATCGCGGTCGCGGCCCTGGCCGCCATCATCCTGGCCCGGATCATCATCTCCTTCGCCTGGTCTCCCCACGCGGGAGAGGTTTTCTGCCGGTTTGCCGTCCCGGCGCTGTTCTTCTGCTGCATCGTCAGGCTTGCCGGCAGCCGGAAGCGCCGGACAAAGCAGGAGGGCTGACGATTTATACAATTTTCTTGCCGGAGTTGCATCAGACGGTGCGACTCCGGCCTTTTTTCGCCCTCTATATGAGCCTGCCCTCCGCCGCTGGTCCTCCGGCGGAGAGGGGCGCATACAATGAAAAGGAGGGAAGAAAGTGAGCGAACCCATGAACGACACCATGCTCAAGAGGCTGAGCAACCTGCTCAGCGTCAAGTCCCTGGTCACCCTGGCGCTGACGGCGGTTTTCGCCTGGATGGCCTGCACCGGCGAGATCTCCAAGGATTTTATGACCATCTACGCGGTGATTATCGCCTTTTACTTCGGCACCCAGAGCAGCCGGAGCCAGGGCGCGGACCAGGGGGAGGGAGGCAGCAATGCTCAATAGCAGAGACGTCAATCTGCTCCGCCCGGACGTGGCGGCCAACTGCCGCGTCTGGCAGGCCCGGTGCCGGGCCGCGGGGCTGAATGTGCTGATCACCAACACCGTGCGGGACCGGGAGTATCAGGAGTACCTGTACCAGCAGGGGCGCACCCGGCCCGGCGGCATCGTCACCAACGGCCGCGTGCCCACCTTCCACAGCGACCGGGCCGGCCTGGCCTGGGACTTCTGCAAGAACGTGAAGGGAAGCGAGTACAGCGACCCGGACTTTTTCCGCCGGGCGGCGGCGCTCGCCAAGGAGATGGGCTTCACCTGGGGCGGGGACTGGAAGAGCTTTCCGGACAGCCCCCATATCCAGTGGGACGGCCGCGGACAGTGGACCAGCAGTATGATCCTGGCGGGGAAGCTTCCCCCGGAGATGCCGCTGTACCGCGAGGAAACGGATGAACAGGAGGATGAGGAGATGGATGCAGCCACATTTAAAAAGCTCTGGCAGGAGATGCGCCGGGAGCTCCAGGACAACGACAGCAGCGCCTACAGCCAGGAGGCCCGCGCCTGGGCGGTGGAGGGCGGCCTGGTGAGCGGCGCGGGGGACGGCAAGGACGGCGAACCCAACTATATGTGGGAGGACGTGCTCACCAGGGAGCAGCTGGTGACCGTGCTGTACCGCTTCGCCAAAAAGGCCGGCCTGGCCTGACGGCCCGCCCCACTTGCAAACCGCCTCTGACGGTGGTATAATCAGGCCATCTTACAACACGCCCCTCCGCCCCCGGCGCGCGCTCTGCCGCCGGGGGCGCGGGCGGCGGACCGGGAGGGCGGATATGAGAATTTACGGACTGGTACAGGACTCCATTGTGGACGGCCCTGGCTTTCGCTTCAGCTGCTTTGTCCAGGGCTGCCCCCACCGCTGTCCCGGCTGTCACAACCCCGACAGCCACGACCCCGGCGGCGGCCGGGAGATGGCGGTGGAGGAGGTGGCCGCCCAGCTGCTGGGCAACCCCATGACCGACGGGCTGACCCTCTCCGGGGGGGAGCCCTTCGCCCAGGCGGAGGACTGCCTGGCCCTGGCCCGGGCCGCCCACGCCCACGGGCTGAACGTGTGGAGCTACTCCGGCTGGACCTTCGAGCACCTCCGGGACCGGGGGAGCGAGGCCCAGCGGGCTCTGCTGGCGGAGCTGGACGTGCTGGTGGACGGCCCCTTCCTGCTGGAGGAGCGCACCCTGGCCCTGCCCTGGCGGGGCAGCCGGAACCAGCGGGTGATCGACGTGCCCGCCTCCCTGGCCGCCGGGGCGGCGGTGCTGCGGCCGGACTGAGAGGAGAAGAAGAATTTAGACTTTTGTAACAATTGGTGCTGGTTTTCTTAATACCTTTTCTGTATCGTTAAATCTGCAAGAGACAATAACTTCTTTTCATCCAATCTTCCAAACCACAGCAGGGCGGCGAGCCGATTCGCCGCCCTGCTGTGGTTTGGGCTCCCATTCACAAAGCGTTTCCCGTTTGTTTAAAATCTTTGCAAAAATTCTTCATATTCTGGACACAAATCCCCTGTATGCTGGCACCATCGACAGCGGGACACCGCAAAAAACAAAAAATTTAGTGGGGAGGCACTTCTCATGTATCAGAACGACGATAAAAGCAGCTACGAATATCACTACAGCTACCGCTCCGACAGCGAGGGCTTCCGGCCCGACCAGACCCCCGCGCCGATGGAGCTCCAGAAGCCGAAGCGCGGCCGGGCCAAGCGGGTGGCGGCCGGCATCCTGTGCGGGGTGCTGCTGGTCGGCGGCTCCGTGGGGGCCGGCTGGCTGCTCAAGGACCGGCTGGACGGCCGGGGGGAGAGCCAGATGATGCGCAGCGACCGCCCCCTCACCGAGGTGGAGACCGTCAGCGTCACCGGCAATGAGAGGCTGAGCTTCTCCCAGATCTACAACGCCAACGTGGACAGCTGCGTGAGTATCAACACCTCCGCCCTGGCGGGCTACAACTTCTTTGGCCAGCCGGTCCAGACCGCCAGCGCCGGCAGCGGCTTCATCCTCACCGCCGACGGCTATATCGCCACCAACTGCCACGTGGTGAACGGGGCCACCGACGTACAGGTCACCCTCAACGACGGCACCACCTACGCCGCCCAGGTGGTGGGCAGCGACGCGGATTACGACATCGCCGTGCTGAAGGTGGATCCCGGCGAGACCAAGCTCCAGCCCGTGGTCCTGGGCACCTCCCAGAACCTGACGGTGGGGGAGGACGTGTCCACCATCGGCAACCCCCTGGGGGAGCTGACCTTCTCCATGAGCCGCGGCATCGTCTCCTGCCTGGACCGTGAGATCAACCTGGACGGCACCCCCTTCAACATGATCCAGGTGGACACCGCCATCAACCCCGGCAACTCCGGCGGCCCCCTCTTCAACAGCTACGGCGAGGTGGTGGGCATCGTCACCGCCAAGACCTCCTCCACCGGCAACGGCACCGCCGCCGAGGGACTGGGCTTCGCCATCCCCATTGACGACGTGCTGAACATGCTCAAGGACATCATGGAGAACGGCCAGGTCACCAGCCACGCCTACATGGGCGTCACCGTGGCCAGCGCCTCCAAGTTCCCCCAGACCGGGGTGCGCAGCGGGGCCTATGTGGCGGAGGTGGTGGAAGGCAGTCCCGCCGACCAGGCGGGCCTCCAGGCCGGGGACGTGATCACCATGATCGGCACCTCCACCATCACCTCCCAGTCCGATGTCACCTCTGCCGTGGGGAGCAAGACCTACAAGGCCGGCGACACCGCCACCGTCACCTACGTCCGCGACGGACAGGTCTGCACCACCGAGCTGACCTTCGGCTCCACCCTCGACAAGCCCCAGGAGCCCAAGCCCCAGTCCGCCGTCACCAACCCCGGACAGCAGGGGGGCGAGGACTACGGCGACATGGAGGATTTCTTCAACCAGTTCTTCGGCGGCTCCGGCTACGGCCGGCGGAATGCCGCTTGACATAGATGCCCCTGTCAGGCGAGCCTGACGCATTCACAAACCACTTTCTCTTTCTTCTCTCTTTCTTCTTTGTTTGAACGCCGCGTTGGCGGCAGCAGGACGGCGGGCCTTGCGCCCGCCGTCCCTTTTTGCAAAAATGAAAACCACCGGCAAACCCGGTGGTTTTCATCATGCAAAAAATTCCCCGCCCGCCGGAGGGGCGGACGGGGGAAGAAGAAAATGAGGGGATGGGATCAGACGCTCCGATCCTCCACGTACAGTTCCCGCACCGCGTTGGGATCCGCAGCCGGCTTGGCGGCGGCAGGGGCGGCGGGCTCGTCGTGGGGGCCGTCCCGCCAGGCAAGGAACTTGGGGGCCACCTGGGGGAAGAGGGCCAGGCTCAGCACGTCCTCCTCGCTCTTGGCCAGGTCCTTGAACTCGGCCTTGTACTTCTCCAGCTCGGGCTGGAGCTGATCGGCGGGGCGGCAGGTGATGACCTCCTCGGGCTTGATGCCCGCCTTGGCCCGGACGGCCTCGTTGACCTTGCCGGGCAGAGCGCCGTACTCGCCCTTCAGAACGGCGCGGGACTCCTTGGTGAAGGTCTTGTAGCGCTCGCCCATGATGATGTTCATCACGGCCTGGGTGCCCACGATCTGGCTGGAGGGGGTGACCAGGGGCGGGAAGCCGTAGTCCTCCCGCACGCGGGGGATCTCCGCCAGCACGTCGTAGTACTTATCCTCCTTGCCGGCCTGCTTGAGCTGGCTGATGAGGTTGGAGAGCATGCCGCCGGGCACCTGGTAGAGCAGGGTATTGGTGTCCACGTTGAGCACCTTGGGGTCCAGGGAGCCGGTGTCCTTGAGCCGCTGGGCCACCTTCCGGAAGTGGACGGCGGCGTCGCTCATCTTGTTCAGATCCAGGCCCGTGTCGCGCACGGTGCCCTGGAGGGTGGCCACCAGGGACTCGGTGGCGGGCTGGGCGGTGCCGTTGGCCAGGGGGCTCAGGGCGGTGTCCACGATGTCCACGCCGGCGTAGGCGGCCATGAGGTAGACCATGTCGCCGGTGCCGGTGGTGTTGTGGGTATGGAGATGGATGGGCATCTTCACGCTCTGCTTGAGCCGCTTGACCAGGCTGTAGCAGTCCATGGGCAGCAGGAGGTTGGCCATGTCCTTAATGCACAGGGTGTCGGCGCCCATCTGCTCGAGCTCCTTGGCCATCTTCACGAAGTAGTCCTCGTTGTGGATGGGGGAGATGGTGTAGGAGAGGGTGGCCTCCACGATGCCGCCGTATTTCTTGGTGGATTTGATGGCCTGCTCCAGGTTGCGGATGTCGTTGAGGGCGTCAAAGATGCGGATGATGTCGATGCCGTTTTCGATGCTCTTGCGGCAGAAGGCGTCCACCACGTCGTCGGCGTAGTGCTTGTAGCCCAGGATGTTCTGGCCGCGGAAGAGCATCTGCAGCTTGGTGTTGGGCAGAGCCTTGCGCAGGGTGCGCAGCCGCTCCCAGGGGTCCTCGTTGAGGAAGCGCATGCACACGTCGAAGGTGGCGCCGCCCCAGCACTCCAGGGAGTAGTACCCCACGGAGTCCAAAATCTCGCAGGCGGGCAGCATGTCCTGGATGGTCATGCGGGTGGCAGCCTGGGACTGGTGGGCGTCACGGAGGATGGTGTCCGTAATCAGAAGGGGCTTTTTAGACAGAAATTCCATTGTTTCCATGCAACATTACTCCTTTATCAGCCGAACAGGGCCATCAGCACACCGGCGGCGATGGCGGAGCCGATGACGCCGGCCACGTTGGGGCCCATGGCGTGCATCAGCAGGAAGTTGGCGGGATTGGCCTTCTGGCCCTCCACCTGGGAGACGCGGGCGGCCATGGGCACGGCGGAGACGCCGGCGGAGCCGATGAGGGGATTGATCTTCTCCTTCAGGAAGAGGTTCATAAGCTTGGCCAGCAGCACGCCGCCGGCGGTGCCGAAGCCGAAGGCCACCACGCCCATGCACATGATCTTGATGGTCTCCCAGGCCAGGAAGGTGCTGGCGGTGGCGGTGGCGCCCACGGAGATGCCCAGGAAGATGGTGACGATGTTCATCAGCTCGTTCTGGGCGGTCTTGTTCAGACGCTCCACCACGCCGCTCTCCTTAAACAGGTTGCCCAGCATCAGGCAGGCGATCAGCGGGCCGGCGGAGGGCACCAGCAGGGCCACAAATACGGTGACGACGATGGGGAAGAGGATCTTCTCCCGCTTGGACACCTCACGCAGGGGGCGCATGACAATCTCCCGCTCCGCCTTGGTGGTCAGAGCCCGCATGATGGGGGGCTGGATGACGGGCACCAGGGCCATGTAGCTGTAGGCCGCCACGGCGATGGGGCCCAGCAGCTCAGGGGCGAGACGGCTGGTCACAAAAATGGCCGTGGGGCCGTCCGCGCCGCCGATGATGCCGATGGAGGAGGCCTGCCGCTCGGTGAAGCCGAACAGGCGGCAGCCCACGAAGGTCATAAAGATGCCCACCTGGGCGGCCGCGCCCAGCAGCAGGGTCTTGGGGTTGGCGATCAGGGGACCGAAATCGGTGCCCGCGCCCACGCCCATGAAGATCAGACAGGGGTAGATGCCCAGCTTGACGCCCAGATACAGCACGTCCAGCAGGCCGATGGTGATGGATCCGTCGCCGAACATCTCCCAGTGGACGTGCCCGCCCTCAAAGAGGGCCTCGTGGAACATCTCCGCGCCGGGCAGGTTGGTGATGAGCATGCCGAAGGCGATGGGCAGCAGCAGCAGGGGCTCGAACTTCTTCACAATCGCCAGGTACAGCAGCGCGAAGGCGATGATCATCATAATGACGACCTTCACGTCCCCCGTGGCAATCTGATAGAAGCCGGTCGCCTGAATAAAATTCATGATAGCTTCCATGTAGTATTCCTCCCGAGAGCCGGCCTTAGCCGATCACGCACAGCAGCGCGCCGGAGTCCACAGCCGCGCCCTTGGTCACGCTGACGGAGGCGGCGGTGCCGTTGCAGGGGGCCATGATCTCGTTCTCCATCTTCATGGCCTCCAGAATAAAGAGAATGTCGCCCTTCTTCACGGCGGCGCCGTTGGCGACGCGCACGTCCAGAATGGTACCGGGCATGGGGGCGGTGACCTTCTCACCGCCGGCGGGAGCGGGGGCGGCAGGGGCAGGAGCCGCAGCGGGGGCGGCGGCCACAGGGGCGGCGCCGTCCATGACCTCGATGGCGACCTCATAGACGGTGCCGTTGACATTCACCTTGTACTTCTTCATAGCTCTTTCCTCTCCTCAATTAAAGTTTTTTAACGGACAGAATGCGGATGGCGTTAAGATCGGCGCCCTCCTCCTCCGCAATGGCGGCGGAGATGGCGGCGATCATGGCCTGGCGGTTGGGAATCGCGTCGTTTCTCGCGGCGGGGACGGGAACGGCGGCCGGCTGGGCGGCGTTCGTCCCTCCCATAGATCTGCAGATGGCGCTCATGGCGGTGCTCAGAACGATGATGCAGATCAGGCCGAAGAAGACGGTCCCAACGCCCATCAGGACGACGAACAGCAACTCAGGCATCAGGGGGTTCCTCCTTCTCAACGGTGTGCGCGGGCCTGAACCCGCGCCGGTTTTCCGTGAGCCTCTTCCGCAGCGCCGGACATGCGGTGCGGAAAGGCCCGGGCCGGCCGGGGGCCGCCCCTCCCCTCCGCCCGGGCCCGGCGGGCCGCGGCGGGATTCTCACGTGCGCGAAATTATTTTCATTATAGCAAAGCCAACGGAGAAATTCAACTCTTTTTCCTGCACATTTCCGACAAGTTTTCGCCAGGATTTTGCGCCCCCTGTTTGAACCCCGACAAAAGGTGTGGTATACTGGTGTCCAAATTGGGGCGACGCCCTGGAGGAGGAGACGCAGATGCGCTATCAGCACGTGGTCCGGGGGACCTTTCTGGACCGGCCCAACCGCTTTATCGCCCATGTGGCGCTGAAGGGTGGGGTGGAGGTCTGCCATGTGAAAAATACGGGCCGGTGCCGGGAGCTGCTGACGCCGGGGGCGGCGGTATACCTGGCGCGGTCGGACAACCCGGCCCGGAAGACCCGCTACGACCTCGTCGCCGTGGAGAAGGGATCCCTGCTCATCAACATGGACGCCCAGGCCCCCAACAGGGTCTTTGGGGAGTGGGCGGAGCACTTCCTCCCGGAGCCGGCGGTTGTCCGGCCCGAGTTCACCTGGGAGGACTCCCGGTTCGACTTCCGCCTGGACACTCCGCAGGGGCCCTTCTTCGTGGAGGTAAAGGGGGTGACGCTGGAGGAGGACGGGGAGGCCCGCTTCCCCGACGCGCCCACGGAGCGTGGGATCAAGCACCTGCGGGGGCTCCGGCGGGCGGTGGAGCAGGGGTGCCGGGCGGCGGTGTTTTTCGTGGTGCAGATGAAGGGGCCGGTCCGCTTCCGCCCCAACGACGCGGCCCACCCCGCCTTCGGCGCGGCCCTGCGGGAGGCGGCCGCAGCCGGCGTGGGCGTCTTCGCCCGGGACTGCCTGGTGACCCCGGAGAGCCTGACGCTGGACGCGCCGGTGCCCGTGGTCCTGGAGGGGCCCTGAAAAGGGGATTCCGCCGGGCGGTCCCGGCCGCTCCTCCCCCGCAAAAGGCAATTTCCCCGCCCCATGGAAAATTTATGTATACTTTTTGGGAAAACCGTGGTATACTATTCTAAAATGGGAGCGGAGCGCACCGGCGCTCCCCCCTCTGCTTTTCACCCCGCCCCAGGCGGGAGAGGGCCCCGCCGGCCTCCCGCGCCGGCCGGACGGCCCCTGTGACGCGTTCGGTTTTTTGCAGGCCGCTGCGGGCGGACCTGTGATAAATATCGGCGGCCTGCGCACCGGCGCACCGCCAAGGGATAGAGGCGAGAACTCCGGCGGCGGCCTGCGCCCCGCCGGACAAACGGGCAGGTCCCCTGCCGCCCCGCGATGAGAGGCGCGGCGGCGGGGGAGCTCTTCCCGTCTGTTTTTGTTGCGCCTTTCTCCCCCATCATTTGATTGTTTCAACAAAAAGGAGTGCAAAATTTTGGCAGAAAAAATGAAAATCATCCCTCTTGGCGGCCTCAACGAGATCGGCAAGAACATGACCGTCTATGAGCACGGCGGCGAGATCATCGTGGTGGACTGCGGCATGGGCTTCCCCGACGGGGACATGTACGGCATCGACCTGGTGATCCCCGACGCCACGTACCTCGTGAAGAACAAGGGGCGCATCCGGGGCCTGTTCATCACCCACGGCCACGAGGATCACATCGGGGCCATTCCCTACATCCTCAAGCAGGTGAACATGCCCGTGTATTGCACCCGCCTCACCGCGGGGCTCATCAAGCTGAAGCTGGAGGAGCACGGCCTGCTCAAGCAGACCAAGCTCATCACCGTGGAGGCCGGCGAGATGATCCGGGTGGGCAAGTTCTACGTGGAGTTCATCCACGTCAACCACTCCATCGCCGATTCCGTGGCCTTCGCCATCCACACCAGCATGGGCGTGCTGGTCCACACCGGGGACTTCAAGATCGACTCCACCCCCATCGACGGCGACGTCATTGACCTGGGCCGCTTCGGCGAACTGGGCCGGGAGGGGGTTCTGGCCCTGCTGGCGGACTCCACCAACGTGGAGCGCCCCGGCTACACCATGAGCGAGTCCATCGTGGGCAAGACCTTCGACCGGCTCTTCACCGGATGCAAGCAGCGCATCATCGTCACCACCTTCGCCTCCAACGTCCACCGCATTCAGCAGGTCATTGACGCCGCCGCCGCCTGCGGGCGGAAGGTGGCGGTGACGGGCCGCAGCATGGAGAACATCATGCGGGTGGCCACGGAGCTGGGCTACATGAAGCTGCCCAAGAACACGGTGATGGACGTCAATAAGATCAAGTCCATGCCCCTGGACAAGCAGGTCCTGATGACCACCGGCAGCCAGGGGGAGGAGATGAGCGCCCTGTACCGCATGGCCTTCTCCCAGCACCGGCAGATCGACGTGGGCCCCGGCGACCGGGTGATCATCTCCGCGTCCGCCATCCCCGGCAACGAGAAGACCATCGGCCGGGTGATCAACGAGCTCTTCCGCAAGGGGGTGGACGTGATCTACGACCGCTCCGACCCCCTCCACGTCTCCGGCCACGCCTGCCAGGAGGAGCTGAAGATCATCCACGCCCTGACCCGCCCCCGGTTCTTCATCCCCCTCCACGGCGAGCAGAAGATGCTCCGACGCCACATGAACCTGGCCATGGAGATGGGCATGGACCGGAAGAACATCGTCCTGCCGGACATCGGCAGCGTCATCGAGCTGACCACCAAGACCATCAAGATCGCCGACACCCCGGCCCCCTCCGGCTCCGTGCTGGTGGACGGCAGCGGCGTGGGCGACGTGGGCGCGGTGGTCCTGCGGGACCGGAAGATCCTGGCGGAGGACGGCATGGTGGTGGTGATTATGAACCTCCAGCACGGCCAGCTCCTCAGCGAGCCGGAGATCATCACGAGGGGATTTATTTACGTCAAGGAGTCCGAGGATTTAATGCGGGAGCTCAAGGAGGTGGCCGGCGGCGCGGCCCTGGCGGCCATCGGCAAGAAGGGCCGCGATATGGGGGAATTACGGAGCGCCGTAAAATCCGCCGTCAGCGGGTATTTGTTTAAGCACACCAAGAGGAGTCCTATGGTGATACCGGTGGTGAACCGGCTGTAAGCGGCGCGCCCTCCGGGCGC